>NZ_CP041036.1:1239609-1549512 GCF_006385555.1 Shewanella polaris | reverse complement strand
TGTAATTGTACTTCACTGGTACCGCAACCTTTACCATGGCTGTTAGCTAATATAGCAAGCGCCTGTCCACGGCTTAACTCAGCAAGACCTTGGGTTTGATTTTGCATTTGTAGTGCCGTTATACTTGTTTCAATATCAGCATGATACTGCAACATTAACGATGGCGTTGTGTCATCTTTTTTCAATAATGAAAATATTTCAGCCTGTAGTTTTTCGACATCAGCTTGTTTACGTGAACAAATAGCAACGACAGGACAACCTAAACGTTTAGACATGTCATCAGCATTAATAACTATCCCCAACTTTTTGGCTGCATCAATTTTGTTAATGACAACAATCATAGGAATACCTAACTCACGTAATTGCGTGGTTAAATATAGATGACGCTCAACGTTAGTGGCATCAACCAAATTGATGATGGCATCCACTTGTTGTTCCGAAAGATAAGCTTGGGCAATTTGTTCGTCTAATGAACAGTCACAGCTATTGCCTGCGGGTAACAAATCATAAATCCCTGGCAAATCGGTAAGAAAAATATCTGCATCAGAATAGCTAATTTTACCGGTTTTCTTTTCTACGGTAACACCCGACCAATTACCAACCTGTTGGCTTGCACCAGTAAGAGCATTAAAAAGAGTCGATTTACCTGCATTGGGATTACCCACGGTGACACAGTGAAATTGTTTAGTCATTTTTTAGATCTACCTCAATAATATCTGCTAAATCACAACGCATACATAATTTACTGCCACGCAAATTTAATTCAACACCAGACCCCATTGGGGCTCTGCGTATAAAATTAAAATGGGTGTTAGGCGTTATGCCCATAGATAATAATTTACGCTTAACAGTTTGCGGTAACGTTAATTGACCGATTTCAGAGATAATCGCTTGATCGCCTGGCTTAAGTTCACTCAGCTTCATGTAACACTACCTTCAACAACATTGATAACGTCAAAAATTTTATCCGAACTAAATAAGTTAAACTCCAATCTAGATCAAAGTTTTACTTGTTAACGAGAATAGTTTTCACTTGTATTACGTATTATGTGACAAAAGCACGCTAGAATACAGCAGAAAGGAGATTTATTTGAAGAAGAAATAGAGGTATGAAGTAAAAAGTAAATAATTGTTATTCTCTTTGAGCAGTCAATAACCCCATGTAACAATCGTCTAACCATATGCCATCAATACAGCTATTTTGTCTTAATGTTCCTTCTAGTACAAAACCAATCTTTTCAAGAACCCTACGTGAAGCGGTATTTTGTTGAGCACAAAGTCCAATATATTTATGCATCTTAAATTGTAACGCGCCCCAATCGGTTACCGTTCGTAGGCTTTCCGTTGCAAACCCTAAACCTTGTTGTTCTGGAGCTATGAGATAACCAACTTCAGCTCTTCTCAATTCTCCATCATCGCATCTAAAACCAATCAGTCCGACAAACTCATTAGTGTCGATTCGTTCGATGATCAGCGATAACCAGTCTCCGGTTTCAAATAACCACTCAGCTTTACGTTGTTCAAACTTAGATATTATATCCGATTCAGATTCAATGTTTCGTATATATTGATTGATACTTTCATCAAAATGTAAGCGTAAAAAATCACTCCAATCATTACTCTGTAAATTTCGTAATTTCAAACGATCACTATAAAGATTTATGTCCATATATTATCCATTTACTTATTAAAAAAATGGCAGCTTAAGCTGCCATTAATTATTACATAATCAATTGAGACTAGCTGCGACTAGTGACTTCAAGTAAATGAAAACCAAATTGAGTTTTAACAGGTCCTTGAACAACATTTAACGGGGCACTAAAGACAACTTCGTCGAACTCTTTGACCATCATACCGGGTCCAAAAGAACCTAAATCACCACCTTGTGCGCCTGATGGACAAGAAGAATTTGCCTTCGCGATATCAGCAAAATCAGCACCAGATTCAATCTGTTGCTTGAGAGATTCGCATTGTTCTTGAGTACTAACTAATAGGTGTCTAGCGGTTGCTTGTACCATAATATGGCTCCAAAAATATACTGTATTAAAAAGGTAACATTAACATAATGACAATATGATGACACAATAAAGTCATCACATTTGTGTCATGTTTATTTTGTGGATTCTGCTTTAATCCAATCTGCAATTTTGTTTTCCATCACAGCCATAGGCAACGAGCCTGATGTTAATAATTGATCATGAAAACCTTTAAGGTCAAATTTATCACCGAGCGTTTTTTCAGCATCAGCACGTAGTCTTAAAATAGTCAATTGACCGACTTTATATGACAATGCTTGACCAGGAATAGCCATGTAACGTTCAACTTCAGCAATGATATCGGATTCTGCCATCGGCGAATTATCCATCATGTATTGAATAGCTTGCTCACGGCTCCATCCTTTTGCATGAAGTCCTGTATCAACAACTAATCGCATTGCTCGTAACATCTCATCTGATAATTTACCAAAATATTGGTATGGATCGCTAAATAAACCCATTTCAATACCTAAATATTCTGCGTACAACGCCCAGCCTTCTTCAAATGCGGTATAACCTTGGAAGCGTTGGAATTGTGGAATATCAGTTAACTCTTGTTTTATCGAAATCTGAAAGTGATGACCAGGTGAAGCTTCGTGTAACGAAAGCGTTGTCATACCCCATTTGGGCTGAGCTTTTAAATTATACGTATTGATATAAAAAATACCAGGACGAGATCCGTCCACAGCTGGTGATTCGTAAGATGCACCGGCAGCAGATTTTTCACGGAAACTTTCTACTGGTTTAACAATGTAATCAGCTTTAGGCATTACATTAAAATACTTAGGTAACACCTGATGGATATGCGCTTTAATAGTCATATAACCATCAATAAGATCTTGTTTATCAGTAAAAAAGTATTGTGGTTCTGAAGACAAAGATGCGAAAAATTCTGTAAGATCGCCTTTAAAACCAACCTGTTCCCTTACCTTATCCATTTCAGATAGAATGCGGGCCACTTCTGATAAACCAATTTGATGAATTTCATCCACTGACAAGGTTGTTGTTGTATGGCTATTTGCTAAGTGTTGATACCAATCTTTACCATTCGGTAACCCCCACCAACCATCTGAGGCACGAGAATTTGGCAAATAATCGTTTTTTACATAGTCACGCAATTGAGTTAATGCGGGTAATAACTCATTTTCAATCAGCTGAGTATACTCATTAGTTAATTGCTGTTTTTGCTCAGTCGTAAAATCCTCAGGCAGTAAATTTATCGGCGAATAAAAAAAGCTGTCCTTGGCATCTTTAACAAGTTGGGCATCTAGCTGAGGAATTATCCGTTCGACAAGCACTCTAGGTAATACAACTTTACTGGCAATACCTTCATCCATACGTTGCTGAGCTAACTTAGTCCAATTAATAAATCCGTGTAATCGAGACAGCCAATTTTGGTAATCCTTGACGGTTTTAAATGGTTGAGCACTCTCACCACTGCCTAACTGCACCATAGTAAACACTGTGCTATAAAACTGATTGATAGGTAAAAAATGCTCTGGATAAGTTTCACCGATGAGCTCCATATTACGATCATAAATAAACATGTCGTAACTGAGCTTAAGCGAAGCTGGTAGCTTATCTGCATCGATGGATTTAGCTTGAC
The DNA here is from genome assembly GCF_006385555.1 of Shewanella polaris. Lineage (NCBI taxonomy): Bacteria > Pseudomonadati > Pseudomonadota > Gammaproteobacteria > Alteromonadales > Shewanellaceae > Shewanella > Shewanella polaris. The sequence continues at coordinate 1,545,870 of NZ_CP041036.1, read as the reverse complement.
TAAAATATTGACTATTTAAGTCATGACGGGCCTTTAAATATTCTTCTGTTAATGCGCCACCAAATTGGTCGTTATAATCATTAACACCCACAAAAGTGGCATAAATAGGTTCAAGCTTTAATTGATCATTAAAAAAATTATCTGCCATCGCTAAATACTGCTCTGAAGCAGATTGAGTCATCACTGCAGCGCTAGACTTTGAGGCAGATTCTGAAGCAGGAGAAACTGTTGAGCCATCTGAACAACCTTGAGCGGCCAATAGTAAGGACACACTAAGCGCCAATAATGTTTTATTCATTTTTATGATTCCTTAATACACATTAACTAGGGCAATATTAGACCTAAAGTCATATAGTTAGCAGTAATATGTTAGTTTGTTATGGTTATCATTAAAGCTAAGTGATAATTAAACTTTTAGTCATTGTTATTGATATAAGCCAAACACAATACACATGAATATAAAATTAACACTGTATTGATTACAAATTCATGCTCAAAATGTCAAGTTGATGTCACGCGGCAATTGAACCTTTTTGATCATCCTGCACCTAGTGATACATTGGCTATCATTATTAATTTAAAATGCATGAAGAAGCGCTTTCAGTTTTATAGACTAGACACGCATGCTTGCCTTAATGCAGATTATCAATCAATGTTAAAATATTGATGCTCATTCTTTATGATGGGCAACACCAGACAATTTATTCATTGTATCCATGCCTTGCTTTACATGAAACAAAACTTCAGTAAATACACATAAACTAACAATTAAACTTGCTCAGTTCACCCCAAAATGCTCTAAAAACTGCAACCTTTTGAACCGATACAGCAATATAAATGCAACACGTCAGTTAACATAAATGATTAAATGGTTTTATAAGCTAATAAAAAAGCCCCATAAAGGGGCTTTTTTTAATCGAGATGACAACTAAAGCGTTACGTTATGCATCCGAGCTTTATCTTTAATATAAGAAATATAGCTCTTAGCACTTCGTTCTGTCTTCTTATCATTAGCGGCAAGTAATGCTCGCTTATAAGCAGACTTGTACTTTTTAAGGCTTAAGTATGCTAAAGCTAGCTCAAACTGAGCTTCACCAGGATTATCAATACCCGCATCAAGTGCCTTTTTAAGCACTGGTATAGCGTCATTGTATTTTTGATCTAAAGCAAGAATACGACCTTGTTTTAAATACAAATCACCCTCATTGCTAATTGCGGCAGCTTTACCATAGTAGTAAGCAGCTTCTTTTAGCTCTTTAGCATTATGATAAAAACCAGCTAGAGTTTTTAAACTTTTCGCGTTTTCAGCAATTAGACCTGACTTTATATGCTTTTCAAAAATGGTAGCAGCTTTATAAGGCGAGCCTTTTTGTGCTAACAATTGAGCCAAACGAGTAATGTTACTGTCTGTCTCTAAAAAGCCATTTTTATATGCTAAATCATATGTCGCTAGTGATTTATCATAGTCTTCAGTCATTAAGTAAAACTGAGCTAACTGAACCCAGAGACGTTTGTCATCTTGGAACAAAGGTACCATCGTTTCTAACACTTTAACGGCTTCTTTGTACTTTTTCTGGTTAAAGTAAGCGGTTAACTTCATCTGATATAAACCTTTATCAGGTGTGTCAGATAAAGATAAACCTTTATCTGCTACTTGAAGTACTTTATTCCATTCTTTTAACTCAGTGTAGGCAATACCTATTCGACGATACATTTGTGCATCAGACTTACAGGTAAACTCCATCCACTTATAATAATATGGAATTGCTTCTTTAAATTGTTTCTCTTGTAGTAATAAATCTGCATACAAACGCATTGTTGCAGCATGATCTGTACCACCAAGAATATCAGCATCAACAGCAGTCTTTAAATACTTTATCGCTGTTTTCATCTGACCTTTTTCAGCATAAAAGTTACCTAACATACGGTCGACATACGCTTTGTCGAAATCGTTGTTAGCATTAGCCTCAAGCAAAATTGAAATTGCTTCGTCTAAGTTACCTTCAGTATATGCTTCAAAAGATTTTTGAACTTTTTTTGCAGCGCTTGCGCCAACAGCACGAGATTGACGTTTATCAATTTCACACTTCTCGGCAGCAACTACAGTGCTAGACAATAATGCACTTCCACAGACTGAAAGTAATAACGCTGTAGCGATACTAGTAACTATACGCATTATCTACCTCCTTTCTCTAATGTGAAGTCCAATTGAACTGTCATACCAGGTTGTTTTAATGGTTTGCCATCAACAATCTTTGGTTTGTACTTCCACTTTTTCAAAGCGCGAACAGCTTCACGATCGAATACTCGTCGAGGTTCAGCCTTGATGACAGTAACGTCTTCCACACCGCCAAGTTCGTTAATAGTAAAAGACAGTTGAACGTAACCTTCTTTACCATCACGTGCAGCAGCAATTGGATACTGAGGCTCAATACGAACAATAGGAGTCGCATCACCGTCACGAGTCATCATGTTACCGAGTTTAAAACCAGTACTTGGTCCGCCCGCTTGGATACCACCCATATTGAACGACATATTAGTGTCAATATTAGATGATGAATCAGGCGGAGTAGTATCCGGCTTAGGTGGCTGCTCCGGTGGTGGAGGTGGCTCAGGAGTAACCCTTGGTTTTTTCTGTGCCTTCGAATCCTGTTTATCCATCGTAATTTCAATAACAGGTGTGTCCGCTGACTCATCGTTGCGTTGTGCACCGCCGCCGACTAGGAAAGCCATGAAAGCAAACAGCCCGAAAGTCACTGCGGCACCAATGATAATTGATACGAGTGCTCTTAGCATATTACTCATTCCCCGCTGATATTGAAATTTTGTCAATACCGGCAGCTTTTACATTATCAAGAACCTTAACAACGACACCATGTAAAGCGTCTTTGTCTGCTTGAATAAGTACTGCTGCTTCTGGTGCTTCCGCTAGCATACGTTCTACGTTAGCCGTTACACGTTCGATATCAACCTGACGGTTTTCCATCATAATGACGCCAGTTTTACTGACACCAATAAAGATGTTTGCCGAAGGTTTAGACGTAGCCTGTGACGCTTTAGGCTTGTTGTAGTCTAAGCCTGAAGGCTTAACAAATGATGTTGTTACAATGAAGAAGATCAGCATGATAAACACGATGTCTAGCATCGGGGTCATATCAATTTGCGCTTCCTCTTCCATAGTGGAATGCTTCTTACGTGCCATGTTCAATCTCTCTCTAGTGGTGAGGCATGCTGTCTTTTAGCTTTTGTAAACTGATTCTCATTTTTGAGTCTAAACGAGTGCTAAAGAAAACACCCGATAGCGCTGCAACCATTCCTGCCATTGTCGGCATTGTGGCCATAGAGATACCAGCGGCCATTAAACGAGCATTACTCGTCCCCTGAACTGCCATCACATCGAATACTGAAATCATACCGGTTACAGTCCCTAATAGACCAATCATTGGACAAATTGCCACTAGGGTTTTGATTAACAGCATACGTGCATTCAAATCTTGCTTCGCTTGGGATACCCAAGCTTCACGGATACGGTGAGCGTGCCAAGAAGTTGTTTCTTCTCTTGCTTCCCACGAGGCGATCACGGCTTGATGTTGCTTTGGTGATATCCAATTTAGATACCAGTAACGTTCAAGCATTAATACCCACATTAGGAATAGCACAGCTGCAACCAACCAGAGGACATCGCCTCCGGAGGCCATGAAGCCCCTGACGGAATCCCATACGTCCATCAGGATTAGCATCATTAGTCAGCCCTCTTCTCAGCATGTTCTGCAATAATACCAGCACTTTGCTCTTCAAGAACTTGAACAATTGATTTACTACGAGCAACAACGATTGCGTGTAACAACATTAGAGGCAACGCAGCAACAAGACCCTGCACAGTTGTAATAAGTGCCATAGAAATACCACCAGCCATCAATTTAGGGTCACCAGTACCGAATAACTGAATTGATTGGAAGGTTGCAATCATACCAGTAACTGTACCTAGTAGACCCATCATAGGAGCAATAGCAGCAATAACTTTAATGATTGAAATACGAGCTTCTAAAGCCGGCGTTTCTTTTAAGATAGCTTCATCAAGTTTCAACTCAAGCGTTTCAACATCAACATCTTTGTTTGACTGATAAACTTTTAGGATACGACCTAAAGCATTGTTACCAGGATTATCGATATTTTTACGTTGACGGTTAACTTTACCGCTAATAATAGTCAGAGTGACTAAACGCTCAAGAGCGATTATGGCACCTAATATTAATAGACCAATAATGATATAACCAATTGGACCACCCGCTTCGATACGATCTTCTAAGCTAGCTTTGTTAGTGAAGATGTTTAATAACACGCCACGAGCCGGATCAATATAGAAAGGAGCAACACCAGACGTGGTTTTTTCCCAATCAGCAACGGCACTAACTTGGTAACCTTCAGGTTGTTGTGATAACTGCTGGATTAAGTTAAGTTCTGGCTTGTAAACAACATATTTGCCTTGAGCAGTTAAGTTGAATGGTCCAACACGATAAATCGGGGTGTCTATAACGTTGCCATCAATAGCCGTTACCGCACCATTGAACTTAACAACTTTCCCTGATTGAACCATTTCAAATAACTGAGCTTCCCAAAACTGCTCTAACTCTTCAATTTTAGGCAGTGATTTACGAGCACCTAGTTCAGCAATAAAAGCATCGCGACCTGGGTACTGAGCACTAATGTTAGACGCTGCTAATTTACCAGAAAAATCACCGGCTTCACCTTTAACAACACCAAACATTTCACCCAAGTCACCTTGAGCTGTTTTTAAATCTTCTTCTAACTGAGCGATTTTACGCTCGTTGTCTAAGAATGCTTGGTTTAAATCTTTTCCACGTTGCTTTTCAGCAGCGAGAGCATTTTTTTCACGTTTAAGCAATGCCGCTTTGTCACCACGTTCAGCTTGAAACTCTCTTTCGCGCTTAGCGTTAGTTTTGCCTTCGCTTGCTCGATCGGCTTTAACTTGCTGTAACAGTTGACTGATAGTTTTTGGTGCATCTGCAGCAGAAACCATACCAGCTGTTAAAGAGAAAGTTGCAGCCAATAGCACTGTTGTAATTAACTTCTTCATTATTGTGCAGTCTCCGCAGCAGGAATTGGTAATGCGAATAGGTCTAGTGCGCCTTGCTTACGAGCAATGCGGATACCTTTAGTAATGTCACGAAGGTAGCTATCGTCTAACTTATTCCAAGACTTCGCATCGGCATCGTACATCCATGCAATTTTCTGGTCTAAGCTTTGTGCATAAAGTGCCACTCTACCTAGGTTAAAGAAATCAACGAGCACTTCTTTACCATCTAGATCTAGTTTACCTGTATGAACAGCAACGAAGTTACCATACTCACGCTCGATGCTATATGCATCCAAGATAAGACGATATTTTTCTGCCAATGTAACTTCTGCAGTGTTAAGAATATCTTTTAAATTGTTAACTCGGTTATGACGAACTTCCGAATTAAAAGGTAAATCTAAATTTACAAACTGTTCTAAGGCATCCACCATTTTAAACATTAATGGCACAACACCTTGGCGAAGTTTATCTACACCATTGATATCTGTTTGAATTAAATCAAGTGAATTTTGTTGATCAGCTACCAAGCCTGCAACGTAATCATTGTATGACTTCAATGATTCACGCTCATCAGCAACGCTGCCATACTCAAAAAGCATGTCTTGTGCTTGGTCAAAATATTTGTCGACTTTCTTTTGCGACGCAGCAGAAGCAGCATTTAGGCTGCTATCAGCTTTTTGTACGTCAGCTAGAGGATCTGCAACAACGAAGTTGCTACCAGCTAAAGCCAGAGCGCCAACAAGTGCAGTAGCGATTTTTGTTCTATTGCTTACCTTGGACATAGTTCCCAACCAATTTGAAGTGAATTAAAAAGTTCAACTAAGATAAAACAGTCATGATCTAAATTTGTTAATCAATACCATTTCACTAAGTACGTCTTTTTCTTGTGATTGTTAGTTTTTCTTCCCTTTTCTACGCTGATTAAGGCGCAGACCCGTTGGCATCATTTCACAAAATGTTGACCTGTGTCAACATTTGAAAAGTTTAAAAACTTGTGGAAAGAGCAGTTAGAGTCGTCAATGTTGACGAAAGGTTAATAATTAAACGTCTTCGACATAAATGTGTCGTAATTTAATGCTAAGCGAAAAATATTATTTGTTTTTATTCATGTAGTTAAACAAAAATGACAATACAACAATACACTGTATTTATCTTTTTTTGCATTACTAAACAAATTTTGAACCATGTAAATACCAACCTAAGACTTCATTTTGTTCATTATTTAATACTTTAAGTTCATTTAAAATCATATTGTTTTCGTGAAACTTAGCAATAAATTTTGCCAATTTAATTTCATGCAATCCGGCATTGACCAACTCGGTCAATCTTAGTCTTAACGTATCCATTTGTACTGTAATAAATTCAATAAATTCTAACTTCTTTGTAACAGGCCAAAATAATCAAGCTTTAAAAAATTGAGTAACGAAATGTATTAAATCACAATCCTGAGCTGCCGCCTCATCAAACATGATCAAAAATCCAATCAAACTATTGATTTACAATCTAATTTTAACATTTAAGGTCTTTCTTTATTCGATCTTCATATGTTCGTTTAAACACATTACCTATGGCATCTGCCATTTTGACTAAACAATTAATTAATCATACATACCAATATAATTAGCTCAATGTGAATGTACAGCGTATGGATTATATCTAGTTAACCGCCTATTGAGTATTTGCATCCCCGTTTGTCTGCGAATGAGTCGATAATAGTACTCACTACAGTATTCTTGAAGATACATACTTTCTCGAAGCTCCATTAAAAAGTTCAAACTATAAACGCTTTTAAATTACCAATGGCAATATTTACCCAAGATTTACCCAAGGGAGCCATTCATTAATAAGCGCCTAGGGTATTAGACTCGCTTAATATTGTTGGGCCTTGTCTATAATGTTCAAAGCAGGCAAGCCGTCGGTATAAACTTCATACTGTATATCTAAGTGCTTTACAATAAACTTCCAACGTTATCATGGCAAACGCTGTTCTATGCTTGCATAGCAATAAATTCTTCTCTTTCCCTTTTTATTTTCTGCTGAAACTAAAACAGACGTTTTACCTTCTGTGCCACATCCACTCTTCCTCTTTCATTTGCCATCTACCTCGGCATCATCAATTTCAATGACACCTAAAAGCCAATATAAACTGTCTCGATAGCTATTACAGTTCCCAGTTGACTTAGTATAAAGCGCGCCAATTGACATATATAAGTTTACTGAATTTCAATACCAAAATACTCTCTTTATCTGAGCCTAAAAAATTGATAGTCCATAACCACTTAATTAACGAAATAGGACTACCGTAGAATATTGTATCTGCTGTTACCGATGTTTGTTTAGGACATTGGTACATTCATATACATTAGGAATTGCAAGCTCATATCCATGCTCACAACTGCGATTAGGGCAAATAAAACCAATAGGCCATCTCATTTGCTTAATCTGATTTAAACACTCAACTTAAGAACAAAATTGACGTTGTCTTCTAAGTTGAATTAAGTGTGTAGTTGAATAATTTAAATTATCACTGTCATGACATGGATATGCTGTAATGACTGCATGAGATAATGGTTAGCAATCTAAAAATTTTCATATTGATTCAAAACTACACTATAAAAACTAGGAGCTGAAAACACTTATCTAAATCGGTTCGTACACAATAAAAAATAATTGAAACTTCAAGCGGAAAAATTGAACACCATGTTTAATGGTTTTGAACTGAATAAATCAGCCCATAATATATAAAAAAACCCACCTTCTTGAAAGGTGGGTTTTTATTTTAATAAATATATTTAACTTGGTATTTCAACCGTGTTCAACACATTATTTCAAACCAATGGCTTAGAATGACTGTTGAATTTTAAAGAACACTGTACGACCTAAAACATCGTATAAACCAGTGTTCACATCACGCCAACCTACAGATCCGTCATACCATGAAGGAGCTTCTTCATCTAGCAAGTTATTTACACCAAGTGTGACTTTACCATTCCAAGCATGATAGTAAGAAAACTGGATGTTATGCTTGAAATACGAAGGAATATCCGCAAGATAATCGGTGCCATACTCTTCATTACCAGATTCTTGTGAACCAATATAATAAGTAGTCCATGCAGCACTCATATCACCAGAAGTCCACGCTAAATTCACGTTACCACGATATTCTGGATAATCTTGTAATCCTGCATAATCAAAAGCAGCTTCACCAGGTTCAGATGTCTGTTTGAAATCTTGTACATAACCAAGCTCGGTTTTAATACCAAAGTCGCCATACTCAGTATCAATTGAATATGATGCTTTAAAATCGAAACCAGAAGTTTCTAAACTTGCCATATTACGGTCAAAACTGTAAGCAACATCAATCTTACCATCTGCGTCACGAATAATTGCAGTTGATGAGCCACTGTCACTTTCATCTTTTAATAAACGGGTTAATGTTGTAGATGCAATTTGGTTATCTAAAGTTAAATCATAGTATGACAATTCAAATGCTAAGCTATCAGTAGCATTCCAAACCACACCAGTAGTTAATGATTCACCTTCTTCAGGCTTCAGATCAGGGTTACCACCGAACCATGTTTTATGCTGTGAACCACCAACGGCACAGTAAACTGCATCATCGGCTGCGTTAGTTCCCGCATCACACCATAAGTTATCATCAGCAGTTTCAAAGCTCAATGCTTGACTAGAGAACATTTCGCCCATGTTAGGAGCGCGGAAAGACTCACCCCAACTAGCACGAACTAACAATGAATCAACAGGACGCCAAGCGATACCTATTTGAGGAGACACATTGTCAAATGAACCAGCAACAACTTGCTCACCAACATCACCTTCTTGATCATAATTGTCATAACGCACAGCAGCGTTAATATCAACATTGAAAGGTAGGCTTGCTTGTAATTCCATAAATGCAGAAGTACGGTCTCGAGTTGCATTTACATCATCACCACCAGAACCACCAGATACTCGTCCTGATGCAGATTGCGGATCACTCTTTTGAGTAAAGTCAACCGTTTCATATTCAATACCGAAAACACCAGATAAACTAAAATCATTCTCGTCTAGAAATAGAGTAGAAATTAAACCGTCAACCTGAGAGCTAACATATCGAGCTTGGTATAGACCAGTATGCGCCGCCTGGCCATAAAGATCTTCCATCTGGCTATTCCAATCGCCATAACTCATGCCAGTAGTATTAAAAATATCATACTCTTCACTATCAATTAGATTTTGAATGATATCATCGTTAATTAAGTTTTCATTGAAAGAATTCGTTGAAGAACGGCTATGTTGGCCATTTACTTCCCAATCAATACCATTACCAACATCAATAAAACCAACTAAACCACCAAAGAAATCAATATCGTTAATTTCAGTGCGGGTGTCACGATTGCCAAGTTGAGCACCACGCATATACAGATCTAAGTCTTCACCTGTTGGGTTATACGCATTGTCGGCTGACATTGTTGGTAAATTTGTTGATACTGGAGTACCCGCATAACGTGTTTCAGTTTCTGAAAGTGAAGCACTTGTACGACCTCGGAACTTAAGGTTATCAGCTAATTCATATGAAAAATTTGACAGTACAGAGTTTTGAACTACATCACCAAATAACTTAGTTACTTCGCCATAGCTATAAAGACAACGTCCAGTGTCAGCACTATCAGTCAAATCATACGTGTTAGGAGCTTGGTTACACATATCACGATTGGTAATCCATCCACTATCACCTACTCCGTTTGGTACTGAACTATATGATGAATAGTCAAAATAAGTTGGATCATCAAATTTCCAAATATCTTTATCCCAAACAGCATCAGCTTTATAGTACTCATATGTTAATGTAATATTACCTTTATCACTTGAGTAACCAGTTGCCACTGTAAATCTGTTTGTATCACCACCGTCTGTACTTGGCAGCTCAGTATCATAAGAAAAATCAAGGCCCTGATAGTCTTTTTTAGTGATAATGTTAATTACACCAGCGACTGCGTCTGAACCATAAACAGCTGAAGCACCTTCTCTTAAGATTTCAATGCGTTCAACAATTGCCATTGGAATTCTAGACGTATCAGCTGCAGCGCCTGAGCTAGAGCTAGTACCAGGCATGCGACGACCATCTAATAATACCAATGTATATTTGGCATCCAAACCACGCATTTGCACACTACTTGTTGCGGCAGCACCAGAACCATAGCCTGATGTTCCACGCCATGAACCAAAACTGTTAACAGATGAATTATTCAATACATCTGCAATTGTCGACTCACCAGTTAATTTAATATCTTCTGCGGTCAAAACCGTAACAGGTGACGCATTCTCCATATCAACTTGCTTAATACGCGAACCAGTTACCTCTATACGTTCTACTTTTTCGCCATCTTCATCAGCAGCAAAAACTGCTGGTGAAGCGAATGCTGCCGCGGCTGCACCACTGATCAGTGCTAATCGCACTGATTTAGCTAATACGTTCTTATGCATTGTCTATCTCCCTGGATTTTTTTATATCTTTCTTATAATAATGACGGCCATTATAGGCGTCTGTTAAATGAGAAAAATGCAACACAAATGCATTACAATCTCTCAATTACAGATGCAATAAAATCACATTTAAAACAACTAATCAACACTTTGAAATTACACATGCATAAAAGTTAACCAGATGTAAAAGATTTTAGTGTTGTGAAAAAACACTCAATAATAAATTAAACTTTTAAATACAAGCTATTAAGTCAATTATTATTGGTTACATATTTTATACAACCTAGAGTGTAAAAATAATCTATTGTTTTAAATCTATTTTTTACCAAGCCCTTACTATTAACTTTTCTTTAACATAAAAGGTTAATTTCAAACATTAAGAATTGCTCAATACCTTAAATTTTATCTACACATGGTTCAGTTATTAGTTTTAACCTTTAACTGGAAATCATCAGATAAGCTCAGTTAGTTATCTTAGTTTAGGCAAGGATTCAGTTAACTGTAATGAATGGAATTTAAAGGCTATGAATATTAAATTTAGGGGATATGAGACAGGTAAAAATGCTATCTGGAAATGTATAATGCCACCTCCCTTTAAGATAAATTAATGCATAAAAAATACGAACAACTTTGGCTTATTATTTTGTTTTTTTACAGTAGCATCATTTGATTGTTTACTAGCGCATCGAAACTCTGACCACATAGTTGCAAGATGGGCTCTGCGATGGGTTGAATTTGTTTACTAATGTAATATTCATAATCGATATTCTGTGGTTTTGCTTCAATTGCCTGTGCGCCAGTCAACGTCATAACGTATTTAATTTGTTGACCTTTACGAGTAACGTTTACGTCATCCAGAAGTTGAGCAAGCTGTTTGGCCGCTTTTACATGAGGGGATGATTTAGCGGTGTAATCTTCAACATTTCGCCTTAATCGCTTTTTGAAAATAAGCTCATTATCTCTAGCGCCACTTTTAATTGCCGCTAGCTCATTGCTCAAATAATCAATGACATCTTCGCCCTTGAAAAACAGTTCATATAAATGATATTGCATTCTTCGCGCGATAGGGCTCCAATCACTTCTCACCTGCTCCATCCCTTTAAACGTCAGTTTTAATTGTTGAGCGTCGTTTAATACCGCACCGACATAGCGTTTTTTACTGCCTTCATCTGAACCTCTTAGCGTAGGCATAATAAATTGTTCGAAATGGGTTTCAAATTCGAGTTCTAGATAGCTGTCTAATTGATATTCATCTGCACACCATTCAAGCCAGCGTTGGGTAATCAATGTCGACAAGTATTCACCAATCGCTTGGATATCCTTAATACCATGATTATCCCCTAACCACACAAATGTAGAATCGGTATCGCCATAAATCACTTGATAACCACACTCTTCTATCCATTGTTTAGTCAGTTTCATTATCTGATGACCGCGCATGGTAATAGAACTGGCAAGTTTTGCATCATGAAATACACAACCTCGAGAGCCTAATACGCCATATAACGAGTTCATAATAATTTTTATTGCTTGTGATAAAGGTGCATTTTTATCGCGTTTAGCCCGCTCACGTTGTTCCGCTAAACTTGCAATTAACGCTGGTAAAATAGGCTTGTTCCGACTGAATTTAGCGCCTAAATATCCATCCACTATAGTGTTATCAGCATTACAACTACTGGCGTGCAAACCTTCAACTAAACCTTTGGGATCGATAAGAAATGTTCTGATAATCGACGGATACAAGCTTTTAAAATCTAATACCAAAACATCTTTATAGTAGCCTGGGATAGATGACATAACATATCCGCCGGGGCTCTCAAGCCCGTGACTAGCGGGATGAGCTGGCGCAACAAAGCCACTTCGATGTAAGTGAGGTAGATACAAATGATAAAATGCGGCAATTGATGCACCAACGCGACCAAACTCTAAGCCGGTTAACTTGGCTCGTTCAAGGGCAAAATCTAATAATTGTGTTTTTTCAAAAATATCCCACACCAAACGACAGTCCGTAAGGTTATAAAAAGCCAGTGCATTTTTGTCTGTTTCAAATAAATGAGTAATTTCTTGTCCACGATTTTCAACATGATCTATGGCTTTCCCTTCGGCTAATAAGTGCCGCGAAACAGACTCTAATGAGAAACTATCAAATTGATAAAATGCCGCTTTAAGCCAATCAATACCATCCAGTACTACCCGTCCAGGTAAAGATAAGGTTTCAGGCCGATATTTGTCAGCCACTTTCCAGCTAAGTTCAGTATCACCTCGGCCGATGGTTAATGGGATTTGATGTAATACGCAGCGTTTATACAGCAAGGCTAAGTCAAAGGTCACCACCGCCCAACCGATGATAATATCGGGGTCATAGTCGCTAAACCATGCAATTAATCTCAGTATAAGCTCAACTTCATCCTTAACCCAAATAATGAACTCATGGCATTGTGCTTGTGGTTCGCCCACCATAATTACGCATTGATAATCGATTCCATACAAACCGACCGAATAAAGTTCACCAGCAAAACTACACTCAAAATCCAGTGAAACCATCTTCAAAGGAATATCAACAGGTTCGTTGGTGGGTATTTTTCTAGCCCGATTAATCTCTAATAAAGAAATTGTTGAAGTTGGATTACTGTCTTGATAGTACCCTGAGCACTCTATATCTAAGGCAATAAACCGTTCGATAAGATAACGTTGTTCAGGCCTTATATCGGCTTCAAATAAAGTAACCCCGATATCATTAGCAATGCGACTGAGTAATTTTAATTGCGTATTTGATTTAAGATACAAGGCACTAATAGGCTCATGCTCAAAGCTCATCAATGATTTCGACTCAGCCTTAAGGGCAAAACCGACTTTTTGACTTAATTGATTAACATCTTGTTGACGACAAAAACATATTACTTCACAGTGATACAGCTCTGCGAGTACTGGTCCCTGAGCCGTTTTAATATAGTATTGAAGCACTAACTGTCCATGCCTATAAATGGCATGACGAGTTAATACTCGCCCCTTTACATAGTTGAGACTTGATGGGATATTTGCTTGCTTCACTATGGGTTCGAATTCCTGCACAAGTTTACTCAATTTGATTTATTACTTCGTGGCATGCTAATTCACTGTTATTATGTACAGCATAATTCAGTCTATGCAGAAATCATACTTCCTATGCTACCGGATAACATAAAAAGTCAAATTCGCACCATTTATAAAGAAATTGCCGCATCTATGCCACAATTTCGATCTCGTCGCGAACAAAACTATATGGTAGCGGAAATATCTAAAACCTTAGCGGGTGAGTATGACAAAGACCGTCGCATTATTGTGGTTGAGGCTGGAACAGGTATTGGTAAATCATTGTCCTATATCTTAGGCGCTATACCTTTAGCGGTTGCCAGTAAAAAGAAAGTCTGTATTGCCACTGCAACCGTGGCACTTCAAGAACAATTACTCCACAAAGATCTGCCTCACTTTTTGCAGCAATCAGGAATTGAGTTTAAATTTGGGTTAGTAAAAGGTCGCCAGCGTTATGTGTGTTTAGCTAAACTTGAAGCCATGATAGGTGCACAAGATGGTTCACAAATGGCTATGTGGCAAACTAAGCCAGATCAAAGTCAAATAAATGAATTACAAAAACTGCATCAAGATTTTCATCAGAAACGTTGGAATGGTGAAATAGATACCTTAAAGCACCCTATTCCTGATTTTTTGTGGCAACAAATTTGCTGTGATAAGCACAGTTGTCATCGTCAAGTATCGGCGCATCATAATTGTCCGTTTCATAAGGCTCGTGAAGATGTTGATACTTGGGATGTACTCATTGTTAACCACAGTCTATTATTTGCCGATTTAGAGCTTGGTGGTGGCGTCATTTTACCAGAGCCAGAAGACATGTTTTATGTCATCGATGAGGCTCACCACTTGCCCATTGTTGCAAGAGACTTCTCCAGTGCTCAAGCTACATTGCGTGGTGCTTGTGACTGGTTAGAAAAAGCATCCAAAACCTGTTCTAAATTACAAAATCAATTGAAAACCACCCACATTATCGCCCCCGTACAGGCGATGCTTGATCACATTACCGATTTAACAAACCTACTGACTCAAGTGGCTCATTATTGTGACACTCAACCACAATTATTTGCTAACCCTGAATCTCGGCTTCGTTTTGAGCACGGTCAATTACCGCAATCATTATTAATACAGGCAGAAAATCTTGCTACCGCATCGGGCTCTGCGGTGAAACAGTTTAATAAAGTGGTGTCGGTATTAAATGAAGCAATCAAAGATGGTGAAGTGCCTAAACATCAGTCGGAAGGTTTGTTGTCTGAAACCGGATTCATCTTACAGAGGCTAGATAACTTACATAAGTTATGGAAGATGATGGCTAAAGAGGACAGCAAAAAAGGTGCACCAATGGCACGTTGGGCAGAATTAATTACAGGTAAACAACAAGATTACTTATTTTGTTCATCGCCTATCGAAGTCGGCTTTATGCTGGAATCTATGTTATGGCAAAAAGCCGCTGGAGTGGTATTGTGTAGCGCAACACTTAGAGCGTTAAATAGTTTCAACCATTTTGCTCATCAAGTGGGATTATCAATGAACGATGGTAGTCGTTTTTTGGCCTTGTTATCCCCTTTCGATTACGAAAATAATGCGACCTTATTTATTCCTCAAATGGTGTGCGAACCTACTGACGAGAATTATACCGCTGAACTAGCACAACATATTGTGACTCTCATCGATGGTGAAATGGCGACGTTAGTGCTGTTTGCTTCATATTGGCAAATGGATAAAGTGGTTGAACTCGTCGAAGGGAAAATCCCAAAAGAGCTGCTTTTTGTTCAAGGTGCCATTCCACGTCAACAAATATTAGAGCAACATAAAAAGCGCTGTGATGAGGGGCTACCCAGTGTTATTTTTGGTACCGGCAGCTTTTCTGAAGGTCTGGATCTACCCGGAGATTACTTAACAAACTTGATTATTACCAAACTTCCATTTGCGGTGCCTACCTCGCCAGTTGAACAAGCTCACGCGGAATATTTAAAAGTAAAAGGTGGTAACCCATTTTTACAGCTGACAATTCCCGACGCATCGCGTAAATTAGTCCAAAGTTGTGGCCGGCTCCTTAGAAAAGAGCAAGATTATGGCCGAGTCACTATTCTGGATCGCCGTTTAGTCACCAAACGTTATGGCAAATCATTAATTGATGCCCTGCCACCTTTTAGACGTGTTATCGAATAGGTATTGAGTTGGATTTATTATTAGACCCTAGCCATTGGGCTGTTTTAGCGGTCATTGGTATTATTGCTGGTTTTATTGATGCCATCGTTGGTGGCGGTGGACTGCTTTCTATTCCTGCATTACTCACCGTAGGCATACCTCCCCACTTGGCTTTAGGCACCAACAAACTAGCAGCATGTTTTGGATCGCTGACCTCAAGCTATACATTTTATAAACAACATTTATTTAACCCTAAAATATGGAAACCCTGTCTTTATGCCACGTTTTTAGGTTCGATCGCAGGGTGTATTTTAGTGTTTTTAATTGACCCCAAATGGCTTGAAAAAATTCTACCACTGCTCATTATTAGTATTGCTATTTATACCTTGTTAAGTCCTAAAGCGATGGGCGACAAAAATATTACGCTTCCTAAATTGCCATCACCAACAAATAAACAAATTAGCCAAGGTTTTATTTTGGGTGGGTACGATGGATTTGCAGGACCTGGCATAGGCGCTTTTTGGACCATATCGTCTATTTCACTTTACAAACTGCCCCTGTTGCACAGTTGTGGATTAGCCCGTGTGATGACAGCAGTGAGTAACATTACTGCGTTAATTATCTTTGCATCTATGGGGCAAGTTCATTGGATACTGGGTTTATGGATGGGTGTATGCATGATGGCGGGATCATTCATTGGCGCTAGAAGTGCAATTAGATTCGGAATACCTTTTATTAAACCCATATTTATTATTATGGTATTGTCGATAGCAGTCCATCTAACGTGGAGCGCATGGGCATGAACACCCAACAATTAGTATCAATGTTAAAACAGCAACTCGCGCAGCTTGAACAAGATGCATTAATTCATGACCAAAACTTAGCACCTTCACAGCGTAAATCATTACAAGAAATTGAGCGATTTAACAGCCAATTATTTGCTCAACAGGGGGCTCAACTAAGCCCTTGTATTGCACAGTTACGTCAAGACATTAAACAGCTAGAAAAACAACTATTCCTTAAGTTGGGTAGCAATGTTATCCAACTCAGTTGCGATCGTATTCAAGACAGATTTAGTGCATTACGCAGAGCATTACTCACTACCGACATTAATCTTAAATCTGAAGATCAGCGAAAAGCCAGTAATCGGGCTAGATATGCAAAAAAACAGCAACAAGCAGTACAAGACAGTGGATTTGGTTGGATAGCCAGTAATATCATGCAAAATAGCCATCAACTCTATGCCGAACTCAATAAACATTTAAATTGGGCTAATAAAATAGAGCAAAAAATTCAACAATTGGAAGCAAGTCTTGAATTCTGTCATAGTGATGACAAAATAAAATTGCAAAATGATATCCTTATGATGCATCGTCGTTTAGGAAAATGTAAACAAGCAACCAGTTATATTGAAGAGCGAATTCAACTTTTTGAAAAGCCTCGCCAAAGTTACCCACGTTAAGGAGAAACAATGAAATCTTTATTTACCGCTAGTGCGCTTTTGGCATTGCTGACATCATCATCAGTCTTAGCTGCTAATATAACCATCCCCATGTCTTTTGAGTATTTAGCACTTGATGGTACAGAGGTTGAGACCAGCATGTTTAACCATCAATCTGATCTAGCATTGACTAATGGCACCCATAAAATTGCGGTTCGTTACCACGATGTAGTTGAGGATTCCTTTAGTGATAGTCAATCCTTTGTAAAATCAAGCCCATTAATTATAACGTTGACTGTTGATGGTGATCATCAATACCTATTGCAACCAGCTGAAGGTAATGTAATTAAAAAACCTAAATCATTTGCAAAAAAACCGCAAATCATTATTAAGCGTCAAGACAATGCGGCTGTGACTTACACCGTAGAACAAACCAATTTTACTGAAGATTCACTTCTTACGAGTCTATTTAATAAAAAAAATCAGCATGATATTGAAACTTTATCAGCTTCCGCTACGGGTGACGGTAGCCAAGCAATACAAGCTGTCGAGATCAAATCAGACATTGAATCTGCAACAATGGCACCTGTTGCTGCACCTATTATTTCAACTGCAACTGCACAAAAATCAACCCCTGCACAAGCTGAACAAATGTTGCAGTATTGGTGGTTACAAGCCGATGAAAAAACACGTAAAGAATTCATGGGCTGGGCAATAAAGCAACTGTAAGCTTATGTCGATACCTTTTGTATATCACGCCAGCTATTCAAAGCTGGCGCTACCGAGCACCCATCGCTTTCCTACTACCAAATATCATAATTTGTACCAACATGCGCTCAAACAACATTTATTGTTTGAGCGTTATCGGCATATCCCTTCGCCAATAAGTATAGACATGCTTTATGGCGTGCATTGCCCACAGTATGTCGACCAATTTATCAATGGCACGTTAGATCACAAAGTTCAAAGGCGTATCGGGTTCCCATGGAGCACTGAGTTAGTCACCCGTACTTTACATGCCGTAAATGGAACCCACTTATGTGTTGAGTTGGCACTTAAACATGGAATCGCAGTGCATTTAACGGGTGGTTATCATCATGCACATTATGACTTTGGTAGTGGTTTTTGTATTTTTAATGACTTAGTCATTGCCGCTAAATCAGCCATTGAATCTGGAGAAGTTGATAAAGTACTTATTTTTGATTGTGATGTTCACCAAGGGGATGGAACAGCGACACTCACACAAGGTGACCCTAACATCATTAACTGCTCAATCCACTGCGCAAAAAATTTCCCATCAAGAAAACAACAATCTGACTACGATATTGATCTCGATAAAGGCTGTACCGACACTCGTTATCTGGAACATATACAACAAATATTGCCTTACCTGATCCGTCTCCATCAACCTGATTTGATTATTTATGATGCTGGTGTCGATATCCATCAAGATGATGACTTAGGATACTTCTCGATTTCAAATCAGGGTATTCTCGATCGAGACAAACAGGTAATATCAATAGCGAAAATGCATAACATCCCACTTGCAGCAGTGATAGGTGGAGGCTATAGTCGTAGTGAAACAGAATTAACGCTCCGACATAGTCAATTATTAATTGCAGCAAATGAATCATGGTTATCAACCCAGTAAGCCACGGCTTACTAAAGCACCACCGAGCTAATATCAATACTCCCGACATTACAGTTTATGTCGATAAATCAAACAATCTCAATGGAGCGTAATAATGCAATTAGAAATCCGAAACTATTATGAAGTTCTATTAATGGAAATGCTGAGAGATGGGGGCTTAATGGAAGAGCTACCAGAAGAATACTTAGCTGACTTATGCTGCGTGACATTAAATCAGTTACCTGTAAGGTACATTCGACATTTAGTTGATACGTATTTCTTTGAAAATTATCAAGAGCTGGCACAAATGAAAACAGAGATAAGTGAAGCACTTGAACGTTCGAGACAATTCCTTAAAGTGAATTTGCAAAAACGCTTACAAGAAGAAGCCGATCTGGCTGCGGCACAACAATAATAAAATGATCGATTAGATAAAAAATGGTACGGGGAATATTGGAGGTTCCCCTAGAGCCGACACCCCGGCACATGAGTCACTTGCTGCGGTTGCTCCCTTCCAGGCCTGGCCGAGTTCACAAGTTATCATTGCGGGGGGACCCTAGGGTCACCATTGATTTCCGAATCATAAAAAAACAGCTTATGTCTCAGAACGAGGCGATTATCCCCTAACCCATTGGCTTGATCAAGCCTTAATCTTAATAAGTTCCCAATCCTCTACCTAACTGCACAATACTTAACCTCAACGAGAGATAAGAGATAGGTTAACCGTTAAAAATGAGTTTATTTTTTAATTAGGTATACCAGTAAGGCGTAACTCACTGGTTATCGTCTTTGTACTGTCATCCCATTAAGTAAACAGATACTGCTTGTTTGACGTAACATACGGTTAATCGTGTCACTAAAAAGGTAATTGTAATTGTTGATACAGCTATTGATGGTTTAGGTGCTCATTATACTTGATACAATTCTAGAGGCCGCAGAACAAAAGAAGACTATTGCCTTTGTGTTATGAAAGAGTTTAATGGCACCTATATATCAATATGACATTTCACAATTCTCCTTCTATTTTGGCTAATGTAACACCTAAATTGATACCAGTATTCAAGTGATATCCGCCTAATTTATAAGTAAAGACAAACATGTTTTCATAAATTTGGACTTTAATAAAATGTATAAACATTTAACCTTTATGTATCAATGTAACTGTTGTTTTATCGACTAATTTTCTCAACTTAATCCTAAAATATTATTTTTTGCGAACAATCAACTCCTATGAATTCAGCATTTAATATACCTCTTAATTAATAGGCCGATCATCATCACACTATTACATTCGAGTTAAAGACGAGTGGGTGTTTGTAAAGTAATATTATGACTGGGAAATTTAATTCCAACATCAACTTAACTGAACAAGATAATTGCAGAACATACTGCCAGTAAGTTAGACGGATGACCTTTGCAGGGAAAATATGATGAATACAAAACACAAAAAAATGGCATTGGTATTTGCAATGTCAGCTTCAATGACATTGGTAGGTTGTGGCGGAAGCGATGATAATGTAGCTGAAGTGACGACCCCAGACACCTCTGGCAGCGAACCTGCTGCAGCCATCACAGCATTGAACTTAGACATCACCAAAGTCACTTACCAAGACAATAAGCCGACGATAGAAGTATTTGCTACCAATTCAGAAGACCTCCCTGTAGTAGGCCTTACCGAACTCGAAGTTAAGAAAGTCGTTCAGCTTATCCCTGCTGGCGCAAGTGGTGCAGGCAACGCTGCTCAATGGCAATATATTGGCTCGCAAGAAACATTTACAGATAACGCTGACGGAACGTATAGCTTTACCATAGATGTTGAAGGTTTTAATCCAGAGTTAACGCAAAGATATAATGTGATTGCCAGCGCATCGACTTTACAAGATGGCACAACCACAGTACCACGCACCGAATACACCGAAGATTTTGACGGTGAAGGCTTTACCGCTAAATACACTAAAAACATTGTGAGTGGTGCTGCGTGTAATACTTGCCATGCAAAAGGTGAGAAAATTTATCATAGCTATACTGATTTAGAAACCTGTACTTCATGTCATACCAACGAATTAGCCATTGAAAAAGGCAAAGTTCAAGATGATTTTAGCCACTTAATCCACAATGTTCATAATAATGCCAAAATGTATGGCAAGAACATGGATAAAAGCGCTGAAACAGCTTATGCCATAGTGCAAGATAACTGTTCAACATGTCATGTTGATTCAGAACAACTCAGTGAATCGGGTAACTGGACACGTATTCCAACCATGGAAACCTGTTCAAGCTGTCATACGGATATTGACTTTAAAACAGGTCAAGGGCATTCACAACAAGTCGATAACTCAAATTGTATTGCATGTCATAATGCTAGCTGGACAGAAGAGTTACATACTGCAACCTTTACTCAGAAAAAAGCATTTATCGACTCATATGGCATGAGTGCAACCCTAACAGCAAATAAAGCCAGTACTGACGACAAATCTGCAACCTTATCGGTAACGATATTAGATGCTAACGGTGCAGCAGTTGATGCCACAAGTTTAGTGAGCAAAATTCAACGTCTTGAAACAAACACTAACGTTGGCCCTAACTTCCCTATCATGGGATATAACGCTAGCCCAGGTAACGGCTTAGCCAAAATCAGCAAAGACTTTATCTCCGCGGGTGAATTACAAACTGATGTCAGTATTGAATCAGGTAAGTTGGTATACAACATCGCATCACTACCATTTGGTGCTGATGATACCGATACCGCATTTAGCTTTATCGGCCTTGAAATGTGTAACGACGGAGTCCAAGCAATTGATTGTGGTGATGACGTAGCGACCACTAGTATGAAAGCCGAGCTAACATTTGGTACTTTATCAGGGGATGCCCCAAGCTATCGTCACATCGACTCGGTCAATTATGGCTCATGTGATAATTGTCATGGCGACACCTTTGAATTACATAAAGGTCACCATGCTGGCTTTGTGATGACAGAGCAATTAGCTCGTGAACTCAATGGTGAACTCACAGTTGGTTTGGATGCTTGTGTAGTTTGTCATACACCTGACGGCACATATGCTTCTGGTGCGAATCAAGGCGCAATTGAAATGAAATTGCACAGTGTTCATGGTGAACAAGGTATTATTAAAGAGTGTACCCAGTGCCACAATGACTTTAATCTTGATGCATTCAAAGTTAAAGGTGCACTAGCAACTTCAGCAGGTCTTTATACAACACCTATTACCGCGACATGTGCTTCATGTCATGGATTTGACACGATAAAACAACATGTTGAACTCCAAGGTGGTGCAGTTGTTAACGGTAGTTACCAACAAGCCAATGATGCTGCGCAATTAGAAACCTGTTTCGACTGCCATATACCTACCATTGAAAATCACAACCAAGTGAAACTTTAATTTGTCCATTGAGAGAGGAGCCCAGCTTCTCTCTCATGTTATGACTTACGTTATTAATCAGTGACTATTAAATGGACAAATCAGGAAGTCGACTTATGAAGACCACACATCAAATTAATACACTATTTTTCGCCCTACTCTGCCTCACCGCTTCGTCTGTATTTATGTCGAATAATGTGCAAGCGGCAAAGTGGGACGCCAGCATGACACCAACAGAAGTTGAAGCCACTTTAGATAAGAAATTCGCCGAAGGTAAATATTCTCCTAAGGGCGCTGACTCATGTTTAATGTGTCATAAAAAGTCAGAAAAAGTGATGGCCATCTTTAAAGGTGTACATGGCTCAATTGACTCTTCAAAAAGCCCAATGGCAGGATTACAGTGCGAAGCTTGTCACGGCCCACTTGGCTCTCATAATCGTGGAGGTAAAGAACCCATGATCACATTTGGCCCAACGTCAACACTCTCTGCAGACAAACAAAATAGTGTCTGTATGAGTTGCCATCTCGACGATAACCGCATGTCTTGGGACAGCAGTCATCACGCCAATGGCGATGTAGCTTGTGCGTCTTGCCATAGTGTACACGCAGAACACGACCCTATATTGTCAAAGCAAACTGAAATGGAAGTGTGTACGAGTTGTCATGCCAAGCAAAAAGCCGACATGAATAAGCGCTCAAGTCACCCAATGAAATGGAATCAAATGACGTGTAGTGACTGTCATAATCCTCACGGCAGCATGAGCGATGCAGATCTAGTTCAGCCTACTGTAAATGAAACCTGTTACTCATGTCATGCAGAAAAGCGCGGTCCTAAATTATGGGAGCATGCACCTGTTACCGAAAATTGTGTTAATTGCCATAATCCACACGGTTCAGTTAACGATGCCATGCTCAAAACGCGTGCACCACAATTATGTCAACAATGTCATGCAGGTGATGGGCACACCAGCAATGCTTATTTAGGCAACACTGACATGGGCTCAACTGTAAATGGTAGCGCCTTTACTGGTGGTCGTAGCTGTTTGAACTGTCATAGTCAAGTACATGGTTCAAATCATCCATCTGGTAAGTTATTGCAACGCTAAGGATAAATATATGAACACTAAATTAAATCTTATCACCTTAGCGTTACTGACTAGCACCAGCTTTGGCCTAATGGCAGATGGTTACAGTCTTGCAAACGCTAAAACTGAAAACGTTAAGTATTCAGCATGGAAATGTAAAGGGTGTGCAGTCGATACAGGTACCACTGGTACTGTAGGTGTCGGCGTCGCTTACAACAGTGAAGACGATATACATTCAGCAAACGCTTTTCATAACAGTAATCAAACTGCTGGCAAAGTTGATGCTGATATTAAATATAATGGTGAGAATGGCTATCAAGCAAAGGTCACTGCCTACAACATGGGCATGGACAATGGCCGTATGGACGTTGAAGTCGGTAAGCCCGGAACCTATCAACTCAATTTGAACTATCGCGCTATTGAGACTTATAAAAGTAACAATGCCTTAAGCCCTTATCAAAATATCGGCAGCGATGATCTTACGCTAGCCAGTAATTGGGTCACTGCAGGTTCTACTCCAGATATGCCAATGCTATCGAGCAGTTTAACGCCTTTTGAACTGTCGCTAAAACGTGAACGGGCGGGATTAGGTTTTGAATATCAAACTGAATCACTGTTCACTACCTACGTTAACTTTCAGCGAGAAGAGAAAACCGGAAACAAAATTGCTTCAGGTAGCTTCTTCAATCAATCAATCATGCTCGCAGAGCCCGTTGATTACACTACTGACGTTTTAAACGCGGGAATAAAACTGGGTGGTAAGAATTGGTTTACCAGCTTAAATTACACCGGTTCGGTATTTAATAACAACAACCAAGAGCTTGGTTTTGACAATGCGTTCAATCCTACTTTTGGTGCTCAAGATCACGGCTACATTGCACTTGATCCAGATAATGAATCACATACCATTTCGTTAATGGGCCAATATAATGATTCTATCACCAGCTTCAGTGGTCGCTTGCTCATTGGTCAAATGACTCAAGATCAGCAATTAACGGATATAGGTTATGGCTACTCGTTACCCGCTGAGAGTATTGATGCCAAAGTTGACATCACTGGCATGACATTAAAAGTAGTGAATAAACTGAGCCGAGGATGGCGTCTTACTGGTAGCTACGATTATAACGATAGAGAAAACAACACCAATATAGAGCAGTGGACTCAAATTAGCATTAATGATGTAACCGGTGAATTGGCTTACAACACGCCATACGATCTCACCACGCATCGTGCTAAATTATCAACTGACTATCGTATTAGCCATGATATTAAGCTTGATGCTGGTTACGATTTCGAAAGAAATGAACGCAGCTATCAAGACCGTGAAAAAACCGATGAGAATGATCTTTGGGCGCGTATACGCCTAAATAATTTTGACATGTGGGACATGTGGCTTAAAGGTAGCTTTAGTCAAAGAGATGGTTCTGAGTATCAAGCATCGGAGTCATCATCGTCTGAACAAAACTCACTGTTACGTAGATACTACTTGGCCGATCGTGATCGCACTCAAGTTGAAGCGCGGTTTAATCACACTCCAATTGATAACTTAACTGTCGATTTTGGTGTTCGTTATGCCCTTGATGATTATACCGATACTAACATCGGCCTAACCGAGTCAAAAGATACCAATTACGATATTAATCTTAACTACATGGTTAATAGCGATATCAATATCAATACATTTTATAACCATCAAGTGATTAAATCGGAACAATCTGGCAGTACCAACTTCAGTATAGCCAATTGGCAAGCCAATATTGAAGACACTGTCGATGTTGTCGGAGCAGGTTTAAGCTACAATAATTTAATGGATAGTCGTTTACGACTAGGATTAGATTACACCTACTCAGACTCAGACAGCACGACCCAAGTTAGACAAGGTATTACCGGTAATTACGGTGACTATTTTGCCAAAGTGCATAACGTGAATGTGTACGCTCAATATCAAGCCACTGAAAAAATGGCCTTCCGCATTGACTACAAAATGGAAAAATATCTTGATAACGATGATGCTAATGATCTTGAAGTCGATACCATTTGGAACGTAATGAGTTTAGGTAATTTACAACATGACTACACGGCACATATGATCATGCTCAATGTTCAATATACATTGTAAATGACATATTTTTCGTAAGAAAAGTAATTGCACCTGTAACATTACGCCAACCTGATCTAGGTTGGCGTTTTTATAGCGCTTCTTTTAATAAGTACCAAAAGTTGAATATATAAAAATACCTTAACAAACGGTGTTAGCATGGCATTAATATCTCAATTAACCTTATGGTCTTATACTGAAGAGCACTAAGGCCATAACCTGACGTATAAATATTCAAATATCAAACTCTTTATACGTCAACGGCATTCAACTGCGTAATCTACATCATGTATTATCACATACCATTATTTACCGCTCAGAGGAATTCATGTTTCAGATTGACACACTAATTGCCGCTAAGATTGTTGACCGAACCATGAAAATTATTGGCCATAATATCAATGTGATGAATGCTCAAGCAGTTATATTGGGATCAGGTGATGTTGAACGAATTGGCACTATACATGAAGGCGCATTATTGGCTATTAGCCAAAACCGTAACGTTGAGATAAGTCAAACTATCGCTTCAAATCTACAAGGGGTAAAACCTGGGCTTAATTTACCATTGCATTATCAAGGTCAAGTTGTCGGTGTGATTGGCATCACAGGCGAACCCGATACGTTAAGTCACTATGGTGAATTACTTAGAATGACCGCAGAAATGATTGTCGAGCAAGCCAATTTACAAGAACAATTACAATGGCAAAATCGTCAAAAAGAAGAGTTTATTTCACAACTCATTCATGCCAACGAACAAGACTTAGTTTCATTAAAGCAATGGGCATTGCAATTAGGTATTGATTTAAGCGTACCAAGAGTCGCTGCAATTATCGAATTAGATAGTAATAACCCACTATATCAACAAGATAATCAAGCATTAAAACAAGTCCTGTATTTATTACAAAACCCTGTACGCGATAATTTAATCGCCATGACTTCACTAACACAATTAGTGATTTTAAAACCTGCGTTTTTAGACGGTAAACAATTTGACTCAGAACTCGAAAATCAACGCATCAACCAATTACTCAAACGCTTACCCGCAAACATGCAACTTAGCCTACATATATCGTTAGGCCATTATTTTAGCGGTGATTTAGGTATCAGTTACTCTTACCGCACCGCCAAAGAAACCATGGATATTGGCAAAAAATTACACCCAACAAAAAGCAAATATTTATATCAAGATTACAGCTTGCAAGTGCTTTTATCAGGCTTACGTCACCACTGGCGAGGTAATGCCCTTGCCGGGCCTTATATGAAACTGATTGAAGTGGACAAAAATCTACAACTGCAAAAAACCCTTGCCGCTTATCTTGAACATATGGGAGACATACAAACCTGTGCTAACAGCTTGTTTATACATCGAAACACATTACGTTACCGATTAGATAAGATTCAAACCATCACCAATATCGATTTACACAGTTTTAATGGCTTACTGAGTCTCTATTTAGGTCAGCTAATACATCAACCTAACGCCTAATTGTGCAATGGCACAAAAATAGTCACGAATTGTATATTTATCAGTTCCGATGAACAAAGTAATTTATTATTAATGGTTTACTATGATGAATACTAAACCACTCATACAAAAATAAATAACGAGTACTCTATGGGACTAATCTTGATCTTACTCGGCGTGATAGCATTCATTGTCATCGCCACCTCCAAATTTAAACTACATCCTTTTTTAACCCTTATTCTAGCGTCATTTATCACCGCATTTGCCTATGGCTTACCCACCAATGACATTGCCAAAATTATCACTGGTGGTTTCGGTGGGATTTTAGGTTATATCGGTTTAGTCATTGTATTAGGTACGATTATCGGTACTATTCTCGAAAAAAGCGGCGCGGCAATTACCATGGCCGATGTGGTCATTAAACTGTTTGGCCAGCGTTTTCCAACCCTAACCATGTCAATGATTGGATATTTGGTGTCGATACCTGTTTTCTGTGATTCAGGTTTTGTTATCTTAAATTCATTAAAACAATCGATGGCTAACCGTATGAAGGTGTCACAAGTTTCCATGAGTGTCGCACTAGCAACAGGGTTATACGCTACTCATACTTTTGTGCCTCCTACTCCAGGTCCTATCGCAGCGGCAGGGAATCTAGGGCTTGAGTCGCAACTAGGACTAGTAATAGCTGTAGGTGTGTTTGTAGCAGCGATTGCCGCTTTTGCTGGTATGTTATGGGCCAACCGTTTTGCTAATGAGGAACCAGATGGAGAAGGCGCAGAGGAACTTAAGCTGTCTCAGCAAGATTTTGATGAACTAAAAAAAGTTTATGGCGAGTTACCTAGCCCAATAAAAGCATTCTCACCTATTTTTGTCCCTATTATTTTTATTTGTTTAGGTTCAGTGGCTAACTTTCCTTCAAAACCGCTTGGAGAAGAAAGCTTATTCAATATGTTAGTCTTTTTAGGTCAACCCGTTAATGCCTTAATGATTGGCTTACTGTTATCGTTATTTTTGTTAAAAAGTAACGAAAAAATTAAAGAATTTAGTGAACGTATTGGCCATGGATTAGTTGTCTGCGCGCCCATTTTATTAATCACTGGTGCTGGTGGTGCATTTGGCGCGGTATTAAAAGCCACTGAAATTGGTGTGTTTCTTGGTAACGGTTTATCAGGATTAGGTGTAGGTATTTTTATGCCGTTTATTGTTGCAGCCACACTGAAATCAACCCAAGGTTCATCCACTGTTGCCTTGGTCGCCACGTCTGCATTAGTGGCACCATTATTAGGCGATATTGGTTTAGCTTCAGAAATGGGTCGAGTATTAACCGTAATGGCTATTGGTGCAGGAGCAATGACAGTTTCACATGCCAATGATAGCTTCTTCTGGGTAGTAACTGAGTTTAGTCACATGAGCGTTAAACAAGCTTATCGGGCCCAAACAATGGCGACCTTGATCCAAGGTATCACGGCGATGATTACCGTTTATCTATTGAGCTTATTTTTACTGTAAATTATTAATCAGAGCCTTATTATGAAGATTGTTATTGCACCAGATTCATTTAAAGAAAGCTTAAGCGCGCTCGAAGTGGCCAATGCCATCGAACAAGGGTTTAAGGTTATCTTTCCTGATGCAGAATATTGCAAAGTGCCGATGGCCGATGGCGGCGAAGGAACAGTACAAGCCATGGTTGATGCCACCCAAGGAGAGATTATCAACCTCACGGTCACAGGTCCTTTAGGATTACCTGTGGATGCATTTTATGGTGTGTTAGGGCAACTTGATGAAGCTGGAAACCAAACTGCGGTCATAGAAATGGCCGCGGCATCGGGCTTACACCATGTGCCGTTAACCCACCGGAATCCGTTATTAACCACCAGTTTTGGTACTGGTGAGTTAATTGTTGATGCATTGAATAGAGGCATTAGACATATCATTTTAGGCTTAGGAGGCAGTGCGACTAATGATGCAGGCGCAGGAATGATGCAAGCATTAGGCGTAAAACTTAGCGATATTGCTGATGCACCGCTGCCTTTTGGGGGCGCTGCCCTCAACACCTTGCATCAAATAGATATTCAATCGCTTCATCCCGCAATTAAAGATTGTGTCGTTGAAGTGGCATGCGATGTCGATAATCCATTATGTGGACCAAGAGGTGCCAGTGCTATTTTTGGCCCACAAAAAGGGGCCACAACTGAGATGATAGAACAACTCGACCAAGCTTTAGAATATTTTGCCCACACCATTAACCAGCAACTTGGCCAATCAATGAATACTTATTGCCGATTACATCCTGGAGCAGGGGCTGCTGGAGGCATGGGGTTTGGCGTGATGGCGATATTAAATGCGTCCTTAAAGCCTGGTGTCGATATTGTCACCAAAAGCGTTAAACTGGCGGAGTATTGTCGCGATGCTGATTTAGTGATCACTGGCGAAGGTCGTATTGATGGCCAAACGGTATTTGGTAAAACCCCTATGGGAGTACTTAACGTGGCTAAGCTGCAAAACATTCCCGTTATTGGCATTTCTGGATGTCTTGGCCAAAATGCAGATGCTATTTTAGTCGAAGGCATGAACGCAATTTTCCCCATTATTCCAAGTTTACAACCATTAGAACAAATATTGTCTGAAGCCCAAATTAATTTAACCAATACTGCACGAAATATTGCGGCAATTATGTCTCTTTCATTGGTTAAAAAGTAATGTTATCCAGCACAAATACACTTATATATTTGTGCTGGATAAATCCTATCGACATCACTCATTTTTCGCATATCCTAATCCAATCATCAGTAATAACGAGATAAATACTTGAAGCAAAACCAGCCATACAGTAAAGTTAGCTCCCTTATTTCATCCTGAAGGTGCAGTCTTCATCGTAAAGCATCACTTAAGGCTAACAGGATGAAGTCTTCATCATTACGGCAAGCAAAATGACCTCCAAAATCACCCGTCAAGCACACGCTTCAGAAGACAGTTTACTGCGAATTTTTACCGCCCCTGAAGATTCAACTTCAACGTTGAGCATTATTGAGCAAAAACTGTCTCAAGACCTCGCAGGGTTTTTAGGCAACAGCATCGCCGCATTGGAAAAACCACTGTCAGAAATAGAAACCGACTTTAGCGCATATCAGATCCCGACAGATCCTAAATTCGTCTCTGATTATGCCGACGAAATAATGCAAAACTTAGTCGCCCATTCAGTCCATACTTCGGCACCCAGCTTTATTGGACACATGACCTCGGCCTTGCCTTATTTTGTATTACCACTGTCAAAAATGATGGTGGGACTAAATCAAAATTTAGTCAAAATTGAAACATCAAAAGCCTTTACCCCATTAGAGCGCCAGGTATTAGGCATGATGCACCATTTGGTGTATCAGCAATCTGATGATTTCTATCATCAATGGATGCACAGCGCCGACCATTCCCTCGGGGCATTTTGCTCTGGCGGCACCGTTGCTAATATCACCGCACTGTGGATCGCTCGAAACCGATTGTTACAACCACACGGTGAGTTTAAAGGTGTAACCCGTGAAGGAATGATTAAAGCATTACGCTTTTATGGCTATGATGACCTTGCCATTCTAGTGTCTGATCGTGGTCATTACTCTTTGGGTAAAACGGCAGACTTGTTAGGTATTGGCCGAGATAACATCATTAGCATCCCAACCGACGAACATCATAAAGTCGATGTAGCCGCCATGCGTGATGCAGCAAAAAAGCTGGTACAACAAAATATTAAAGTCATGGCCATTGTTGGTATCGCAGGCACAACTGAAACAGGTAATATAGATCCCTTAAATGAATTAGCTGCATTAGCCAATGAGTTAAATTGCCATTTCCATGTAGATGCAGCATGGGGCGGCGCAAGTTTATTATCCAAAAAATATAGCCACTTACTAAAAGGTATCGAGTTAGCCGATTCAGTCACTATCGACGCCCATAAGCAAATGTATGTCCCGATGGGCGCTGGTATGGTGCTATTTAAAGACCCAGAACTGGCAAACGCCATTGTCCATCATGCAGAATATATCTTACGTGTGGGTTCAAAAGACCTAGGCAGTCATACTCTTGAAGGCTCACGCCCAGGGATGGCAATGCTAGTAAATGCTTGCCTTCAAATTATTGGCCGTGATGGTTATGAAATCCTCATTAATAACAGCTTAGAAAAAGCCCGTTATTTTGCCTCAATCATCAACCAGCATGCTGATTTCGAGTTAGTCACCGCCCCAGAGTTATGCCTGCTGACGTATCGCTATGTACCCGCATCGGTACAAGCAATACTGACGACGGCAATATCGAACAACAACACAGAATTGGTGTTTAAAATTAACGAGTTATTAGACGGACTGACACAATTCATTCAAAAGCATCAACGCGAACAAGGCAAATCATTCGTGTCACGCACACGCATTAAGCCTGTAAAATACTCTCGTCAACCAACCACAGTATTCAGAGTCGTACTGGCCAACCCGTTAACCAGTCATCAAATTTTGCAAGATGTACTAACGGAACAAGCCAGCATTGCAGCTTTAGACAACGAATATTTACCACAGCTGTTAGCGTTATAGAGGAACTTGGTGAACTACCCACCGACGCACTTCGTGTCGATCAGTGGGTTTTCTCGACATTTTCAATAAAACCTAAATTTCAGACGTAAAAAAGCCCCAACTATTGTTGAGGCTTTTTTACACCATTCTCTATTACTAGAGATTATAATGGTACCCGAGGCCGGACTTGAACCGGCACGCTTATTCAGCGAGGGATTTTAAATCCCTTGTGTCTACCGATTCCACCACTCGGGCAAAGTGTTGTTTTAACCGTTACTAAAAGTAACCATCAAACGTAATATTGTGGAGGCGCGACCCGGAGTCGAACCGAGATAGACGGATTTGCAATCCGTAGCATAGCCATTCTGCCATCGCGCCATCTTTAACCAAATTCAAATCCATCGGATAAGATAAGAAATTGGAGCGACATATCGGGTTCGAACCGATGACCTATACCTTGGCAAGGTATCGCTCTACCAACTGAGCTAATGTCGCCTATATAACTTTTATAATGCTTTATTATCACAGCAAGAAAGGTATCGTCTTTCAACCTATCCAACTGAGCTAATGTCTCGTATTCAATCATGTTAGTTAACATAAACCCCTAAGGCTTGCTGCTGACTCATCACTTGTCTACGGGGAGGCATTCTACCGAATTAACCTCGAGTGTCAATTATTGATTCGTGCATTTTTGATCGTTTGCGCACTAAATAATCTTATTGAACTATTATTACGCTATTCTGCAGTTAAATCTTTCCAAGCTGCTGAAATATAACTCATCATCGACCAGAACGTTAGCGCCGCTGCAATATAAAACAAACCAAAAGCAACATCGGTTAACCATGGTGTCGGTTTCCAAATTAAACCAATAATAGCAACCATTTGCGCCGCAGTCTTATATTTACCAATCCAAGACACTGCTACCACACCGCGTTTACCAATTTCTGCCATCCATTCACGCAAGGCTGAAATAACAATTTCGCGGCCGATCATAAATAATGCTGCAAGGGTTAGATACATATTGTCATATTGCTGAACCAACAATACTAGTGCCGTCGACACCATCACTTTATCTGCAACAGGATCTAAAAAAGCGCCAAATCGAGTTAACTGGCCAAGTTTACGTGCAGCATAACCATCTAACCAATCTGTTAAGGCTGCCAACCAAAAAATAAATGCCGAAACAAATGGTGCCCATGGATAAGGTAAATAGAAAACAGCTATAAATACGGGTAACAAAGCAATACGGAATAATGTCAGTGCAATGGGTAAATTAAACGGCATAAAAAGACCAATTTGTCAGAAGCAGCGTCAATTTTGCCCTAATTTTAGCCCCCTCGCAATGCATCATGAATTGTTTGTGCCATTTCTAAGCTAATTCCGGGCACTTTTGTCAATTCAGCCACACTAGCTCCCTTCACTTCTTGTATTCCACCTAAATGTTGCAACAATGCTTTACGTCTTTTAGGGCCTACACCCGTGATTGATTCTAATGTAGAAGTATTACGCGTTTTCTGGCGTTTATTACGGTGCCCTGTAATGGCAAACCGATGTGATTCATCGCGAATGTGCAACATTAAATGAAATGCAGGTGAGTCACTGGCAACCTCAAACGTTTGCTCACTGCCTCCAACGGTAAACGTTTCAAGTCCGGCTTTACGCCCTTCCCCTTTAGTCACACAAATTAATAGCGGTGGATGATCAATATTAATACACTTTTCATCGACAATCATTTGCGCCACTCTTAATTGGCCAATGCCACCATCAATAAAGACCAAATCAGGTACTTTTCCATTATTATCAATTTTATCAAACCGACGCCTTATTGCTTGATCCATGGCGGCATAATCATCACCACCAGTGATACCAGTAATATTATAACGCCTGTAGTCAGCTTTATGCGGTCCTTCGCGATTAAACACCACACATGATGCCACTGTGCTTTCGCCCATAGTGTGGCTGATGTCAAAGCACTCCATCCGTTTAATTGGCTCATTAAGTTCAAGTGCTTCCTCAAGCAGTTGGAATCGTTGCTCAACGGTATTCTTATGCGACAGCCTAGTCGCTACTGCATTACTGGCATTGGTCATCGCTAAACGTAAAAAGTTAGCCCTGTCACCACGTACTTGAGTCTTTAATTCAAACTTTTTATCTAATGCATGCTCTATCGATGCTTCAAGTTCTTTTATGCCGTCAAAGTGATGGCTTAGGATGACTTCTTTAGGAATGGTACGCTGAATATCAGCATTAAGATAAAACTGACCTAAGAAGGACGACAATACTTCTTCTATGTCGGTTTCGGCTGGTACAGAAGGATAATAGCTACGACTGCCAAAAATTTTACCTTCGCGAATAAACAACAGATGAAAACAGGCAATACCAGACGCGTAATCGACGCCTATGACATCCATATCTCCTTTTTGATTCGTCACTTCTTGCTGTTCTGCTACGCGCCTTAGCGCAGTAATTTGGTCACGATATTGTGCGGCGTGTTCGTATTCCATATCAATCGCGGCAGTTTCCATTTTTGCCACCAATTGCGCTATCACTTGCTTGTCTTTACCACGTAAAAACAAACTCGCTAATTTAACTTGCTCATTGTATTCATCATCACTTACCAGACCAACACAAGGCGCACTACAACGATCTAATTGATACTGTAAACAAGGGCGAGATCGCGATTTATAGTACAAATCATCGCATTGACGGATTGGAAACAGCTTTTGCATTAAATGCAAACTTTCGCGCACAGCACCACCATTGGGGTACGGGCCAAAGTAATGACCTTTTTCACGTTTTGGGCCACGATGATAAGCAAGTCTTGGGTGTTTATGGCCGCTTAACAGAATATAGGGATAAGATTTATCATCGCGCAACAGAACATTGTATTTAGGCATGTACTGTTTGATGTAATCGTTTTCGAGTAATAGCGCATCGGTTTCACTATGGGTAACTGTGACATCAATATGATCGATGTGCGCCACCAGCGCTTGAGTTTTAACATTAGGGATATTGGTTCTAAAATACGAGCTTAACCGTTTTTTGAGATCTTTAGCTTTACCAACATAAATGACTTGTTGGCGTTTATCGTACATTCGATAAACGCCAGGAGCTGAAGTAACATTTTTTAAAAAAGATTTGGCGTTAAAACCACTGGACATGATTAAAGCTACTTAATGCGTTATGAGGAATAAAGTATTCCTGACTAAAATGAACCGGTATCGAGCATTTTGTAACGGATAGCTAAACGGGTCAACTCAACATCACCACCAATGCCAAGCTTAGCAAATAATCGATAACGATAACTATTGACCGTTTTTGGACTTAAATTTAATTTTTCCGAGATGTCATTAACCTTTTCACCATTGGTTATCATCATCATGATTTGTAATTCACGTTCAGACAAGCTGCTAAATGGGTTTTCGTCAGAGTGATTAAATTGACTGAGCGCCATTTGCTGGGCAATTTCTGGTGACAGATATCGTTGGCCACGAGCAACTTGAGTAATTGCGCGTAATACTTCAGGCGATGTAGACCCTTTTGTTAGATACCCAGAAGCCCCCGCCTGCATCACTTTAGTCGGAAATGGATCTTCAGTTTGTACGGTTAACACAATAATTTTTGCATCTGGCTGATAACGCAAAATCTTACGGGTGGCTTCTAACCCCCCCATGCCAGGCATATTCATGTCCATTAAAATGACATCGGCTTCATTCTGTCGAGACCACTGTACTGCGGTTTCGCCATCAGGAGCTTCACCAACGACTTTAATACCACGCTCATCTTCTAAAATGCGACGAATACCCGTTCTCACGAGCTCATGATCGTCAACCAAATATACAGATATCACCTAAACCCACCTATTATTATATGTAACTCAATTTTGAATTTTAGGGCCATTTTTATATATAAAACATTTACATGCGAAATGTTACCGTGAAAATTCAAGGTAGCATTACATATCTTACACATCCCACTAAGCAGTATGAATTTAGCATCTTTACATTTACTTACACAAGCAAAGTCATGATTGAACGTGAGGGATGTATATAAAATACACTGCTTTGTTATATGAGCATTGCAATTTTAACCTTTTTGAATCATTCACCTTGAAGTGTAGCAATAATGGTGCGCGCAGAAGCATGGTCTCGATGCTCACATAAATATAACCCTTGCCAAAGACCAAGGTTAAAGCGTCCGTTAGTAATCGGGATTGTTTGACTCACGCCTATCAAGGTCGACTTTATATGGGCAGGCATATCATCAGCCCCTTCATAAGTGTGTTGAAAGTAAGGTGCATCTTCCGGCGCGAGTACATTAAAATGACGTTCCATATCTCCACGAACCGTGGGATCAGCATTTTCGTTAATGGTCAATGATGCTGAAGTGTGCTGAATAAACACATGCAATAATCCAACATTCAATGATCTCAGCTCTGGCAGTAATTTCATCACTTCGTCGGTAATTAAATGAAATCCACGTCGCTGAGGTTTAAGTATTAATTCTCGTTGTAACCACATTAAATCCATCTCCATCGTATCCGAACTTACAGATAACAGCCATGGCAGTTTCGGTCACATCATTAAATGCCAAATCTGAAGCAGATATAAGAATATTGTACATTCTGAAGTGTCTATTACTCATTGCCACATAATTTACGCTATTTACTCATTTTTAACCGATTTACATCAACGTCACGGTAAATGAACTAACTTACATCAACAAACCTTATCAAATTTATAACCTTGTTAACCCCTATATTGATAGACAAAGACTGACGTGCTAAACAGTAAGCATTCAATGTTAATGCACAACTCGTTATTGCTTGAAATTAATCCCATAATGACATTTCAATTGCCACATAACCCTAAGTGTAAAAAAGAAGAGAAATATTATTGAATAGCGGTGTTTCAAGTGATATTTAACCATGGTTGGATGGTGCTATTTCTCTCTATATTCATATTAAAAAAACAAAGCCACTTGCTAACGGCGTCCGCCTTGTCGATATGTTATGTACCAAGGTTAAACGTTAAATAGTCAGAATCATTAATCGAGTAAGCAGAAACCCCAAATTGAATATCACACAGAAGAACACGATCCCATTGAGACGATCCTTGCACTAATGGAATAATGTCATATAGGTTTACTCATAAAAATGACTTAAAAGAGCAATAAGCACTTAAACATAAGAAATTTTACCGCAGATACTAAGGACTCCACAGTCATCATGTCCAAGGCAGAACATGATGACTGAGCGGTTAATTTATTAAGGCAAGCATCATATTAATTAATAATGAATGTCCTATGCTATGTAATGTTCAATATAAACACTACAAACATGCCCCCCAATTAATACCATCCGTACTGCATTGCTTTATATTAGTATGATTACTTTGCTCAGTTAACCGAGTCCAGCTAATCACCCCAGTATTTGCATCATAGTTTTTATCGGTGGTCACTCTATGTTCTTGAGAGTCGTCAGTTTTACGTTTGTACCAACTAAAGTCAGTATCTTGTATGCCAGTATCATCTGTAAACGTATAACCATAATCAGTTAATAAAGTGACTAACTCTGTGGTTGAATATTCTGCAGAACGGTCTTGTAAATTAACCCAATCATTAAGCGTGGGAAATGCCCCATTCGTTTTAAATTGTGAAAACTGCATAAGATAATTAATATTGTTTTCACTATAATCAACGTAATAAACACGCTCATAAGCTTGAGTAAAAATGTCGGCCGTGAATTGACACTCACCAGTATCTGTTGAGTAGGTATTGCTTAGTGTAAATTGTACCGGTACGAGTTCGACGTCATGAGTAACCATAACACTTTCGTTATTAAAACAAGTCTCTAACTGGCCATCAGCGGTATTTCGCTCATCATAACTAGCGATGTACCTGCCATTGTCCCCCCATGAAAATGCGTTGTTATGACGGCGATAATAGACATATAGAACGGCATCAGTTACGTCGCCATTATCATCGCTGACCATTCTTGCTGATTCTGAGAAAAATTGACGATCGTCTGGGTAGAAAACAACGATATCTCGGTACCAGACATTTTCAGTAAGCTCTTCTGCTGCAGGCGCTTTATCTAGATAATGAATGACTCGAATATAACTAGCGTCTTTGTATAAATCATTTTTTAACAGTTCAGCTTTCTTCTTCAAACTTAAGCTTAACCCTGTAACGTAACGGCGTGCCGTCTGTTGCAGGGCTTGATTGCCATTTTCAATAAAATCACTGAATAAATCATCAATCGATATATTAGATTTTCGAGTAAAATCATCAATGGCTTCATTGATAAGCGAAGCATAGTTCAGCTGGCTTTGAGGATTTTCAATGAGCTGCTTACAACTAGCTTGAAGGACCTCGGTATTTTTATCTGTACTGTTAACGGTAGGAGATGAAGATAACATGTCCCAAACAGCCGACGTTAATGGCGTAATATATGCGGCTTGTTCAGGATTAAACTGACCATAAAGCGGTGGGTAAACAAGTTGATAAGCGGAGGTAACAACACCTTCGGTTTCATCAATTGCACCGACAGGAACATCTACTCTTACTGGTACTAAAGTTGCACATACTTGTTGTTCGGCATTATATTTCAACGAATACTCACCGCCTGTATCGGTGACGTCATTTGGTTCATCTTCATCAAACTCACCATTATTGTTAATATCTAACCACACTGTTGCACCAGTTAAATAGCCATCAATCACTCTACCTTGATGCCCTTGTTGTAAAGGGATAGGTAATACAGTAAGCAGTGTTTCAACACTATTTGTTGCACCTTCATTATCGGTAACAGTTAGTTGCAAACGAAATTCGGTCTCTTGCTGTACGTCAGGAGCAATAAAACCAGTTACAGATTGCGTGGAATCAAAAAACACAATCGTGGGTGCACCATTGTCAATTTGTAGCCATTGATAAGTTTGAATTTGGCCATCGGAATCAGCACTACTAGCGCCATTCAATTGAACTTCGGTCATAGAAATAACAGATGAAATAGACACGATATTGGCTATTGGAATAATATTTTCCAGAGGTGGAGGTTGAATCAATGATATTGGTTCTGATTCACCGTCACTGCCACCACCACATGCTGTTAAACCTAGTAATATCGTTAATGTTATTATTCTTTTTAAATTCACTGTATATCCTTATTTAATAGTTGGCTCTATTTAATAGTTGGCCCTGCATTATTGTTAATTAAAAGAATACCAATTGTTAAATAAATGCACCATTTTGGTTAATTTAAAAGATACTATCACTGTTAATGATTCAAACAAAGCTAAAATTATAATTTTAACAAGTTGATATTTAATATGAATACGCCACTAACCACTGCGTCTTAAGCGTTTAAAACTAATCACCGTGGATGTTTATAATTAAAGATAATTTAGCGAAATAATAGACACACAGCTCATTAGACCGAAAACATTCATTGCAACAGTAAACGCTAACGCTCAAAACTAGAATTTAAGTCGGATTAATTTTACTCGATAAATATTGTCCCACTCATTAGGGTGGGTTTATAAAGTACCCTATAGTATAATTTTAAGTTCGATGCTAGAAATCAGACCTAAGTCAATGTGCGATACAAGATGTTCCTAAATATCGTGTTAAATGCCGGCAATTAACTGTTGAAATGATACTCAATGATTTTAGATACAATATTTGGGAAAAAGCACATATATGTTACCCGTAATAGAAAATGACAAACCTTGGGTTTTAGTTGGGTTTTATCAGTCCCTAGTAAAACCTTTAGGGGCTGTCGGTTTGATCTTGGGAATGATATCAATATTTGGATATCTTTTCGGCATTGAAGCATTATATAGACCAATGGCAAATGGACCCGCTACTAATCCGTTAACCGCAATATGCATGATTTTTATTGGACTAGGTTTGCTATCCACTCTGAATAAAAAAAATCAGAAGCTGCAGTATTTACTTGGGATTGTTGTCATTGTCATTACAGTAGCAAACATCTCAGATTTTATTTTTAATTCAAATGTATCGACACTCCTTACCCCATTCTATAGCCAAGTATTACTTGACCAGGAATTAGGAAAAACCAATGGCTTAGGGATTAATTCCGCTTTGATGTTTTTGGGGTTGGGTTTTAGCCTCACGTTATACCACTTTAAGAAACTCATTGCCGCTCAACTGATTGCTTTCATCACTTTAGCCATACCCATGATATCCATTACTGGTTATGCATATGGACTAGACGAATTTTATGGAAAAATGTCACTATTAACGGCTTCCACTGGTGTTGCTTTTTCAATCGCCACGTTAGCGTTAACAGCAAATATTGGCGCGGTAAAAGCAATACTCAGTCCTTATATTGGTGGAAGAATAGCTAGGTTACAAACCATTTGTGGATATGCTATTCCAAGTATTCTTGGCTACCTTTTGGTCAAATCACTTAATTCTGCTGGCATCGATTCGTTTGGTCTCTATGTTGTGACAATATGTTGGTTTATCATTTTGATGGTGAGTATCTCAGCAATATTTCAAGAAAGAGTCGATATTGAGCGTCGCAAAGGCGAACAGTTGTTATCAATTGCAGCCATGAGTGACAACCTAACAGGACTGGCGAATAGAAGAAAATTTCTTGATTTTGGACAAGAAGCCATTGAACGAATAAAACGTACTCATAAACAAGTTTGGATCTTAATGATAGATATTGATTACTTCAAACGAATCAATGATACCGCTGGTCATGCTATGGGAGATAAAGTGTTAGTAGCAGTAAGCCAGACGCTTAAAGAATCGATTCGAATTGTCGATTTAGTCAGTCGAATGGGCGGAGAAGAATTTTCTATTATATTGATTGATGCTGATATTAAAGGGGTTGAGTTAGTTGCTGAAAAAATCCGTTCTAACGTGGGTAATATGCAGGTCGAAGGTTGGACTAATTTACATGGCGCGATAAATATTTCTATCGGCTGTGGATTAAACGATGGAAGTCAGACTCTCGATGAAACCCTTAAAGATGCCGACGGGGCATTATATCAAGCTAAAAATAGTGGCCGAAATCAAGTTTGCTTTGCTCGAAAATAACAAAATAGTAACGAGCGCAACTAACTACAGACCTTACAAACAAAGCATTTGAAACCGAGATATTTGATTGCTATATACATTTTGCCGTTGATGATATAGCAATCATCTTGTAAATATTGAGGCCATTAACCCACACGATTTGACAACTCAAATATACGATTAGCTGATACTATTAAGTTGATTGACTACTGTTTAGCTAGAGGTAATTAAAAAATCACCTCTATTTTCAATAAATTAAACAAACCTATATTGATATTTCATTAACTAAAACAGCTCTGTTTTTACCCAACGTTATTCAAATTGATTCTGAGATAAAAGACTTGTCACCATGAGGTAATGACAAAAAATATAAGTATATAAATATAAAATTTTCGCTGGCTACATTACCTTATTGACGATAGTCATCAATACTTACAAGCACTTGAATAACGACAACTCAGTTGATACCAACTAACTCAGAACAAAAACCTCATATAATCAAATGTGCAAATCAAAATAAATATTGATAGTCACACACCCAATTTATAAATGAGTCTAGAAAAACCCGTGGTCCGAACGGAGCAAAAGTCGCCGGATAATTCACTAATCCCACCAAGAATAATTAACTATGTCTCAAACAAATTATAAAGTTGACTAATACATCCAAATAACACTTGCATACTTGCGCAAGTGATCGTACATTGCGTTTTGTACTTAATTCTACTTTTAAGAGGCAACAACGTGGATATAAATAAAATTACAATTGCATTGAATGAATTCATTCATGTAGGAGGGGCACTAATTATTGTTATAGCTGTAGTTTCTGTTTTAACAGGCTTTATGCGCGAATATATTCCACAAGATAAGCTACAAAAAAAACTTGTTAAACATGAAAAATGGGGACCATTACTGGGTGCTCTGTTTGGAATGTTGACACCTTTTTGTAGCGCTTCTGTTGTGCCTGTTACTATGGGAATGGCAACTATGGGTGTGTCATTAGGTACCCTTTTAAGCTTTTTGATTTCAGCACCGCTTTGTAATTTTATTGTATTGGCCATGATATTCGCCACCTTCGGATTAAAAGTGACACTGAGTTACTTAGCGATTACCTTATTTGCAGCAATCTTTGGCGGATGGTTTATTACCAAAACACCTTGGCGCAATGAAATTAAGCGCGGGGGCGAGTTAGAAACCAAAACAGCCCCACCACGTTGTTCAGCATCAATAGCTAAAACGCAAAGCTGTGCTACATCACAACCAGCACAAACATGCGGCAGTATAAATAGTGGCTGTGACTCTTCAGCTACACTCACTATGGTTGACGTAATCCCCTCAAAATCGACTAATGCACTGCGTTTTGCGTGGGCTTTATTCAAAAAAATTATCCCCTATGTATTGCTTGGTGCTCTGATCAGTGGAGTGTCTGCAGCATACTTATCTGCAGATATCGTTGAAAAGTATGTCGGTGGAGACAATGTGTTTTCGATCTTAATTGCCGCAGTAATTGGGGTTCCAGTATATTTACGTATCGAAATGGCTATTCCACTTCTTAAAGTATTGATTGTGAAAGGTATGGGTATGGGTCCAGCTATGGCGCTTATTATCGGGGGAACTGGTGCGAGTCTTCCAGAAATTGCACTTGTTTCTGCAGTGCTAAAGCCAAAAGCCGTTGTTGCGTTCGTCTCAATTATACTCACAACAGCCATTATCGGCGGCCTGTTATTTCAATATGTTATTTAACATCTAACGAAGTGATTGTTGGTTATTCCTAATAGACTCATTTTTTTACATGTACATATTACACATGAAATCAATGAGTCTTATCTCTCCTAATGTCTCATTTATAGAGTTGATTATGAAAATTGGAATATTGTTATGTGGTGATGTACCAACTCCCTTAACGGAAAAGTTTGGAGATTACTCAAGTTGTCTTAAAAATCAATTGAATTTGGAACGTGACGCAAAGGTGACAGTTTTGAACGTTTATCAAAAACTAGAATTGCCAAGTGATTTTGATAATTATGACGGTTACATCATCGGTGGAAGTCTCGCTGGAGTAAATGATGACCTTGACTGGATAAAACAACTAACATTATTTATTCGCAATGTTTTCTATAGTGGGAAAAAACTTCTAGGCATTTGCTTTGGACATCAAATGATCCATCATGCATTAGGTGGTGTTGTCATGCGCTCCCCTGCTGGTTGGGGATTAGGTGCTTATGAAGTGACATTACGCCAAGACTTTGAACAACTACACGCTGGAGAAACAATATCAATATTAGCCATCCATCAAGATCAAGTTGTTCGGCCTGCAAAATGTTTTGATATTATCGCCGGAAATGATTTTTGTCCCAATTATCTAACACGATATAAAAAACAAGTATTAACGGTTCAAGGCCATCCAGAATTTAATTTCCTATTTTTTTCAGCATTAATCAATGCAAGTGAAAACAGTTTTTCACCAGCAATATTAGAACATGCAGTAGAAGAACGTACGAGCGAAAAAGATAGACTTTATTTTAACCATTGCGCCAATAACTTTATCCTTGAACGATAAGAGAGGCCTCTAATGCAACAAATTTTATTAGTCAAAACGATAAGCAAGATGTTATCTGGTATAAGTAAATGGTGCGCTTATAGTCAAATGTATCGATTACTGTTAGCGCTTTTTAACGGTGCAGAATGGTCCGAACAGACAAAGGTAGGTCGAAATATTGCATTGCTCGGAATTTTCTGCCCTTTTTTCTGGTTTGCTTTGTTTTCTGGTGCAGATTTATCGGTACTTACTTTTCATGCTTGTCATTCAAGTATCGTTTTCTTAATTGGAGTCGTTATAATGATTATCAGTCTCACAAACAAAAAGCAAAACTGATGGATAATGAACAATATATAGATGCTTTAAAAGCACTCGCCGAACCCAATAGGCTGCGTCTATTTTGGCTACTAATACATGTTGACCAACGAATTACGCTTGCTGAAGCCATGGATGTGACCAAAGAGACGCAATATAATGTATCGCGGAATTTAAAAATACTTTACAAAGCCAAACTACTCACTCAAGAAAAATCAGGTAAGTGGGTTTATTACACTCTTGCGGAACAGAAACTGCCTCATTGGTGTGCCATTGTTGAATCAGTACGAACTCTTCCACCAACGGGATTCTCGGATGTGTCGTCCCTTTGTATGAAACGTTTAGCAATGAGAATTAACAATCAATGTGTGGTTGGACCCAATAGTGACGAATGGCTCAATCAATTTTAAAATGATTGTTTAAAGAAATGAGTTTTACAAAGTCCTGCTTACAATCACACCTTAAATCAATCAATGATGAGTTAAAACAATAACGCGAATAAAGGCGCGGTGATCACCATGGCTATACCAGTAAAAATCATCGTTAAACTTGCGACAACGCCTTCTTCTCGGCCAATTTGATTCGCTTTAGCTGCTCCAGCACCATGGGCTGATGCGCCTAATGATATTCCTCGTGCCAAGCTGCTTTTTATCTTGGCAGCTTTAAAAAGAGGGTCACAAATGAGCATTCCCATAATACCTGTCACTAACACTAACAT
This sequence comes from Shewanella polaris, assembly GCF_006385555.1. Lineage (NCBI taxonomy): Bacteria > Pseudomonadati > Pseudomonadota > Gammaproteobacteria > Alteromonadales > Shewanellaceae > Shewanella > Shewanella polaris. The sequence continues at coordinate 1,501,805 of NZ_CP041036.1, read as the reverse complement.
TGCGGTTAATTCAGGGACGCCACCAAATGCACTTGTTGCTTCAATAGCAAAGGGAGTTGACACAGATCTTACAATTAGGCTTTTAGATAGTTCTGCCGGCATATGAGTGAAATGGAGAATCAACCATGATGAGCCAACGCCCAAACATAACCCCACTAAGACACCAACACTTATGGTTAATGGATAACGCTTAATCAGAGCCCTTTCTTTATAAATGGGTACCGCAAAAGCAATTGTCGCAGGCGCTAATAACGCAGGCAGCCAATGGGTAAATTGAAAATAATCGACTAATGGAATTTGAAATATCACCACAGTCAACAAAATAATAGTTGGTGCTAAAATAATGGGGGCAAACCAAATGCGCTGCTGACGTAAGTACAAACGCTTACTAAAATAATAACCTACCAACGTGAGTAATAAACACAATACACCTAATAATGAACTATTCATTGCTACTACCCATTCAATTCAATTTAAACTGCACGTAAACGCTGAGATGTAATGTTGTTTAAACGTTGCTGACGTTCAAATTTAAATAGCTTATCGACAATAAACGCCGTCCCCAATAAGACACTCGTACTCGCCAATAACATACATATAATCAACTCAGCACCATAGCTTTCGAGTATTAATTTATACTTGGTCATAGCGACTACAGGGGGGATAAAAAATAATAGCAAATCACCAATTAACCATGCTGAACCTTGATTAACAATTTTTTCGGGAACCCACTTACAAGACAATAAGACTAATAACACCCCCAAACCAATAACACTGCCAGGAATAATAGAATGAACGGAGTGAGCTGCCAATTGACATAACCAAGCAAATAAACATAAACCACTCACTTGGATAATTAAGGTTGTTTTACACTTTAAATAAGTGTTATGGGTATTCAGTAAAGATAACATTTGGTTTCACGACATGGTTTTTTAGTTGATATAAAGAGTTTACCCTTGCTTAATTGATAAAAAAAATGAATATTAATGATTGACTACATCACTTTTGGTTATGGTAATGGATCTTAAAGCACTGCACTATTTCATTGAGGTTGTTAATGCTGGCGGTTTCGCTAAAGCATGTCACACAGCATTTGTAACTCAACCGGCCCTCTCAAAGGCGATACGCCTACTGGAAGAAGAACTTGGTATGGTATTGCTAGAACGCGGTAAACGCGGCTCACAAATACGGTTAACTGAAGCTGGCCAAGTAGTATATCAACATGCATTAACGTTACTGGAAGGTCGCCAACTCATGATGGCTGAGCTCGATAGTTTACGTAACTTAAGTGGTGGTACGCTAAGGCTAGGTTTAGCGCCGCTTGGAAGTGCTGAGTTATTTGCCCCTGTGATAGCAAAGTTTAGGCAGCAATATCCTAATGTTGAGTTGAAGTTACTGGTACGCGGTGGGATAGAACAAACTGTAGCCTTACACAAAGATGAAATAGAGCTTGCGACTGGCATTATTGATTTCGAAGATGAGTTTGATGGTATTCGCGTTCGTAATGAGTCAATGGTGGTAGTACTGCCCGCAGCTCATGAGTTAGCGAGTAAAAATACCCTACAGTTAAGTGAACTGAATCAATTAGCTCAGGTGATGTTTGAACCAGAATACGCCCTATATGAACTAGTATTAGCCGCTTGTGCAAAGGCAGGATTTAAACCGATAAATATCACTCGTGTTAGCCATGCCGATTTTGGTATTGCACTGGTGGCCGCTGGCATAGGGGTAATGATACTGCCAAAAATTATTGCTGAACGATACAGAGTTGATGCGGTTGTTAATATTCCCTTAGCCAGTGAGGATTTACGTTGGGAACTATCGCTGTTTTGGCGTAAACAAAAACATTTATCTTTTGCGGCGCAAGCCATGCTTAAACTAGTGAAACAACATTTGAGTCAACTAGAGAGTCAACCAAAAATCTAATCAACTGAACAACATATACGTTTTACAAAAAATTTCTAACCCAAGTCTGACACTCTGTCTTTCACCCAATAAAAAGGCCTTATCTTTGAGATGCCTTACTAGTTGAATCTTGAGGAGGGATAGCTTGCTTGTAATAAAGAGGAACCCTTGGGTTCAAAGTCCTATCTTTCGCCCAAATAAAAAGGCCTTATCTTTGAGATGCCTTACTAGTTGAATCTTGAGGAGGGATAGCTTGCTTGTAACAAAGAGGAACCCTTGGGTTCAAAGTCCTATCTTTGTCTAGTCCAAGTAAAGGCCTTACTTTTGAGAGGTCTTGTTCGTTGGATCTTGCGGAGGGATAGTTTGCTTGTAATAAAGAGGAACCCTTGGGTTCAAAGTCCTATCTTTCGCCCAAATAAAAAGGCCTTATCTTTCGATAAGGCCTTTTTATTTGAATGTGGCGGAGGGATAGGGATTTGAACCCTAGAACGGGATAAACCGTTGCCGGTTTTCAAGACCGGTGCATTCGGCCACTCTGCCATCCCTCCGAACGGGCAGAATAATATAAGTAACGCGTTTGGATGTAAACCATAATTTAAAAAAAATTATCTGAATGGATAGCATTTAATCAAAATAAGTATATTTTTATCATCATTAATACCTATGTTGACAATGACAATGTCTATTCGCTGACTTTTTATTGTCTTTAATCATTTAAATGACAATGAGATGACATTGAATGATGGAATCTGCTGAGGCTTTTACGGCGCTTTATGCTAATATCATTTCATTATTTTCATTGTCGCAGTCAAATTACCACTATATGAATTCAACGCTATTGCCTAGTGCGAAACTCGCTCCTCAATATCATTTACCAGACTCATCGACTTGTGCATTTTTCCCTAGTCATTTATTGCTTGGTCAAGAACGAGTTGTCGATACCTTCAAACTCATGAGCAAAATAGATTCACAACATTTATTTCTTGCTGATTTTTTAGGTGTAGATAGACCACTATTTATCGATGCGTTGGTAACTCAAGCGAATACACCATCAAGTCAATACTTGGTGGCAACTAAAAAGTTACAGGAAGATAGTGAGATTCAATTTAAATGGCAGCAAACTCTTCCACCTGAACATGTCGGTATTATCGCTAAACAAGAGTCACTGTCTTGCTATTTACAAGGGACAATTCGCCGTGCGGATCTACTAGGTAGAATGCTTAAAACTGATAAATCAAGCGTTTATAAGCCTGGCGCTTTAGCGTCTAACCATTTCGTGTTTATTTGCTTAGCATCATTATGGCAGCGAGAAAACCTTTGGGATTTGTTAATGCAAATTCTGCATGATGGTTTTTACCGCATCAATAATGAGTTAGCCCCCATTCCACTTAATTGTAAGATCATACTTGTAGGTTCTGGTTTATCGTATAGTCAGCTTAGAGTTGAAGATCGAAACTTTAGTCGTCATTTTCCATTGTTGGCTGAAATGAGCAACGAAGTTGATTTAACACAGCATCCTGAGTCTGCGTATGTACAGTGGTTGAATGTGCTTGCCCACGCAGAATCGGTTGAGTTAGAACCACCTAGTCTATTACCGATATTTTGGTATAGCTCCCGTTTGGTCGAGCATCAGCAACGGTTAAGTTTAAGCATGTTGGAATTTAGACAACTATTAGGTCAAGCAAAAGCCTATTGTGGTCAATCTGCATTAAATGCTGGCGCTATTGCTAAAGCATTGGAAAAGTTAACCTTCCGTCATAATAGTTCTGAAGTATATTCTGCTCAAAGTTTTGATGATAATTTCATCAATCTGCCAACTAAAGGCGCTATGGTAGGCCAAATTAATGCCCTTACGGTGATAGATACTGGTGATTATACTTATGGCGAACCTGCACGTATTACCTCATCAGTTCATTATGGCGATGGTGAAGTGGCAGATATTGAACGTAAATCAGAGCTAGGCGGCAATATTCACGCTAAGGGCATGATGATCCTATCTGCTTGCTTATACCGAATTTTTGGTCGTGATGCACCTCTTCATCTCAATGCTAATATTGTATTTGAGCAGTCTTATCAAGAAATTGATGGTGATAGTGCTTCACTCGCAGAGTATTGCTGTTTAATGTCTGCAATAGCAGAGCAACCTATTATTCAAAGTTTAGCGGTGACAGGCGCATTAGATCAGTTTGGCAATGTGCAAGCGATTGGTGGCGTAAATGAAAAAATTGAAGGTTTCTTTAATTTATGTCAACGCCGAGGCCTAAGCGGTGAACAAGGTGTTATTATGCCTAAAGCCAATGTATTACAATTGAATCTCGAACCCGCTGTCATTGAGGCTATTGATAAAGGATTATTTCATATCCATGCTATTGAACATATGGATCAAGCAGTTGAACTGCTGATGCAGATGCCTGCTGGTATTGCCAATGAAGATAATGACTTTGCTCCAGACACGCTTTACGGATTAGTACAACAACGTTTAGATAAATTAGCAGGGCAAGATGACGACGATGTGCAATTGAACTTTTTTGCTAAATTGTTAGCTAGATTACACATTATATAGTGATCGGAGTTGTTTAGCTTACACGTGTTCGCTATCTTGTTAAAATTATCAGTCAATTAAGTGGTATGAATTTAAATGGAAAAAGCTAATAGTTTCACGAAAGAACAACTTATCGCCTGTGGTCATGGCAACCTTTTAGGTCCAAACAGACCACGTTTACCTGTCGACAATATGTTGATGATAGATCGTATTATTACCATTAATGAAAATGGTGGAGAATATGGTAAAGGTGAAATTATTGCTGAACTTGATATCACACCTGACTTATGGTTTTTTGATTGCCACTTTGTCAGTGATCCCGTTATGCCTGGTTGCTTAGGTTTAGATGCAATGTGGCAACTGGTTGGCTTTTACTTAGGCTGGGAAGGCGCTGAAGGTAAAGGTCGTGCATTAGGCGTTGGTGAGGTGAAATTTACCGGACAAGTATTGCCTGAAGCCAAGAAAGTGACTTACAAGCTCAATATTAAACGTAAAATTCATCGTAAATTGGTTATGGGTATTGCCGATGCTACTATGGAAGTCGATGGTCGCCAAATTTATGCTGCAACTGATTTAAAAGTGGGTATTTTCAGCGACACCTCAACGTTTTAAGCACTCTCGGTTACCTTGATTAGCTTCCATTATCACATTTAATGCCCTCCGATATTTATCGCGAGGGCATTTTGTTATGTGTGGCTCGTTAGGTTAAGTATTACTTGTTAAATAGGCCATTGAGGCGACCGTCAATACCTTCACGCCAACCGCCTAACCATTGAGATCGAGAATCCAGATTTGAATGGGGGCAAACCTCTTTCGATCGCCCTCCCACTCCGGCTTGAAATCCTTTTGAAAATGCCCTGTCTAAACGATCTCTTTTCTGTCTTTTCATATAAATGCCCTCTTCCATTGACAGGCTTCTGTTGACATGATGTAGCTGAAGCCTTGAATATAGGAATAGAACGTTTTTTAACCAAAATCAATCTAAAAAAACGTCACTTTAATGATTTTCTATTAAGATATTGAGAATTAAGTTAAAAAAAATCGAGGTTTTTTACCTCGATTTTCTATAATTCTAGACTACCTCGTTGGTTTGAGGTACTAGATGCTATTGATTAGAGTAAGCTACTTTTTGACTCGACGACGTAACCATAATAATGGCAAGGTGAATAGCCAAGCAAAGCTAGCTGCACCTAAACGCTCATAAGACTCATCATCATCGTCTACATCAGAAGAACTACAGGCTTCACCACCAGTGGTCTTCAAAACAACCATACGTGGCAAGTAAGATGTGACAGGATCACCATTACCATCTAATTCAAACAGAGGTAACCCATTCTCACCAATGATTAATTCATTGTCATCATCGTATTGATATTCAGGCTTAAGGATAAACCCAGTCCCGACGATAGTGCCATCTTCATTAATACTATTAGCTTCTACGATTGATATATCAGTTCCATAGGTTAATATTTCACCGGTACCATCTTCAACACTTATCGTGTGACGAACCCATTCACCGTCAGTATTTTTCTCATAACCTTTAGACTCACAGGTTAACTGATCATTTAAGTTTACAAATTCGCTGGTGTTATTATCAAATAAGAAACCAACTTTCGGACGCGGTTTTTCTTGATCGTAGGTAGATTCAATATAACCAACCACTTGACCTTGATTATTGATGTCTTTTGGCTTACTGCTTAAATCTGATAACGACGTTAGGAAGTCATTAGGCGTTATGATGCCTTCTTCTGGATTATTGGTATCTAATGTAAAGAACTTACTACGTAAATAACCATCAATATACTTGCTGTAACTGCCCACAAGAATACCGGAATCATTGATATCATAAGCAATGGAATAATAGACTTCGTCATCCATTTCAACCCAATTGTATTGATAGTCGCCATTACCATCTTTTATCCAATAGGCAGCATCAAAGTACAAATCATCTTCGTTACCATTACGATATACATGAGAACGACCTGCAACATCACCGTTAGAGTTAATACCAAGACCTTGCGCTGTATAAATAAGCGTTGAATCTTCGTCAGGGGTAAGCCCCAATTCCAATACTGTTAGCTCTGGTAAACCATCTTCATCTAAATTATCGAGATCCCACACAAAACCACGAGTTTGATAATTAATATAACGCGTGCCGTAATCTTCATCAGGGTATTGCCAAGCCTGTACACAAATATCTGTTGGAATTGGATTATCTGCATCGGTATCTTCTGCAGCAGTAATACAAGCATCGATAAGGTCTTCACTTGAGGACGATAAGGCTGTGCTGCCATAACCTACTACAAGGTTATTGCTATTCACCCTTGAAGCAACAGACCAACCACCCACTTCAACAGTCGCAGCATCAATGTCAGCAGTTTGTTCACGCTCATAAGTAGTATAAGAAGGTAATAACGGATATTCGATGTCATTTTTGACGGCTATACCGCGCATTTCAAAATCACGATAGTAAAAGTACTCTTGAGTGGTGCTGGTACCTTCGTAATCTAAAGTGAGTTCTTCACCCGTATAAGCACCTACTTTGACACCATTGTTGTTGATACCGTAAAAATAGGTATCTACATCATTCACAATTAATTCATCGTCTGAATCAGTATCAGTACTAGAAGGATCAAATGTACCAGCTAAGCTAAAAAATTCAGGAACCCAAGAACCCACGGAGGCATTTTCACTTGAAATGAAGGTAAAGTTGTTAGCTTCAATTTCAGAATAGACTGAATAGGTAATGGTTTCAGCTTCAGAAATACCATCTTCCACATCAATGATTGAATCATCAACGTCATCTACCGTTAACTTATTTTTACCTTTGGAAATGCCAACGAGTTCATCTTCATCATTAATGGCCATGGCATAGCCATTTCGTGTGCCATCAAGGGTACCGTTTAAATCGAAATCTTCGATATTAACAATTTCATATACTGATGCAGCTTGGGCCGATCCAATGACACTTAGAACACCTATCGCAACAAGTGATAAGGCTTTATCAAACTTTAACTTCATGTAACTATTCCTGTTTTATTATGCTTTACTTCAGTGACTCAAGCTCTTCCCATCGCTCGAAGCAAACTTCTAAATTTTGTTCTTTTTCAGCCAACAGTTGTAATTTTTTATTAACTAAATCCTGTGGTTGACTATAGAAATCTGCGCCTGCAACTGTTTGTTGCAATTGCGCAATATCTTGTTCGAGCTGTTCCATTTGGCTCGGAAGTGTTTCTAATTCTTTTTGCAATTTATAAGACAGTTTTTTGGTAGCTTTCTCAGGGGTGCTTACAGGCTTTTTCTCAACCACTGCAGAAGGTTGGACAACAATATCTACAACAGGTTCCTCAGAATAAAATTTTGCGCCTTGAGCGACGGCATCTTGGTAGCCACCAACATACTCAGCCCATTGACCATTACCGGCAAACCACCAACTACTAGTAACTGTGTTATCGATAAATGCCCTATCGTGACTCACGATAAGTAATGTACCTGCAAAATCGGCAAGTAGCGACTCTAACAACTCTAAAGTCTCAATATCAAGATCGTTTGTTGGTTCATCAAGAATAATTAAATTTGCTGGACGCAATAATAATCTCGCCAGTAGCAAACGGTTCTTTTCACCACCCGAAAGTGCTTTTACAGGAGTACGAGCACGCATTGGCGAAAATAAAAAGTCTTGCAGATAACTCAGAATATGGCGATCTTGACCATTAATTGTGACGGTACTTTTACCGTCTCCAACATTTTCTTCTACGGTTTTCTCTGGATCAAGCGCTTCACGATACTGGTCAAAGTAAGCAACGTCTAGTTTGGTGCCCACTTTTATTTCGCCTGATTGAGGTTTGAGCTTTTCAATCAGCAACTTGATGAGTGTTGATTTACCACAACCATTTGGACCAATTAATGCAATTCGGTCACCGCGAATGACTGTGGTATTGAAGTTTTTCACCAAATTTTTGTCAGGTAAATTATAGTTAAGATCTTTTATATCAAATACTAACTTACCAGAGCGTTCGGTATCAGACACCGCCATTTTGGCGTTACCTTGACGGTTTAAGCGTTCGCTACGTTCTGTACGTAATGCTTTTAACGCTCGTACGCGGCCTTCATTTCGAGTACGACGAGCCTTAACACCTTGACGGATCCAAGTTTCTTCGTCGGCAAGTTTCTTATCAAAATGCGCGTTTTTCTCGGCTTCAACACGTAACCATTCTTGCTTACCATCTAAATAGGCTTGGTAGTTACCAGGAAACGAAATAACCACACCGCGATCTAAATCGACAATACGCGTTGCCATGCGCTGAATAAAACCACGGTCATGGCTTACAAATACGATTGCGCCTTTAAAGCTCAATAAAAATTGCTCTAACCACTCAATGGTATCAATATCGAGATGGTTGGTTGGTTCGTCAAGCAACAGTAAATCTGGGTTAACGACCAATGCGCGAGCTAATGCCACTTTGCGCTGCCAACCACCAGACAATTCGTTTAATGGCTTATCTGGATCTAAGCCTAACAATTCACAGTTTTGAATAATACGCGAATCTAATTGCCAACCTTCATTGTGATCTAATACTTCTTGCAGACGTTGCATTTGATTAAGCATGCGTTCCATCTGCTCAGGGTTAGCATCTGCAACATCATGGGATAATTGATGGTACTTTTCTAAAGCTTCACCAATTTCTTTAAGGCCTGCTGCAATGTAAGCGTAAACCGTTCCGGTTTCTGCTTTAGGAGGATCTTGTTGTAAACGGCTAACATTAACGTCATTTGCAATATTAAACTCACCATCATCAAGTAATACATCACCTGATAACACTTTCATTAAACTTGATTTACCAGTGCCGTTGCGACCAACAATACACACGCGTTCACCAGGTTCGATGGTAAAATCTGCATTTTTCAGCAAGGGAGTGTAACCGTAGGCTAACGAGCCATTATTAATGCGTACCAGACTCAATCTAATCTCCTAAAAATTCTTGTAATTGCTCGGCATCAAAAGGCCAAAATAGTTCACGTTTACCCTGTACAAATACCGGAATACTCATACCGTAACGTTCGGCAAGTGATTCGTTCTCGCAAATATCAATATGTTGATAATTGATAGCAGTTTGTTCAATCAAAGCTTGGGCTATGTCACACAGATGACAACCCTCGGTGTAATAAAGCACGTACGTTATTGAACTATTTTTTTGCATGGGTCAGTAACCACACATTATGAATATGCGGATTACGTTTATAATCCAGCGGTAAACATAAATGGTCGATATTGGTCACGTCGATACCAGCTTGATTTAGCGCTTCAATATCCATTTTAAATTTACGTTTGTTATTTGAAAATATAAGCTCGCCATTTGGAGACAACAGCTTAATCAGTTCACCTAACATTTCAGCATGGTCACGTTGAACATCCCAACTGTCTTCCATACGTTTTGAATTTGAAAACGTAGGAGGATCAATAAAAATTAGATCAAACTTCTGTTGGCTGTTGTCTTTGATCCACTGTAAACAGTCTGCTTGAATAAAGTCGTATTGTTTACCCGACAATCCATTTAAGGCAAAATTTTCTTTAGCCCAAGTGATGTAGGTGTTGGACATATCGATGGTTGTGACCGATTTAGCCCCACCAATAGCCGCATGTACAGAGGCAGAACCAGTATATGCGAATAAGTTAAGGACATTCTTACCCTTAGATTTATCGCCAACCAACTTACGTGTAACACGGTGATCAAGGAACAAACCAGTATCCAAATACCCCGTTAAGTTGAGTTTAAATTTAGCACCGTATTCTTGTGTAATAACTTCAACTTTACGTTCATCAATCTTTTGATACTGGCTAGCACCTTTTTGACGCTCACGGGTTTTTAACGTAATACGATCTGGATGGATACCTAAAGCACCAGGCAACGCTAATAACACATCACTAATACGGCGTTTAGTAACCGCTTCTGGGATCGTTGCTGGTGCTGAGTATTCTTGAATAACCACATAATCGACATATTTATCAATCGCGACATTATATTCTGGCAAATCGGCATCATATAATCGGTAGCTGTCGATACGCTCTTTTTTAGCCCATTTAGCAAATTGTTTAACATTCTTTTTAATGCGATTAGCAAATGCTGGAGCGATGTCGGTAATATCAACGCCTTCTGGCAATACCGGTACATCTCGGCGAGTACTTTTAGCATGCAAAGTGTAAATATTGAACGCGCACTCTAATGCACCGTTAAACATTTTCATCTGCTTATCGGCTTTAAGTTTTAGAGAAGAAATTAGTTCAATATCGCTGCACAACATGGCAATTTTCCAGCCACCAAACTCTTTCTTAAACTTGTCACCTAATTGGTAGTAGAGTTGTAAAAGTTCAGTCACATTACCTAAACGCTCACCATAAGGAGGATTAGAAATCAAAAAGCCTTCACTCACTGGTGGAGTGACATCGAGTGCATCTGACACGCAAAATTCAATTAATTCAGCCACACCAGCATTTTCAGCATTGCGCTTAGCGATAGAAATCAGGTGAGGTTCTATGTCTGAACCGTAAAATTTGAGTTTACAACGAGTTTTGCCCAATGTTGCACGCGCTTGAGCTTCGTCAAAAATAACCTGCCACATTGCTTTATTGTGACTTTGCCAATTTTCGAAACCAAATTTCTCGCGTTTTAACCCTGGTGCAATATCGGCAGCCATTAATGCAGCTTCAATTAGTACCGTTCCACTACCACAAAATGGGTCAAGTACAGTAATAGGGTTCGCTTGCCAACCACTGCGTACCAACATATTAGCAGCGAGATTTTCTTTTAATGGTGCTTCACCCGTAGTTGAACGGTATCCACGCTGATGTAAAGAGGCGCCAGAGAAGTTCATTGAAATAGTCAGTTGACCGTTACGGTAATGAGCATCAATTTTAAAATCTGGATTAACACGTTCTACATCCGGACGAGGTGTACCATCATCACGAAAACGGTCAACTACAGCATCTTTAATTTTCAACGCACCAAATTGAGTGTTGTTAATAAATCCACCCGTGCCGTGAAAATCAATACTGAAGGTTTTTTTATGGGAAAAATGTGATGGCCAATCAATGCAGTATGCTGCGTTATAAAGTTGCTCAGCAGAATCACAAGCACCTTTATAGATCACTAATACGATACGACTCGCTAAACGGGTCCATAATGTAATTCGATAAGCCAGCTCTAGAGATGCAGTAAAATACACTCCGGCAACACTTTCTTTGACGTCGGTGGCTCCAAACTCTTTAAGTTCAGAAGCAAGGCTATATTCGAAACCCTTTGGGGCAGCAGCAAAAAAATTAAACATGTATTAGTCAGTCATCGGTTACGCAAAATTCAGTGCAGCATTATACCTGCTCAAACACATAACCCCAACGACTTATCGAAATGGGCGGTTAAATTAGCTTATTTTAGGGCTAATTTGGTAATATCGTACGATAAAGCAGTGACTCGCTTATTTTACCAGCAAACAAATTACAAGCGCCTAGATTTTGCTTGCAAATATAAAGCGAGATCGCTATAGTTCGCCCCGCTTTGAAGCAGACTGTTAAACACGTTAACTAGCAAGTTTGATAGAATGAATTAAAGCAGCGTTTATCGGACGCGGGATGGAGCAGTTGGTAGCTCGTCGGGCTCATAACCCGAAGGTCGTAGGTTCAAGTCCTGCTCCCGCAACCATTTCTTTAGTCAATAGAATTAAAACAATTGATAGCGTTTATCGGACGCGGGATGGAACAGTTGGTAATTCGTCGGACTCAGCTTTTTATCAATAAAGAGTCGAAGGTCGTAGTTTTTTATCAAGCCCTACTCTCGCAACCAATTCTTTAATCAATAGAATTAAAACAATTGATAGCGTTTATCGGACGCGGGATGGAGCAGTTGGTAGCTCGTCGGGCTCATAACCCGAAGGTCGTAGGTTCAAGTCCTGCTCCCGCAACCAATTCTTAGTAATAAGAATATTAAATGTCTAGTCTTATCGGACACGGTGTTAGAAGTTGGTAATTCGTCGGACTTAGCTTTTTATCAATAAAGAGTCGAAGGTCGTAGTTTTTTATCAAGTACTGCTCCTGCAGCCAATTCTTTAATCAATAGAATTAAAATAATTGATAGCGTTTATCGGACGCGGGATGGAGCAGTTGGTAGCTCGTCGGGCTCATAACCCGAAGGTCGTAGGTTCAAGTCCTGCTCCCGCAACCACTTTCTTTAGTCAATAGAATTAAAACAATTGATAGCGTTTATCGGACGCGGCATTAGTAATTGGTAATTCGTCGGGCTCAGCTTTTTATCAATAAAGAGTCGAAGGTCGTAGTTTTTATCAAGTCCTGCTCCCGCAACGACTTTCTTATTGATAAGAATAATTAAACGCAGTCAAAATCAGTCGCGGGATGGAGCAGTTGGTAGCTCGTCGGGCTCATAACCCGAAGGTCGTAGGTTCAAGTCCTGCTCCCGCAACCAATTTTGAAAAGTAGAAGATAATGTATTCTTAATCAATAGAATTAAAATAATTGATAGCGTTTATCGGACGCGGGATGGAGCAGTTGGTAGCTCGTCGGGCTCATAACCCGAAGGTCGTAGGTTCAAGTCCTGCTCCCGCAACCATTTTCTATTAGTAAATATCTATTCTTACCTAAAATCACATCATAAAAAAAGCACTTAACTAGATTCGTCTGGCTAAGATTTTATAAACAAAAAGTCGAAGGTCGTAGTCTTTTATCAAGTCCTGCTCCCGCAACCATTTTCTATTAGTAAATATCCATTCTTACCTAAAATCACATCATAAGAACAGCACCTAACTAGATTTATCGGGTTCAGCTTTTTATCAATAAAGAATTGAAGGTCGTAGCTTTTTATCAAGCCCTGCTCCCACAATCATTTTCTATTAGTAAATATCCATTCTTACCTAAAAGCGCATCATAAACCCGGCTCCAAACTCGTCAAGCTCAAAGTTGAAAACGGTTATAACTTCAAGACAATAATTATCACCAAGAATCGAACAACATATTGGCTTATTGTTAGCATTTTATTTCGATGTTGGCAGCGATAATTTCCACCAGCTAAGCATTCCATCTTCAAGTTGATATACTTCATCAAGTCCAAACTGTTTGAGTTTTCTAACCCCTGGAATACTTCGATGAGCTGATAAACAAATAACAACAGTTGTTAGGTCTTGTGATAGACCAAGCTGTTTTATTTTTTCAATTGAAAACGATGTAATAGGCAGGTTTAACGAGCCTTCAATATGTGATTTGTCCCATTCCATTTTAGACCGAACATCTACAATCTGAATATCATTTTTTTGTAGGCGTTTATACACCTCTGGGGCGCTCATTTCGGGCACTTTCCCAAGCGGTAGCCACTGGAACAGTTTCTTTAATATCGGCATATATACATTCCTAATATGAGTCCTAAAATGAAGTCCTAAAAAACTTCATTCAGAACGTTCAAACCTGACTAAGTCATCAATCTAATGACGATTAGCACAAATCTCATTATTTTCACTTAAAGGTCTTTTATAATGGTCTTTCTGTTTATAACGTCTACCACTTGAGTCAATAATTCAAGTTTTCATCAACTTATGATCTGTATTTATCTCACAGGCTGCAAATCAAACATTCATTACTAACAAATCCCCATAGTCTCTCCGCTATTTGAATACAATTACGCTGCATGGCATGACAAGTCATTACCATGATTAAACATTACAAACATTCCCAGTGATACTTGTCAGACCTTTATGGCAAAGTATTTTATGTTTTAACACGCTCAAATAAAAATGCCGGATGATTTCTCATCCGGCATTTTTTGTATACTTAAAAAAGTTACTTCAACCAGTGTTTCACTTTAGTGCGATTATTATTGTCTCGGCTTTGCTTAATCAATTCATCATCAGCTTTGATTTGAGTCGTTTTAGCTAAACGGTCATAAAGCAAAACATTCACAGATGCGGCTAAATTCATACACCCGACAGTAGGTACATACACAACATCATCAGCAGCATCAATTAATTGCTGTGGAATGGTGCCATCTTCCGGACCGAAAATATAAAAGGCATTATCTGGATGAATAAATAAAGGCAACGGCGTCGCCCCAACAACAAGATCAACACATACTATCGTTGCGCCATCAGGCACACTATCAAGTAGTGACTCTACGCCAACTAATGGGATACGCTTGGCGGCATCTTTAGTGTCCACATCGTATTGGGCATCACCCGACTTAGCCGCTAATTCGTAGCGTTTGCCTGTATAGCAAACATTATCGACATTGTAACAACCTGCAGCTCGCATAATGCCGCCAACATTGACCGGCGTTTTTGGGTTAACTAAACCAATAGTAACTTGTTGAAAAGGAGAATTTACCATAAAAGCTGTTTATCTATTCCAAGTTATGCCGCTTGAGCGGCAATACGTTGACGTAACTGCTGCCATGCAGCTTCCACTAATGAAAAATCGTGTTCATCTAATTCTTCATTTGCCAACGCAAGACATTTAACCAACTTTTGATCAAGCGCGGCTAAATCTTGTTCAGGTTCGACTTCTAACTCGGCTAATACTACGGCTACGTGGCCTTGTAAATAACCACAGGCAAATAACGCATCGTCATCGCTGTGGCTAACGCTGTCTTCAATCCAAGACTCTAATGCTGCATCGTACTGCTCTAACATGTTCTAATTCTCCACTAAATCTGGGTTGGCTACTTGATACATCACGTAATCATGGTAACCCGTGACTATTTTGTAATAGCCAGTAAGCGCTTTATCTAATTCAGGGTCGCCACTATCCACAATTAATGGTCTACCTTCAAGTGCTTTTAGCTTAGTTTTTGTGGCTAGGATTAAAATATCGTCTTTTTCTAGTTGCCGGATGAGTTCCGGTGACAACTGCTGATTGCCACGGCCCAATATATGCCCTTGCCCGCCGATTAAGGTAATCACCAGTTTGGCCCTAGGATACATTTTTTTATCAGCGATTAACGCGAGTAATTGCTGTGCTGTAACATCCTTAGCAATGACGCTTTTATGATGAATAACATCGACACCAAGCAAAGTATTGTCTAAGCCAAGGTCTTCCATTACTGCCGCTACGGTGCTACCTGATCCCATGATATAAAGTTCATCGTCCATCGATTCGATCACATCAGCGGCAATATCGGCCAACACTAATTCATCAACCTCTTTACCGCCCATCTTCACGGCTTGTATATAACGTGGAGCAGCAGGAACCGTCATTTCACCAAACCGTTTCGCTTTTACAATTCCCTGCCTAAAGGCAATCTCATCAATGTCCATGATGTCAGCAGACATTAAGCTCACTAACTCACCTTTGAGTAACATACTGACGACGAGCCCAGAAGCATGTGGGGTTATACCATAAACACCCGAGTGAATTTTAACACCAGCGGGAACGCCCAACACCGGAAATGAGTCATCAACCACGGCATAAATATCACGGGCAGTACCATCACCACCAGCAAACAGTAACAAATCTAATTGATGATCGAGTAAACATTTCACAGCATGTTGTGTATCTATTGCTGTTGTTGTTTCAGTTGAAGTAGTTTCTACCGCGGAATATACCTCTTGAGTCGAAAAGCCCATTTGACGACATAAGCTCCCGCCCATATCACCAGATGCTGTAATAATATCGATTTGTTTCATGAAAGGTAAAATAACATTCAAAGCTTGTTGCATACGCATTTGTGCTTTGGGAATAGCGCCTTTTGCAATAGCTTCTACGGCTACACCATCAGAACCTTTTAAAGCAACACTGCCTCCAAGGCCAGCTAATGGATTAATGATTATCCCTAAGCGAAAACGTTTCACGTCAACTCCTTAATACTGTTATTACTACTGTATTGCGACAACACAATTAATATTAGCTTTTTAGTGTATTGGTGGGTGCTTCACCATTAATATTGGGAATAAGCAATACCGCTATCATAGATAAAAATGCACAAGCGGCAGCAAATACCCAAACCCACATAGTACTACTACCATCACCCCAAATCATGCCACTTATCCAGGTACCTAAGGCACCGCCTACACCAAAACTGACACTGGCATATAGTGCTTGGCCTGTGCTGCGATGACTGACATTAAAATGACGGTGAATAAAATGGATGGAAGCGGCATGGACTAAACCAAAAGTAAATGCATGCAATAATTGGCTAATGACCAATAATGAAACGTGTTCAACACCAAAAGCTAACAGTAACCAACGAACGGCTGTTAACAAAATACTCACAACAAGTAATACTCGAATACCGTATTGACGAATAAGCCGGGATGAATAAAAGAAGATAACAATTTCGGCTAGCACACCTAAGGCAACCAACACCCCAGCAATAGTCTCAGAATAGCCAACCTGTTTTAAATACAGTACAAAAAAGCCATAAAATGGTCCGACACTCATCTGTAGCAACATTGCAGACAACATGAACCATACCAATGACGCATCAAATGTTAGCTTAGGTCGTTCAGATTTATTGACTACAACACTGCGGTTAGCTGGTAACGGTAATGAGCAAGCAAACAAACCTAAAAACAATATCATCCCCATATAAGGCAATACTTCTGGGCCCCAATGATCAATGGCTAGGCCACCACTAATGACCAGAACGATATACCCTACGCTACCCCAGCTACGAATAGCACCATAACGCTCAGCTTTATCGCCTAGCGTTTCTAACGTAATCACTTCTAACTGAGCAAGAATAGAATTCCAAAAGAAAGTGTATATAGCCAAACTAACCGCAAGATATATGAAACTGCCGTCAAAGAAAAAACTGATGTAAGTAATCGCTGCAGCACAGGATCCAAGCTTTATCAATTCTGAACGCATACCAGTACGATCGGCCACGGCCGCCCACACATTAGGAGCGACAATTCGAGTGGCCATTAAAATGGCCAACAAAAAACCTATCTCTTGGGCATTGAAACCTCGGCTATCAAAGAATACTCCTAAATAGGGAACCATGATGCCAAGAATAGAGAAAAAGAAGAAATAACAAGCGCTGAGCCAGCGTAAATCTGGCTCAGCGCGTTTAACTGAAGGCATTATCGCATTCCGATTACAGGGGTTTGGCTAGTCACATCGTGGTTTTGCGCACGATGTCTCAATAAATGATCCATCAACACAATTGCGAGCATCGCTTCGGCAATAGGCACTGCACGAATGCCGACACAAGGATCATGACGACCTTTCGTAATCATATCAATAGTCTCGCCCTGCACTGTCATGCTTTGACCTGGCACACTTATACTTGAAGTAGGCTTTAGCGCAATATGAGCCACAACAGGTTGGCCAGATGAAATGCCGCCCAATACACCACCAGCATGGTTCGACGCAAAACCTTGTGGTGACATTAAGTCACGACCTTCAGAGCCTTTCTGAGTAACAACGCCAAAACCATCACCAACTTCAACACCTTTAACGGCATTAATGCCCATTAACGCATGCGCGATATCAGCATCAAGGCGATCAAATACCGGTTCGCCTAATCCCACAGGAACACCAGTGGCGGCAACAGTAATTTTGGCGCCTATTGAATCACCAGATTTACGTAAGCCACGCATGTACTCATCTAACGCTTCTAATTTACTGGCATCAGGGAAGAAAAATGCATTTTGCTCAATCTGAGCTAAATCAATAGTGTCAGCACTTATAGGTCCTAATTGAGCTAGGTATCCATGAATTTCAATACCATGAACTTGCTTGAGGTATTTTTTAGCACGGCTCCAGCGGCAACACGCATTGCTGTTTCACGTGCAGACGAACGGCCACCACCACGATAATCACGCATGCCATATTTTTGTTGATAGGTATAATCTGCATGACCAGGACGAAAAGTGTCTTTAATGTCTGAATAATCCTGGCTGCGTTGATCGGTGTTCTCAATCAACAAACCAATAGAAGTGCCAGTGGTTTTACCTTCAAACACACCTGACAAAATTCTCACTTCATCAGCTTCTCGGCGTGCCGTTGTGTAGCGTGACGTGCCAGGACGACGACGGTCTAAATCATGTTGCATATCTTCAACAGTTAACTCGAGTCCTGGAGGACAACCATCAATGATACAACCTAGTGCAACACCATGGCTTTCACCAAATGTTGTAACAACAAAATTTTGACCAATACTATTTCCTGACATGTGCGTTAACTACCTCTGTTAATTATTCACTTCATTGAGTACGATTCTTACCGCTATTATTCACTATCTTTATAGATGGCGAAAAGTGATTCATTTTCAACTAGCTGATCACGGGTTAACACAAATACGCCATCACCACCAAATTCAAAATCAACCCAAGCAAACGGCATATCAGGATATTGCTCAATCAGATGTACCATTGAATTACCAACTTCAACGACCAGCAAACCACTTTCGGTAAGATAATCTGCTGCATTCGCTAAGATACGCTTGGTTAAATCTAAACCATCATTACCAGATGCTAACCCAATCTCGGGTTCATGATGATATTCTTCAGGCATATCGCCAATATCTTCAGCATCAACATAGGGAGGGTTAGATACAATTAAGTCGTAATGCTGACCTTTTGGGATTGCCGAGAACAAATCAGATTGCATCGGGAAAACACGATCTAATACACCCAAAGATTCAATATTAATTTGCGCGACTTCTAGTGCATCTTCGCTAATATCTAACGCGTCAACTTCAGCGTCTTCAAATGCATAGGCACAAGCAATGGCAATACAAGCACTACCGGTACATAAATCCAAAATGCGATTAACCGGTTTGTTGTATAACCAAGGGCTAAATTGATTATTAATCATTTCGGCAATGGGTGAACGCGGTACAAGTACGCGTTCATCGACGTAAAATTCAAGCCCTGCAAAATTAGCTTTATTGGTCAAATACGGTACCGGTAAACGTTCACGTACACGGCGAATAATCAACTCAACAATTTTGTGTTTTTCACTACTGGTTAAGTTACTTAAAATAACCTGCTGGCCAACTTCTTCGGGTAAATGTAATGCATCAAAAACCAATGCAACCGCTTCATCCCAAGCATTATCCGTTCCGTGACCATAATAAATACCGGCATCATTAAAACGGCTGACAGCCCAACGTAACATATCAGCGATGGTACGTAACTCAGTGACAGCTTCATCTACAAAGATCTTATCCAAAACACACTCCTCAAAAATTGTTCTGAGCTATTGTAACTGATGTCTATTAAGATGACCTAGAATTCAATACAATACCCTAATGAAAGACGATAATTATTCAGACTTATCGCTGTTTAGTGCATTAATAGAGGGAATCAAACCGCTAAGGCAAGATACTCACCACTTTAAACAGCCTGTCAAAGCCAAACAACAGTTCGAAATAAAAGAACAGCAAATCCATGCTGATAGCTATTTTTCGGATACGTATCAGCCGCTTCTGCCGGTCGATGGTCCTATGCGTTGGATTAATAACAACACAGATAAACATGAATTAAAACGCTTAAGACGAGGAGATTACTCACCCGATCTATTGCTTGATTTACACGGAATGCGTCAAGCAGAAGCTAAACTTGAATTAGCAGCACTTATCCAAGCATGTGTGAAGCAAAGCACAATATGTTGCTGTGTGATGCACGGTTATGGAATGGGGATTCTAAAGCAACAAACACCAATGTGGTTAGCGCAACATCCAAATGTTAAAGCGTTTCATCAGGCACCAAAGGAATGGGGTGGCGATGCGGCATTATTAGTATTAATTGATATAGGTGATCAACCTCACCGACGTTAATTAGGGGAGTATGCGCAAACAAGGTAAGTGATGACTTACCTTTATGTATACCCACACAATATTACTTACAAACAATTGCAGATAATATTGTTATTACATCACAACCTGATGGGGTACGGTCATTGCCACAAAGCGAGTTTGCTGGTCAAGCATGTCAATATGAGCCACTGCAGAAGTTGCAAATAACGGTGGTTCCATACTCGGAACAAACTCACTCACCATAAAGCCTAATATTGGCATATGTGAAATGACCAACACATTATCTGCTTTATATTGTTCGGCATAAGCCAATATGATATCTACAGCTATTTTAGGATCACCAGACGGAACAACATCATCATCAACTACCCATTTTCGGGGTTCAGGTAAGTGGGTACTTACCTCTTGCCAAGATTGTTGAGCACGAAGGTACGGGCTAACAATGACTAAATCAAAATGATTAACCTGTTTAGCTAACCAATTTGCCATTAATTCAGTCTCAATACGGCCAGTTTCTGTTAATTTTCGCTCTTTATCTGACGGCGCGTCAAAACTCGCTTCGCCATGACGCATCAAAAATAGCTGCATACTTCTCTCATGATGTTTTTATTATTGTTCCTTGCCAATTGTAGCGCTAATCACTGCAACAACAAACCCAGTAGAAGGGTTATTTAGATAAACTTTAGTCGATAATTAAATAAAATAAGCCAAGGTAATTTGCTAAAAAGTAATAACAAGATCAATATATAACAAGTTATCTTTTCTGGAGCCTCCTCTTGCCTGAATTTCCAGCGGTTTATAAAAGCAAAAATGATCATCGTCAATATCAATATCGAGTATTAAACAATCAACTTCGAGTGTTGTTAGTTGAAGATATGCAATCAAATCAAGCAGCTGCATCTATGGCTGTCAACGTTGGTCATTTTGACGATCCCGCAACTCGACCTGGTATGGCGCATTTTCTTGAACACATGTTGTTTTTAGGTACCGAGAAATATCCAGACTCTGGCGAATACCATGCTTATATTAATCAACATGGTGGTAACAATAATGCGTGGACAGGCACAGAACAGACTAATTTTTTCTATAGTATCAACGCAGAAGCTTTAGAAGGTTCATTAGACCGATTTAGCCAATTTTTTATTGCTCCTAAGTTTGACTTAGAATTAGTTGATCGAGAAAGACAGGCAATCGAATCTGAATTTAGTTTAAAATTAAAAGATGACATTCGCCGCGTTTACCAAGTTCAAAAAGAAACAGTTAACCCCAAACACCCGTTCTCGAAATTTTCTGTCGGTAACCAAACAACCTTAGCGGGTAAACAAGCAGATATTCGAGACGAATTATTGGCTTTTTATCAACAACATTACAGCGCCAATATCATGACATTATGCGTTGTCGCCCCCCGTCCAATAGCAGAACTGGGCATTATCGTTGAGCAATATTTTTCAAAGATCCTCAATAGAAATGTAAGTAAACACTATCCATCTGAAGCGTTGATAACGGAGGCTCAACAACAGAAACATATACAAATTGTACCGTTAAAAGATCAAAAGCGAGTCAGTATTAGCTTCGCACTGCCACAGATAGATCAATTTTATAAGCGAAAACCACTCACATTTATCAGCCATTTGCTTGGTAATGAAAGTCCGGGAAGTTTACTGTCCTATTTAAAAGTACAGGGATTAGCCAATAACTTATCTGCTGGCGGTGGGGTTAATGGTTACAATTTTAAAGACTATTCAATCAGCATACAATTAACCGACAAAGGATTTGCTGAGCTTGATGAAGTCGTATCCTGTGTATTTGAATACATAGAACTGATTAAGCAACAAGGTATTCAAACATGGCGCTACCAAGAACGAGCTAATTTACTTGATACAGCATTTCGTTTCCAAGAACAGATCAAAACCTTGGATTTAGCGAGTCATCTCAGCATCAACATGCACCATTACGATATAAAAGACATTATTTATGGCGACTATCGTATGGATGAGATGCTTGTGGATGAAACCAAGCAATTGCTGTGCATGATGTCGGTGAACAATATGCGCCTCATCACAGTAGCAAAAGACTCGCAGGTTGATAGTCAAGCAAAATGGTATGACACCCCTTACCAAGTCAGCTCATTAACGGCTCAACAAATAGCAAAATGGTCAGCAATTTCAATAAGAGAAACACTTAAACTTCCTGAAAAAAATCCGTTTATTGTCGCCAACCCACGAGCTCGAGCAGACAAAAGTAATACACCAATACCTACCATAGTAGCTGAAGGTGAAGGCTATCGTATTTGGCACAAAAAAGATGATGAATTCAAAGTTCCTAAAGGACATTTATACTTATCAATGGACTCAGATCAAGCCAGCTCTACGCCAAAAAAAGCAGCTTTAACTAGACTGTACGTTGAAATGCTTATTGATTATCTAACGGAGCCGACTTACCAAGCAGAGGTTGCAGGACTTAATTACAATATCTACCCTCACCAAGGCGGTATTACGCTGCATTTAACAGGTTTTACCGGTAACCAAGAAAAGTTATTAACCTTGATTATCAATAAAGCACGCGAACGTAATTTTACTGAACAGCGCTTTAACATGATTAAAAACCAGATTTTACGCAGTTGGAATAATGTTGCTAAAGCCAAACCAATATCACAATTATTTACCAGTTTAACCGTCTCGCTGCAAAAAAGAAGTTTTGAACCCGCGAGAATGGCAGAGGAACTGGCATTACTCACCCTTGATGATTTACATAATCATGTAAGCGAATTTTATAAAAAGATATATCTTGAAGGTTTAGTTTACGGAGATTGGCTGGTTGAAGAAGCTCAACAACTTGGCAAACGCTTACAACATCTATTGTCTTTAGTCACCAAACCCAGCGCCGAATCATCACGCGAGCTTATCAACCTCGATAAAAGAGGCTCATTACTTCTAGAAAAAGTCATTGATCATCAAGATAGCGCAATTATAGTCTACTACCAATCTCGAATGGCAACCCCGGAACGTATGGCGTTATTCAGTTTATTAAACCATACCATGTCATCTACCTTTTTCCATGAATTGCGCACTAAGCAGCAATTAGGTTACATGGTCGGTACTGGTTATTTACCACTAAACAGACACCCTGGGCTAATTTTTTATGTTCAGTCCCCCACAACAGGTCCAAGACAACTGCTCGAAGCAATTGACGAGTTCATAGCCGACTTTAATTATGCTGTTATGCAAATTACCAATGAACAATGGGAAAGCACTAAACAAGGCATGATCGCTCAAATAATGGAACACGATACCAATCTAAAAACTCGCAGCCAACGTTATTGGGTGAGCTTAGGTAATCGTGATTATGCATTTAATCAACGTGAAATGGTTGTGGCTTGTGTGGAACAACTCACAAGAGCCGATTTAATCAAGTTTATGGTAGCTCACATGCGCAGTAAGAATTGCGATCGATTAGTGCTGTTTAACAGTGGCGAACAGCATAATCAACAAACAAATTTGCGTTCAGATAATATGATCGTTGATTTAAAGGCGTTTAAACAGCAGGCCGATAAATTTCAGTTTTAGTGAATCTCTATCTCAGAAAAATGAAAAACATAAAATGAAAAATAAGTTGTTGTTAAGTTAACAAAGCTTAGCAAGCGAGGTTAACGGTACAAGGTACTAAATAAAACGTAAGTATTATTATAACTAATTGATTAAAAAATAACTTTATGCAATTTTTATTGTAATAACTGAGTAATATTCTATCAATCGCACTTTTTTTGTTAACATGCTTTTGACAAAGAGCCAGCTTTCTGAAAAAGTAGTCAATTCATCAACTTCTTTGCGGCATCAAAAGAGAATAAGTATAAATCTATGCCTAAAATATTACTATTAATCTGTGTTTATTTTATTTTTAGCTTCGGCGTAACAGCCATTGAAGCTGATGACACAGAACCAAAGTTTGATATCCTGCTTAACCACACTAATTATGGTGTTGCTGATGGTTTATCCCAGGACACCGTAACGTCCATCGTTGAAGATCCAGAGGGTTACGTTTGGGTTGGCACAATCAATGGGTTAAACCGTTTTGATGGCAACGAATTCAAACAATTCTATGCTGATGATAATGCAAATTCTCTACCCAGTTCTTTTATTCGCAATTTGCTTATAGATGATAATGGCATACTACTAGTCGGAACGGATAAAGGTCTGGTTCAATTTGATAAGGAAACAGAAACTTTTACTAGAAACAGTATTTCTGCCCTAATTGGTGAACAAGCTGTTTGGTCAATATCAAAACAAGATGATGATATTTTCATCGGTTTAAATAATAAGTTTATATCTTATAAAAATAAAAAAGATGAGAATTCAGTTTTTGAGGACGAAAATCTAAAAGAAATAAAAAACATAATAAAGGTTGATGATACTTTTTACATTAGAAACTATGATGGCAATATTTTCAAAAAAGATCATAAAAATACAACTAAAATATTGAATAACTCTAATGATATAATAATTGTAAACTCAGAAATAATAGCTTCAACCGAACAAGGATTATTTTCACTCAATAAAGAAATTAAAAAAAAATCATCATTAAAACTCATGAGTTTATCTGCAGATGCTCGTCAAACAAATAATATTATTGGCTTGTATGGAAATAAGTTATTCAGTTTTGAAATAGTTAACAATAAAATAAAATGGAAGTCATTAGGTGAACTTAGAATTGAAAATGAAAAGTTCATTAAATCTTTTATATTTTCCAATGGGAAAAACTTTTATATATCTAACTACACTGATGGATTTATAACCATCTCACCTGAAAATAACTTTATAAAAACAATTAAAGGCATATCAAACAATATATGGTCTATATCAAAATATAAAGATGATATATTTTTAGTTAATGACAAAAAAAACATATATGTATATAACAACAATATTGTCTTAACCAATATAATTAACACATCTCTACCACACGGGCCAAAATCAATATTAGTGATAGATAAACTTGCATTTGTTGGAACTAAATCGGGTTTATATTTAATAAACATAGAAAATGGTATAGAAAAAAAACTAAATAATGAATTAATTGTCAACATAAAATATAACAAAGAAACAAACCAAATTTACAGTTCAAATTTTAAAGGTGAAATACAGATATTATCAACAGCAGGTGATGTTGTTGAAGAAATAAAAACCAATCTTGACTACCCTATTTATGACATGGTAAAAATAGACTCTAAATTATGGATTGCATCACAAGCGGGATTGCTAGTATGGGAAAAGAATAGCATAACAAATGTTTTTAATGAGGATATAGTCTTTAATATCGCAATTAAACAAAGCACCATATATTTTGGCACTCGGAATTCGATTTTTTCAATAGATAAAAATAAAGTTAAAAAACCAACAATAATACTTAATAGAAAAAAAATTATCTCTTCAATGGCAATCCTTAATAATTTAATGGTTGCGTCGTCAAATAGAGAAATCTACATTATTAATCTTGACACCAATATTGTTCACACATTAAATACTAAGAATGGTGCATTGAAAGATTACAACACTCAATCATTACTAAGATTAAATGACTCTGTGTTGTTTGGTGGGCCAGATGGGATCAGTGTAATAGAACCGAAAAATATTTTAACAGCGATGTCAAAGAATACAGTAGACACAATAAAACTAACTGACTTTCTATTATTTAACCGTCATGTCAATATCGGTTCTGACATATTAAAAAAACCTATAAACAACTTAGAAAAAATAACATTAAAATATTCGGACTACCCATTCACAATTAAATTTAATATTTTAGGTAAAAACAATAACGATTTTGAGTTTTTTTATTACTTAGAAGATCTCGAAAAGAATTGGTTATCTACAAATGGAAACAACAATGTAACTTACACTAACTTATCTGCAGGACAATATACTTTTAAGGTATATGCAAAAAACAAGCTCTCAAGTAAAAATACGGATATAAAAAGTATTAAAATATTAGTAACACCTCCCTGGTGGTTATCTTTAGAAGCCAAATTTGTGTACGGTATAATTATATTATTTATTATAATTTTATTTTTTAGAGTTATAATTCGCCGACGAGAAATCCAAAAACAAATAGCCCAGAGTGAAGAGCGTTTAAAACTGTCCTTGTGGGGCAGTGGAGATGAAATGTGGGACTGGGATATCGAAAGTGGCAAAATTTACCGTTCTAACATTTGGGGCTCGTTAGACTTCCCTCAAGACGGTCGTCGCTCGGGTAACCCTGATGAAGAAAGCAATATCCACCCACTAGACAGAGAACGGGTGACAAAAGCCTTAAACGATCACTTTAATGCCCTAACTGATCACTTTGAAATTGCTTATCGCGTTAAGGCGCGTAATCAGCAGTGGATCTGGATTTTAGACAGAGCCAAAATAGTTGAGCGCGACCAAAAAGACCAGCCTCTGCGAATGACTGGCACCATTAAAGACATTAATAATATCAAACAAGCCGAAGAGCAATTACGTTTGTTTGCGCGAGCAATTGAAAACATCTCAGAAGGGATGTTTATCCTTAATGAGAAGTATCAATTTGTTGAAGTTAATAATGCTTGTTGTGAGCTGACCGCATCAACAAAAGAAAAGTTTGTCTCCGAAACGCTTAATTTTACTCGCTATCCAGCAAGTTATTCCGAACAAATAAGGAGCTTGCTAAAGCAACAGGGGCGTTGGAGCGGTGAACTTGAAGCAAGTAAAGGTAAAGACAATTTTTTCTTAATGGAAATCACAATTGACGCAATATACAATGAACAAGGTGAAACAAGTCATTATGTTGGCGTATTTTCCGATATAACCCGCCGTAAGCAACAAGAAGAAGAACTGAGAAAACTAACCAATAATGATTTGCTTACAGGTCTTCCTAATCGCTCTAGCTTGCAAGTGACACTCAGTAACTTAGTTAAAAAAGATGTTCATCACACTCTGATGGTGCTTGATTTAGATAATTTTAAACGTATAAATGACTCATTAGGTCATCAAATTGGTGATGACTTATTAATTGGTGTTGCTGAACGAATTCAGTTAGCCATTCCTAAGCATGCCAGCTTATACCGTCTAGGAGGTGATGAGTTCGCCTTACTTGTCGATCAACATCCAGATATCGGATCATGTGCAGCTATTGCAACACAAGTAATAAATTGTCTAAAGCCAGCTTTCACTCTTAATAACGACTCACTCGTGCTAGGTATTAGTATTGGGATAGTGCTTTATCCTGAAGATGAGCAAAACGAGCAGGCATTACTACGTAAAGCCGATATTGCCATGTATCACGCAAAATCAGGTGGTGGTAATCGCTATCAATTTTATTCTGAATCATTAAACCAAAATGCACTACGTCAACTAGAAATAGAAAATTTGATCCGAGAAGCACTCAAAGATGACTTATTTGAAGTGTATTACCAACCTAAAATAGATGTAAAAATGGATCGACTCAATGGCATGGAAGCATTAGTTAGACTCAATCATCCTAAATTAGGCCTGATTGGACCAAATGAGTTTATCCCATTAGCTGAAGAAAATGGATTAATAGTAGAGATTGGCGATGTTGTACTAAGAAAAGCCTGTTTTGCCGCGCAAAAATGGCTCGAATTAGGTCTATTTAGCGGCAGAGTCGCTGTCAATTTATCGTCGAGGCAGTTTGCACTCCCTGATTTACAGCAACGAATAGAGTCAACTTTACGACTAACAAAACTACCGGCCAAACACTTAGAACTAGAGATTACTGAAGGCACTGTCATCAAAAATCCAGAACAGGCCATTAAAGTAATGCAACAATTAGCGAAAATGGGCGTCAGTCTGGCGCTTGACGATTTTGGTACTGGCTATTCTTCTTTATCATATCTAAAAAGATTCCCTATTCACTGTTTAAAAATCGATAAAACTTTTGTTGATGATATAGATAAATCAGACCGAGATCTCAAGATGGTCGATTCTATTATTACGATAGCTCACAATATGGGACTGACAGTGGTTGGTGAAGGTGTAGAACAAACAGCACAACTCAATATATTAAAAGCACTTAACTGTGAAGAAATTCAAGGCTATATCTATAGTAAGCCTATTAGAGAAGCTGACTTTGAGCTAATGCTGACAGCAGATAAGCTTAAATTTGACACTATTAACGGCACCTTAACGAAAAAATAAATCATTCATTCTTATATTTGGCACGACAAATGCTAATTAAAACTCAGTTGTCAAAATAATATTGTTATTTAACCCTGAGCTTGAATTACTAAATATAAGAGAGATTAAAAATGATTAAAGGAATAATTACAGTAGCTGTTATATCTGCATTATCTATCAGTAGTGTTAATATGATAAATGGATTAGATACACGAACGGCTAGTATCCCAGCAATTAAAGTTCTAAATACTCAAACGGCTAGTATTCCAGCAATCAAAGTGCTTGATATACAAACAGCTAGCATTCCTGCAATTAAAGTTCTAAATACTCAAATGGCTAGTATTCCAGCAATCAAAGTGCTTGATATGCAAACAGCTAGCATTCCTGCAATTAAAGTTCTAAATACTCAAATGGCTAGTATTCCAGCAATCAAAGTGCTTGATACGCAAACAGCTAGCATTCCTGCAATTAAAGTTCTAAATACTCAAATGGCTAGTATTCCAGCAATCAAAGTGCTTGATATGCAAACAGCTAGCATTCCTGCAATTAAAGTTCTAAATACTCAAATGGCTAGTATTCCAGCAATCAAAGTGCTTGATACGCAAACAGCTAGCATTCCTGCAATTAAAGTTCTAAATACGCAAATGGCTAGTATTCCAGCAATCAAAGTGCTTGATACGCAAACAGCTAGCATTCCTGCAATTAAAGTTCTAAATACTCAAATGGCTAGTATTCCAGCAATCAAAGTGCTTGATATGCAAACAGCTAGCATTCCTGCAATTAAAGTTCTAAATACTCAAATGGCTAGTATTCCAGCAATCAAAGTGCTTAATACGCAAACAGCTAGCATTCCTGCAATTAAAGTTCTAAATACTCAAATGGCTAGTATTCCAGCAATCAAAGTGCTTGATACGCAAACAGCTAGCATTCCTGCAATTAAAGTTCTAAATACTCAAACAGCTAGTATCCCAGCAATCAAAGTGCTTGATACGCAAACAGCTAGCATTCCTGCAATTAAAGTGCTTGATATGCAAACAGCTAGTATCCCAGCTATTAAAGTCCTAGATACACAAACAGCTAGTATCCCAGCGATTAAAGTCCTAGATACACAAACAGCTAGTATTCCTGCAATTAAAGTTTTAAACACCCAAACAGCTTAAGGAGAACCCTATGTTTACTTCTCTA
Source organism: Shewanella polaris (assembly GCF_006385555.1). Classification (NCBI taxonomy): domain Bacteria; kingdom Pseudomonadati; phylum Pseudomonadota; class Gammaproteobacteria; order Alteromonadales; family Shewanellaceae; genus Shewanella; species Shewanella polaris. The sequence goes on along the minus strand of NZ_CP041036.1, from coordinate 1,472,268 downwards.
AAAATAGCACTTGGTTTAGCAAAACCAGCTCGCAAAAAAGTAAAATTACCTGAAGGTTTAAACCACCTTGAAGTTATCCAAGCAAGAGCTTGGTGGAAGTAATTCGTAAGATACTGATGATTAACCATCAGCCATAGAAAAGGAGCTTAAGCTCCTTTTTTGTTTTCTGAATATTGAACAGCCCGCTTAAATGAGTTTAGCAATCTATTCTATATCGGCCATGTCGCCATATATTCACATCAACTAAGCGTTTATGCATACTAAATAAAGGGCAAGTAAGTAGCTCTAGAATACAGCCAAAGCATCCCCAGCGCTTTACAGCTAGTCCATGTTTATAAGCAGCAAATCCAAATAAAAAGCCACTACTTACATTTTGATACTAAAAGCAAAAATAACCCATTGAACAACATTCTCACAGAACCTCAAACAACTCAGTTAATCTAATCCCTACGACTCTTCTTAGACTCGTAAAGAATAACCTTAATATTAGATGATTTTAGCTATTAAGGCTTAATTCAGAAGTTAAATTCATATGATGGAATAACATTATAATACTTTAGAATGTGTACTATACCGAAAAGAAGTATCGCATTGATTAAAAATCAGGCAAAAGAATGCCTTTATACAATAAAAAAGCGGCAATAACTTGCCGCTTTTTTACAAACCGATAACTAAAAAGCTATCAGATAGAAGCATTTACTTTATTTTTTATAAAATAAACTTCCATCATTAGCCATGTTTACTAACGTATCACATGGTGCAAAACGATCACCGTAGAGTGTTTGGTAACGATGTAACGTTGTCACTAAATTGGCGGCACCTAAAGTATCAATATAACGGAATGGCCCACCAAGAAATGGCGGGAAACCGATGCCAAATATGGCGCCAATATCACCGTCTCTAGCTGAAGCGATAATCCCCTCTTCAAGACAACGAACAGCTTCATTTAACATTTGGATGGTACAACGCTCAGCCACTTCTTTCGCTTCTTTATTTGAAGCGATTGCAATATCCAACACCTTATAAACAGACTCATCAACCAACTTGGCTTTTTTCGCTTTAGGGCCATATTGATAGAAACCTTTACCATTCTTGCGGCCTTTACGTTCATCAGCTAATAATTTGTCAAAAGCCGCAGGTGCTTTGAATCTATCGCCTAACTCTTTTTCTAAAATAGGCGAAATCTTAGCGCCAACGTCAATACCCACTTCATCGAGCAATGTCATTGGGCCGACAGGGAAACCAAATTTAACTAAGGCACTGTCGATATGTTCTATTCGCTGGCCTTCTAGTAATAGCTGTGCCGCTTCATTCATATAAAGTGCAAGAATACGGTTAACATAGAAACCTGCACCGTCTTGTACAACAATTGGCGTTTTACCTTGCTTACGAGCAAAGGCCACCGTTGTGGCAATGGTTTCAGGTGATGTTGTTTTATGAGCAATCACTTCAACTAATGGCATTTTTTCTACTGGAGAGAAGTAATGTAAACCAATCACATTTTCAGGACGGCTTGCTGCTTCGGCAATTTGTCCAATGGGTAACGATGAGGTATTGGATGCGAAAATGGTGTTTTCACCACACTCACGCTCAACATCTTTCACCATTTGATGTTTCAATGCTAAATCTTCAAATACTGCCTCAACAACAATATCAGCATCTTTAACCCCATTATACTCGGTGGTTGTTGTCATTAACGACATGATATTATCGCGAACGGCAGGCGTCATATGACGACGCTTAACCCCTTTATCTAATAGCTTATAAGCATAGGCTAAGGCATTACTCAAACCTTGCTCAGAAATATCTTTAACACGAACAGGTATCTTAGCCTTAGTGGTTGTCACAGACGCAATACCGCCGCCCATTAAGCCGCCACCTATCACCATCACTTTTTTGACTTCACGAGGTTCAGCACCTTCAGCACCGGTCTCTTTTTTCATTTCAGTCGTAGCAAAGAACAAACTTCTTAATGCGGCAGATTCCTTAGACATCACCAAATTAGCAAAATGGGTGGCTTCAACTTCTAGGCCTTTCAACACACCTTTACTCATACCTTGACGAACGCAGTCAATAATCTTGGCTGGTGCAGGATAATTACCTTGAGTTTTCTTGAGTACTTGCTTGCGTGCTTGATCAAAAATAATGTCTCGGGTAAATGATGTTGATTCTAAAAACTGATTAATTTTAGATTGAACAACAGGTTTAGCCGCTTTCTTGCCTTTCTTCGCCAACTCAATCGCGGTTTCAAGCAAAATAGAATTGGGAACTACATCATTCACTAAACCCATTTTCAGTGCTTGTTTAGGACGAATTTGTTTACCGGTTAGCATCATATCCAGTGCTGTAGTAATACCAACTAAACGTGGTAATCGCTGAGTACCGCCCGTACCAGGCAGCAGACCCAGTTGTACTTCTGGCAAACCTAACATGGTTTTTTTATCATCACTGCATATACGTAAATGACATGCTAGCGCTAATTCTAAACCTCCACCTAAACAAGCACCATTTATAGCAGCAACAACAGGAATCGATAATCCTTCAAGTTCAGAAAATAATACATGACCTTGTTGTGACAATGCCTTAGCATCCGCCTCACTCTTACACGCCGCAAGCATGCTAATGTCGGCACCCGCAACAAAGGAATCAGCCTTACCAGAAATAACCACCAAACCTGTAATACTTGGATCAGCTTTTACTTCAGCTAAAATTTCTGTAATTTCAGGACCAAACTCTGCTCTTAACGTGTTCATGGTTTCACCTGGAACATCCATGGTTAAAATCGCAATACCATCGTCACGACGAGCTAAATTAAATGTTTTTTCCATGCTCATTACTCCACCTCTAAAATCATTGCTACGCCTAAACCACCTGCAGCACAAGCAGTTGCTAAACCAGTACCACCACCGCGGCGTTTAAGCTCACGACATACTTGAGTGATCAAACGAGTACCCGTTGCCGCAAAAGGATGGCCATAAGCCAGTGAACCGCCTAATACATTAAACTTACTCATGTCGATTTCGCCAATAGCACGATTGCGACCTAGTTTTTCTTGGGCAAACTTTTTAGAACCGAACATTTGCATGTTTGCTAAAGTTTGTGCAGCAAATGCTTCGTGCATCTCAATCAGCGTTAAATCTTCTAATTCCATACCAGCACGTTTTAATGCTAATGGTGTGGCATATGAAGGCCCCATCAACATATCTTGCCAAACATCAATAGCAGTAAACGCATAACTCTTAATGAAACCTATTGGTTGATAACCTAAGGCCTTAGCACGACCTTCACTCATTAGAATAATCGCAGATGCACCATCGGTTAACGGTGTGCTGTTGGCCGCTGTTACTGTGCCGTGTTTACGGTCAAAGGCTGGACGTAATTTAGCATAAGATTCTAAAACTGAATTTTCACGAATATTATTATCGCGATCAATAAAATGCTTGTATGGAGCAATGTGGGCTGTCATCACTTCATCACGAAGAACACCTGCATTCCAAGCTTCTGTCGCCAAAGTATGCGACCTGTGGGCTAATGCATCTTGATCTGCACGACTGATATGATAAGTCTTTGCCATCTGTTCTGCTGTTTGTCCCATAGACAAGCCTGTTGAATACTCAGCAACGGCTGGCGGTACAGGTAAAAGATCTTTCAACCCCAAACGACGTGCAATCGCAAATTTCTCTTTAAACGAACGCGCTTTATTTAGATCGACTAAAGCATGAGCCAGTTTTCTTGATACTCCAATAGGTAATACAGAAGACGAATCAGAACCACCCGCTAAACCAATTTCAATATTACCGGTCATGATTGACTCAGCCACATTAACAGTAGACTGGAAACTAGTCGCACAAGCGCGAGTAACAGAATAAGCATCTGTATTGACATTCATCCCAGTTCCTAACACAATTTCACGCGCAATATTTGGCGCGGCGGTCATCTGTACCACTTTGCCAAATACAAGTTGTTCTATTAATTTAGGGTCAATTTCAGAGCGAGACAGCAACTCATTTACCACCATTTTGCCCATATCCAACGCATTCACGCCATGAAAAGCAGTTGCTTGTTTCGCAAATGGTGTTCGTAAACCAGCAACAATCGCAATGCGTTCGCCCCGGGAATTTGTTACTTGTTGTCTATCACTCATATGCCACCCTCTATTATTGTTAGCTCAACTCGGCTCCGCCGGTAAGTTTCTATTTTGTTAGATAATCTGGTCAGACCATCAAAGTGTGATCTGATTCTAACTTTTTATTGAATAGTTTTAAACAGGCGTTTACAACTATCTGCCTAGTAAAAAGTTAAATAGTGTTAATCCTACTAGCCAAAAACCAATAGAATTCATAACATAGGTTCTAATAACCCCAATACCAACTAAATAAATTGAGTACTGCTATGCCGTTAAGTCGTTTCCACTCACTTCGCACCTATTTAGATACAGTAGTGTTAGGTCAGCCCGTATTAACAGAAAACTTGCTGATAGCACTTATCGCCAACGGACATTTATTAGTTGAAGGCCCACCAGGTTTAGCCAAAACCCGCGCAGTAAAAGCATTATGTGACGGTGTCGAAGGCGAGTTTCACCGTATCCAGTTTACGCCTGATTTACTGCCAGCCGATTTAACGGGTACTGATATTTACCGTCAACAAACGGGCACATTTGAATTTGAAGCCGGACCTATTTTCCATAATTTAATCCTTGCAGATGAAATTAACCGTGCCCCAGCCAAAGTACAATCGGCTTTATTAGAGGCAATGGCTGAAGGCCAAGTTACCGTAGGTAAACACAGTTATCCTTTACCGGAACTGTTTTTAGTGATGGCAACACAAAACCCGCTAGAAAATGAAGGGACTTATCCGCTGCCAGAAGCGCAGTTAGATCGTTTCTTAATGCATTTAAACCTTGATTACCCTAGCGCTGAAACTGAATTTGAAATTTTACGCCAATCCCGTAATGAGGCCAAAACGCATCAATTACCAACAATAGAGCCCGTCGCCCAAGCCGATGTGTTTGCTGCACGGGACCAAGCATTAGAGATTTATTTAGCTGAACCCTTAGAAAAGTATATTGTTGAAATTGTGATGGCAACGCGCCAACCTGCCCGCTACAGCGCTGAACTAGCAAAATGGCTTGAATATGGTGTAAGCCCGCGCGCAACGATCTCATTAGAACGTTGTGCAAGAGCACGTGCTTGGTTATATGAGCGAGATTTTGTATCACCAGAAGATATTCAAGCTGTAGCGCCCAATGTGTTACGACACCGTTTGTTACTCAGTTACCAAGCTCAAGCTGAAGGCGTTACGGCTGATCAGGTAATTGATCACATACTAAGCCAAGTTGCTGTACCGTAAATGTTCCCATTCGAACACCTATTATTAAGCATGATCAGGCTATGATGAACCAAACTAATTCATTACCACTTTACAGTGATGGTGTGAGCTTAAATGAGCAAGAACTTATTGCTTGTCAAAGTCTGTCGCGCGCGATGCCCGATCGTAAATCACGCGCAAAAGCAGCATTGTCAGGTCATCGAAACAGTCTTATCAAAGGCCGCGGGATGGAGTTTGCTGAAGTGCGTCATTACCAAAATGGTGATGACGTTCGCACCATTGACTGGCGGGTAACGGCACGCACAGGGGTAGCACACACTAAGTTGTTTGTTGAAGAGCGTGAACGCCCTATTCTGCTATTAATTGATTTAAGCCACAGCTTGTATTTTGGCTCACAACTCTTACTTCAATCGGTTCAAGTGGCACATTTAGCCGCAACATTAGGTTGGAACGCTATCAATAATGGCGATAGAATTGGAGCATTAATTGCCAGTGAAACAAATCATTTAGAGCTCAAACCACGTAGTCGTCGTCAAGGTATTTTGCAGCTAACCTCAGGGCTAATTAATGCACATCAGCAGCAATTAGACCAAATTAATCAATTGTCACCCGATCCGGGTCATATGTTTAAAGCCTGCCAACGTTTACAGCGTATTGCGAAACCAGGATCGCTTATTTGGATCATCACCGACGGGCAACACATTAACCAACAATGTTTAGCGCCATTAACGGAATTATCACGCTACTGTGATATTGGTGCATTTGTAGTAACCGATCCTTTAAGACAAGGGACTTTAGCGTTACCCAAACAATTTGCCTTACCGGTACGTGATGGCCAGCAACAACTGACGTTAACCCGCCAAAGTTATGAAGCTTGGCTAGGCACTCAGCAACAACAAATACAGCAATTTGTCTCGTTAATGAATTTAATAAAAGTGCAACCAAAGTTTATTGATGCAGGCAAACCGCTCAGTGCACAATTGGAAATTTTACGTTAAATGACCACTTCAAATTTACCGACACAGCCAATGCCAACTGATGAACATGTATCAGCATTATCTCAAATGCAAGATATTCAATTACCTGATCCAATAAGTGCAGTTCCCACAGCACCAGGGTATTGGATAATCGCAGCTGTATTTGTCATTTTAGCCTTGTGGTTGGCCAAACGCTTATATAAGCAGCGCCAATATCATGCTCCACGCAAAAAAGCGCTGACGCTACTCCAGAGTTATGACATTGAAGATGATAACTTTGCCGCACAGGTAAATAGCTTACTTAAGCGCACCGCATTAACTTATTTACCTCGCGAACATTTTGCCAAACTCAACGGACAACCTTGGTTTGATTGGTTAGATACCCGTCTGGCACCTGAACAACAACATAAAATTGGTCAGTTATTAATTAAGCGTCATCAAGCTAACGGTCTAAACCCATCTGAAAAAGTGCAATTACAACATTTAGCAAGCGCTTGGTTAAGCAATAAACGTCATTTTAATGATGTCACCTTAGCATCCACACCTACACATCAGGAGGCCTAATGTTAGCACTTTATTGGCCATGGTTATTAATATTGCTGCCGCTGCCGTTATTGATTAAACGTGTCAATATGAACAGCGCTGGCGGGTATTTACAATTACCGGGTATCTCCGCAACCGTCACAAATGCCACCACAACAAACTATAAATTTGGCCGAAAACGTTACTGGTTAATGTGGCTTTTTTTATTATTAGCGATAGCTCGACCACAATGGCTTGGCGATCCAATAGAACTACCGGCAAAAGGCCGCGATTTAATGATGGCAGTTGATTTATCGGGCAGTATGCAAATTGAAGACATGGTGATAAACGGACAAACGGTTAACCGATTTACGCTAATACAACATGTGCTTAGTGACTTTATTGAACGTCGAAAAGGAGATCGGCTTGGGCTGATCCTATTTGCTGACCATGCATATTTACAAGCACCACTAACGTTAGATCGTCGCTCAGTCGCCACATTTTTAGATGATGCGCAAATTGGCTTAGTCGGCAAACAAACCGCTATAGGTGAAGCCATAGCGCTTGCGGTTAAACGCTTTGATAAAGTTGCAGAAAGTAACCGAGTATTGATTCTACTGACAGACGGTTCTAATAACGCCGGTAACATAGAGCCTGAAGTTGCCGCGCAAATTGCCGCTAAACGTAATATCACCATTTACACTATTGGTGTTGGCGCAGATGTATTAGAACGTCGCACTATTTTTGGCAAAGAACGTGTTAATCCATCAATGGATTTAGACGAAGGCCAACTCAAAAAAATAGCAGATCTGACTAAAGGTTATTATTTTAGAGCTAGAAACAGCGAAGATCTCGAAGGCATTTATCAAGAAATAGACAAGCTAGAACCAGTGAGTCGAGATCAATTGAGTTACCGCCCTAAAAGTGAATTATTTTATTGGCCTTTATTAATGTCATTATTAATCAGTTTCTTAATCAGCTTGCAACAACTATGGCCTTCGTTAACATTACCTAAAACAGGCAAAAACAAAGAGGCGAACCAATAATGGTGCATTTTATTCGCCCTGAGTGGCTTTGGGGGCTCATCCCAGTTTTGATATTAAGCACACTATTTTGGCGTAAACAGAGTCAGCAATCGGCTTGGAAGCAATATATCGCCCCACATTTAAGCCAGTTATTAATAAGCCAAACTGTTGAGAAAACCCATCAACCTAAATGGTTATTAATAGTTTGTTGGATCATTGCCGTTATCGCTATTGCTGGTCCTGCATTAAATAAACAAAGCCTGCCGGTGTTTGCTACCGAGCAAGGTAGAGTACTGGTGATGGACATGTCTCAGTCAATGTACGCTACGGACTTAAGTCCTAATCGGTTATCTTATGCCAAATTTAGAGCGACCGATTTACTTAATGAATTAAAAGAAGGTGAAACCGGACTGATAGCCTATGCTGGTGATGCATACACTATTAGCCCATTAACTCGCGACAGTGGCACCATTTTAAACTTACTGCCTACATTATCGCCCGATATTATGCCGACCAAAGGTTCAAACTTGGCGGCTGCATTATCTTTGGCAGAAAAACTGCTCGCACAAGGCGGTCATGTTACTGGTGACATTATTGTTATGACCGATGGCATTTCCGCACACCAATTTAATCAAGCAACCACGGCGCTAAACAGTCGTTATCGTTTATCGATCATGGCTTTTGGCAGTAAGCAAGGAGCCCCTATCCGATTAGCTGACGGCCAATTACTACGTGATAATAGTAACGAAGTCGTTGTCGCTAAAACAGATTACGGTTTATTACAAAAACTGGTGCAACAACATCAAGGGATCCTCGTCCCAGCACAAACTGATGGCAGCGATGTCACCACCCTAACCCAGTGGTTGGCATCCGACGGTAAAGCAACCGAAACAGAACTTGCTGGTGAAGCATGGCAAGATCTGGGACCATACCTTGCCATGTTATTAATCATCCCGATGTTAATGAGTTTTAGACAAGGATTATTAACCATCATGCTTAACCCCGCATTGTTGCTGGCGACTGCAATGGCATTTAGTCTGACCCAGAGCCAACCGGCGCAAGCCTTTGTGTGGCAAGATTTATGGCAAACCAAAGATCAACAAGCACAATCGGCATTCCAACAAGGTGAATTTGCTCAGGCTGCTGACACATTTAAAGACTCACAATGGCGTGCTTCTGCCCACTATAAAGCAGGCGATTATCAACAAGCATTAGCCGAGTTTGAGCAAGATAATAGTGCCCAAGGTTTATATAATCAGGGTAATGCGCTGATGCAGCTAAAAGATTATCAAGAAGCAATCACTCGTTACCAAAAGGCTATTGCAGCACAATCACCTTTTAGCGAGGCAGAAAAGAATTTTGCCTTAGCTCAACAATTGCTTGAACAACAGCAACAAGATCCCTCTAAGCAAGAGTCGGATAAGTCAGAACAAGATCAGTCAAATTCAAATGATGACAATTCATCAGAGAAATCTTCGTCAGATAAAAGCGATTCAGATCAATCAAAGCCTGATCAGTCACAATCAGGCCAACAGAAAAATCAACAGGGTCAACAAGATCAATCTGGCCAACAAAGCCAAGATCAGAGCTCTGAAAATCAATCTAACGATAACAATGACCGTTCATCTGATAGCGAGCAACAACAGTCACAGAATCAACAGCCACAAGCAGATCAGACATCAAACTCTGATGAACAGCAAAACGGTGACCAAAAACAAAATAGCGCTGAGCCGCAGGCACCACAATCATCTGAAGATAACCAATCTTCTCAACAAAATGATGTTGCAAACCAAGACACGCCAGAGAGTAACGAAGCGAGTATGCAGGCTAATGCCAGTAAAAGAGGTGAACAACAAACTGATGACAGTCAAAAAATGAATACTTCTGCAGCCTCAGCACAACCAAGTGACAAAACGGCAACAGAAGGTAAATCATCAGAAGTGATATCTGCATCGCAAGCAAACCAAGATAAACTGCCAGCAGATATGGAACGAGCCCTTCGCGCCATCAACGAAGACCCACAAGTGTTGATCCGTAATAAAATGCAGCTCGAATATCAAAAACGTCGTCAAAATAGTCAACCGACTAAGGATAATGAACAGTGGTAATTAGAACCTTTTGTAGCCTATTGCTATTCATCATTGCAGCCCCGGTATTTGCCCTTAGCCAAGTGCAAGCAACAATAGATCGTAACCCTGTCATTGCTGGGGAGTACTTTGTGCTCGATATTACGGCCGATGATGACCTCAGCGCTGGAGCGTTAGATACTTCAGTGTTACTCAAAAACTTTATTGTTGGCAGAACCAGTGTTGGCCGCAGTACCAAAATGGTTAACTTTGACACCACAAAAGAAACCCGATGGCAGGTATTACTGTCACCTAAATCATTAGGTGATGTCACCATACCGGCGTTCAATATCAACGGAGTAAGTTCACAGCCCATCTCGGTGAAAGTCATGCCTCAAGGTGCCAAGACCAGTGAAGCACAAAACGTGTTTATTAAGGCTAACACCAATACTTCTGACGCTTATGTCGGTCAATTAATTACCTATAAAGTGAAGCTCTATTTAGCCGTTGAGCTGCAACGCGGTGTCATTAGTGCTCCCACAGTAGAAGGTGCGCAAGTCAAACAAATTGGAGAGGATAAAGACGGCAACGAAATTGTCGATGGCCGTCGGTTTAGAGTGATAGAACGCACTTACGGTATTATTGCCGATCTCCCAGGAGAATTAGTCATCAACGGCGCGAGCTTTTCAGGCGACGTACTTGTGGAAGCGCCAAGACGAGGTGGAATGTTTGGCTTTAACGAAAGTCGGCCGATGCAAACTGAAGCAGAAAGACAAGTCATTCAAATCAATTCAACACCGCCAAGCTACCAAGGAAAATGGCTTGTCAGTGACATTGCAGTATTAAAAGAAACTTGGCCAGACGATATCAGCGAATTTGAAGTAGGCAGCCCTATTACTCGCACCATTAGCTTGATAGCATCAAATACCGATGACACCAGCTTGCCCGATATCGATATACCGCTGGTTGAAGGATTAAAAGCCTATCCAGAAAAGCCTTTAAGGCAAACCTTTGTACGCGACAATCAAGTGGTATCACAGTACAGTTTAACGACAGCCATAGTACCAACAAAACCGGGTACATACACATTGCCAGAGATACGGGTGCCTTGGTGGAATCCACATCTTAAAAAACAACAATTTGCCACTCTTCCTGCGCGTACTATTAATGTTATTGGCAGTACCGTAACGCCAACAGATATTCCATCAGCAGACCGTTTTACGGTAAATAGCTCTGCTGGATATTGGCCGTGGATTAGCGGAGTATTGGCACTACTGTGGATAATAACGTTAGTATTATGGCGAAAAGCAGTAGCAGCAAATACTAGGGATAATCAGGTTTCTCCTAACCACAAAAAAACGTCATTAAAAAGCACTACCTCAGAATTAAAAGCCATTATTCATGCTTGCGATCGTAATGACAGTAGTGCCGCTATTAAAGCATTACAAGATTACTTTAGCGATCGCTTAGGTCAGCCAATGAGCTTGACTCAAATAAGTGGATTATCAACACAACTTGAAATTGCCATTAGTAAATTACAAGCTGATAAATACAGCCGTCATCCTCAAGCTATGGACAAAAAGTCACTCATAGATGCAATTTTAGCCTATCAACAGCCATCTCAAGCCAGTAGCAAATCGATAATTGTAGAGCTTAACCCTTAGATTAAAAAGCTAAATAGCAGAGTGTTTCTGCTATTTAGCTTGCTATTAATCCCACCTCTTTTTAAGCTGTTACATATGATTAACTCAAAAAAGTTAAAAAATGTTTGATTACCTGCGTAAGAAAAAGGCTGAACCCGCGGTCTTATCTGAGATGCTAACAAAACAACGACGATACGATAGCCTTGTCAGGGCGCTTCATACCGACATTTTTCGCTATGCCTTTTGGTTATGTGGTGATAAACATGTCGCAGAAGATATTACTCAAGAAACGTTCTTACGAGCGTGGCGCTCTTTGGACTCTTTAAATGACGAAAAAGCCGCTAAAGCCTGGTTAATTACCATTTTAAGACGAGAAAATGCCAGACGTTTTGAGCGTAAACAATTTGACTACAGTGACGTTGAACAAGATTTACTTGAAGATGTTTTATCGACAAGTCATGAAGATGATACCGAACAGTATTGGTTACGTCGTCAAATAGGTAAACTCGATATTGAATATCGAGAGCCTTTGTTATTGCAGCTGATTGGCGGGTTTAGTGGCGAAGAAATTGCCACCATGCTCGAACTCAATAGAAATACGGTAATGACCCGTTTATTTAGAGCCAGAAACCAGTTAAAAGACGCTCTCGAAGCACCAGAGGTAAGAGGTCAATCAAATGGATGATCTACAGTTTCGTCGCCAAGCATACGGTGACCCCAATAATCAGTCCGATGAATTTTTAGCTCATTTAGCTGAAAATCAAGACGATGCTAAATTTGTCAAAGACCTAAAAGCATTTGACCATAAACTCACTCAAGCACTCAGTATTGATGTGCCTAATGATTTAGCTGATAAATTAATTTTACGACAGCAATTAAGCCAACACCAAAAGAGTAAAAAACACACTCGTTATATGATGGCGATGGCGGCATCAGTTGCTTTCATTGTGGGAGTCAGCTTTAGTTTATTGCGCTTTACGCCAGTAAACCTAGGGGAAAACTCATTGGCTCATGTTCATCATGAAACCAAAGCATTGATCATGGAACAAGATATTGGTTTTAATGACGTCAATTTTAAACTAGCTGGTTTAGATGGTTTGAGTGATTCTAAGTTTATTCAACAGCCTGGACGTGTTTTTTACACTTCATATTGTGATTTTCAAGGTATCAAATCATTACATTTGGTGATGGCTGACGAGCTTGGAAACAAGGTTACCCTGTTCATTGTGCCCATAGAAAACCGGATTGTATTAGAAGAAGCCTTTGCTGATAATCAGTATAAAGGCAAAAGCTTTCAAACAGCCGATGCCTATATGGTCTTGGTTGGAGAACCCGCTTCAGACCTTGATTTTGTCAAAAAAGAAGTTGAAAACACCTTTATTTAATATCTACTGATAACCATTTAAAATCCGCTACTTCATTGAATAGCGGATTTTTTTTCAACTAGAAAAATCAAAGTGTGAACTAAATCAAACTTCTGCTAGCATGTTGACCATAAGAATAATAACTTGGAAGCAATATGGATATTCAAACACCAATCATCATTACCTTCATCGGATACCTCGCCTTAATGATGGCAATTGGTTACTGGGCCTACTGCAAAACCGATACCGTGGATGATTACATTCTTGGTGGCAGAAAAATGGGCCCCGCTGTAACAGCGTTAAGTGTTGGCGCATCAGATATGTCAGGTTGGTTATTACTTGGTTTGCCTGGTGCCGTATATTTAAGTGGATTAGGCGAAGCATGGATTGGTTTTGGATTAGTGTTTGGGGCTTGGCTTAATTGGCTATTTGTTGCTAGACGTCTGCGCATTTACACCCAAATGGCCGATAATGCATTAACATTACCCGACTTTTTTGAAAATCGATTTAATGATTCTCATGGGCTATTAAGACTTGTTTCGGCATTAACAATCCTAATTTTTTTCACCTTCTATACTTCTTCAGGCATGGTCGGCGGCGCAATATTATTTGAAAAAGTATTTGGCCTCGATTATACCGTTGCCTTATTGATCGGTTCATTCATTATCGTTTCTTATACCTTTGTTGGCGGATTTTTTGCCGTTAGTTGGACAGACTTCTTTCAAGGTTGCTTAATGTTAGTCGCGCTCGTCATTGTACCTATTTCAATCTTTAGCGAACCTAATACACAAGCCAATTTTGAACACATTGATCCCACCATGTTGTCGTTTATTAGTGAAAACACCACGGTGAGAGGTCTTGTATCTTTATTGGCTTGGGGACTGGGTTATTTTGGTCAGCCGCATATTTTGTCTCGTTTTATGGCAATTGGAAATCCAAAAGATCTGATGCTTTCACGTCGTATTGCCATGAGTTGGATGTTAGTGTCGCTAGTCGGTGCCTTAGCAACAGGTATTGCTGGTAGTCTTTACTTTGCCGCAGAGCCACTTAAAAACCCAGAGACGGTCTTTATTCATTTAGCCAATGCAGCTTTTAATCCTTGGGTAGGCGGCTTACTCATTGCGGCCATTTTATCTGCCATCATGAGTACCATTGATTCACAATTATTGGTCTGTTCTAGTGTAATCACTGAAGATTTTTATCTTAAATGGTTGCGTCCTCAAGCTAGCAGTAAAGAATTAATGTTAGTGGGTCGAATAGGTGTCATTGCTATCGCCTTAGTTGCAGGCTTAGTTGCGTTAAACCCGGAAAGCAGTGTATTGGGTTTAGTCAGTTATGCATGGGCTGGGTTTGGCGCGGCTTTTGGTCCTGTGGTGCTATTATCACTTTTTTGGCAGGGTTATAGCCGTAATGGGGCTATTGCAACCATTTTGGTGGGTGCGATAACTGTTGTAGTGTGGAAACAAATGACCGGGGGGCTTTTTGAGTTATATGAAATCGTTCCTGGGTTTGTTTTGGCAATGTTATTTGGCGTTATTATTAGTAAAGTTTCACCACCAACACAGAACACTATCGCAGATTTCAACGTTTTTCGTCGTTCATTAACATCATAATTTTTACATAATTGAATGATATAAATAGCTCAACTTCTGTTCTCGAGGTTGCGTTATTTATTAACCGTTATTTCACCATTAGATAATAAACAACAATAAGTAAGACGATGTTAAGCGGTAAAAACCGATTGTTCTAAATTGTCATTCAGGCGCTTAATATTCATTCAGTATGAATAAACTTTAATTTACTTTATTTGGTTGTTTACTATCACATTAGTGCTGCCGCTAATTTACATATAGTGCCACGCTATCAAACACCTACTTCACGATTAAGATCTTAAATTAACTTAATGTTAACAACAGCTAACATCTGGTCGGAGTTGTTACATTGATCGCACTTACCTAAGATGCCCTAAATTTTTGCCGTCAACTCTCTAAAGTGATTAAAATTAACTCGAAAACGGTAATAACAAATGGGAAATAATAATGAATAAATTCAACAAGACACTCATTGCTGCTGCAGTAGGTTTAATCAGCGCACAAACGTCTGCAGCTGGTTTCCAGTTAAACAGTCAATCCGCTACTGGTATTGGTCGTGCCATGGCTGGTGATGCTGTTATTGCTGACAACGCCTCAGTTTTATCTCGAAATCCTGCAGCAATGGCTCTTTTTGATGAAACAGCACTATCTTTAGGCGTCGTTTATGCTGATATTGATGTATCGGTATCTGATATAGAAGGCAGTTTCGCTGGACAAGATGTCGTTTTTGGTAGTGAACATGATGCGGCTGAAGCTAAACTCATCCCAAATTTTTATTATATCAATCCCATTAACGACAAAATGGCTTTCGGGGTTGCCGCATTCACTAACTATGGTACCGGTACCGACTTAGGTGACTTGTCAAACAGAGCTCCTACTATTAGCGGTAATGCTGTCGCACTTCCACCGCCAGTTGATTTATTAGGTAACACTGAAGTGGTTACTATTAATTTCAATACCAGTATGTCATACCGAGTAAATGATGAGTTTAGTTTTGGTTTCGGTATTGATGCTATTTATGCCAGCGGAACCCTAACTCGAACTAACGAGCAATTGGGTAGCTTAGTTGATGTTGATGCTGATGGTTGGGCATTAGGCGGGATTGTCGGAGTGGTTTATGAAGTCAACCCAGATAACCGCTTTGGTTTAAGCTATCGTATAAGCCCTAAACTCACAGCTAAAGGTGATGTGAACTACTTGTATTCTGAATACAATGAAATTGATATTCCACTTGCTGATATTGCTCAGTTTGCCGGTTTCCACCAGCTAACAGAGAAATTTGCCGTGCATTATACGGCCCAATGGACTAATTGGAGTGCATTCGACAAAATCGTGGTTAAAGACGGCGAGAATGGTGTCGACAAAGCTGATTTAAAAGAATACCACTGGAAAGATTCGTGGTTCTTAAGTTTAGGCGCTACTTATAATCTTACCCAAGATTGGACTTTACGCGCAGGGTTAGCAACCGACCAAGGTGTGGTTGATCAGCATTCATCTTTATCTATCCCAGATTCTGACCGAACTTGGTATACCGCTGGTGTGAGTTACGATTTAAATCAACAATCTACCGTTGATTTTGGTGTTGCTTTAGTTCGCGGAGAAGATGTAACGGTGTTAGAAGATAGTAACCTTCTTGCACAAGTCGCTGGGTATAATAGTGAAATATCAGCTCAAACCCGCTCAAATGCTGTTTATTACTCAGTACAATATAACTACAGCTTTTAACTAGCTGTTTTTAAACATTAATATCTATTGTTTTTTGCGCTCACTCACGACGGGCTAAAAAACAAAACGGATTCTACTAAGTCGCCGGTTATCTTTAATTGGCGGCTTTTTATATCAACATGTTCTAATTTATAAAGTTTTACAATTTATCGGTTGCTTAACTGGTTAAAGTCCATTAGAATTTTCTTATGAACATCAATCAAGGCTATCGCTATGTCTCACTTATCCAAAAAATTATTCTTCAGTGCCATCTTAGCCTCAATCATTTTACCCGGTGCTGCACAAGCCTCTGATGTTAAAACATTAACACTTGCATATTCCCAACAACTTCAACCACGACTTTACGATGCTAAAATTGAAGCAATTAAAGCAGCAACGGTGTCGGCACAAACCTCAGGGCGAATAATAAAAATCTTGTTTGATGTGAACGATCTTGTTCCGCAAGGTGCGGCATTATTAGAGATAACCAACAAAGAACAAGGCGCTGGATTAGCGGGTGCCGAAGCTGAACTCGCAAAAGCAGAAGCCCTTAACAGCGAGGCTCAAGCGCAATATCTCCGTTATAAGACTTTGTTCCCAAAGGGAGCGATATCTAAAGGCGCAATGGATGAAGCCACTGCCAAAGCAAAATCCAGTAAACAAGCCGTCAGCGCAGCTCAAGCGTTATTAATTAAGGCGAAAGAAAGCTTAAATTATACTGTCGTTAGCGCGCCCTTTAGTGGCCGAATGACCCAACGTTTTATTGAATTAGGTGAAACGATATCCTACGGCCAAGCGTTATTTTCCGGTTACGATACTCAACACCTCAGAGTCGTATTTCAAATACCACAACAAGACGTAGCCCTATGGCAGCAACAGGATCAAGTAACCGTACAATTGTTCAACGGAGATAAAATCACTTCAAAAGAGATTAACGTATACCAATTTGCCGATCCGCAGACTCATCAACATCAAGTTAGAGTCAACCTTGATGCTAATAACATCGAAAATGTGACTGTTGGTGAGTGGAGTAAAGTTATAATAGACATTCCTAGCGAACCCAGTTTAATGATCCCACTATCAGCTATACACCAAGTCAGTGATTTGACGTCTGTATACCGTAAAAATGCAGATAAGGTAGTACTCAATCAAGTGCGTATAGGCCGAATTGATACTAAAAATAATACTGCAGAAGTATTATCCGGCCTCATGGTTGGTGACGAAATTGTTATTGACGCCGGCCGTTATTTAATTAATTCCTCAGCAGCACAAGCTCAGGAGTAATCTCAATGACAACACCAAATGATTCAAAAAAACTCGGTATTTCTGGCTCCATAGCAAAGACATTTCAACATAATGCCATTACACCTTTGTTAGCCATTTTGGGGTTATTACTCGGTATTTTTGCCGTAATCATCACCCCAAAAGAAGAAGAACCTCAAATTGATGTCACTTTTGCTGATGTGTTTATTCCCTACCCTGGTGCTACACCCACAGAAGTAGAGAATCAAGTTACCTTGCCAGCAGAACGCATCATTTCTGAAATAAAAGGGATTGATACGCTTTACTCCTTTTCTCAGCCTGATGGCGCGCTCATTATTGCCATTTTTGAAGTTGGGGTTCCACGAGATGAAGCCGTGGTTAATTTATATAACCAACTTTACTCAAATAGCGACAAGTTTAATCATGCAGCAGGTATTGGTCAGCCGTTAATCAAACCCAGAGGCATTGACGATGTGCCAATAGTAGGATTAACGCTTTGGTCTAAAGACCCTAGCATGACGGCAGAACAACTCACCTTAGTTGCATCAGGTCTAGAAACTGAACTAAAACGAATACCGGGTACACGAGAGATTTATACCCAAGGTGGCCATGAAATAGTGTTAAATGTGCGTATAGATCCGGTGAAAATGAACAGCTTCGGGGTGACATTTACCGATATCAGTAACGCACTGCAGAATAATAACCAAGCGTCGACCCTCGGTTCGATGACGCAATATAATCAAGAAATTAAGCTGCAAACGGGTCAGTTTTTACAAACTCCGGATGATGTCAGTAATCTATTAATCAAAGTGAATCAACCCGAGGCAACTACAGAACAAACTCCATTGCCTCAAGCAGTATATTTATCTGATATTGCCAATGTAAGTCTTAAAAGCGATATCCCCAAACAACACGTTTGGCATGTAACAGATAAAGGCACTTATCCTGCTGTTACTATCGCAATCGGTAAACAAGCCGGTCAAAATGCCGTTGATATTGCTAATGCTGTGTTAGCTAAAATCGATGCCGTCGATAATGTGTTAATTCCAGATAATGTTGACGTTGCAGTCTCCCGAAACTACGGTAAAACAGCCGGAGATAAATCCAACACCCTTATATTCAAGCTGATTTTTGCTACATCTGCAGTTGTGCTCTTGGTGTTTTTCGCCATGGGATTACGCGAGTCAGCCGTGGTCGGTGTTGCGATTATTATCACTCTCGCCATTACCCTGTTTGCATCTTGGGCATGGGGATTTACGTTAAATCGGATTTCATTGTTTGCACTTATTTTCTCTATTGGTATTTTGGTCGATGATGCCATCGTGGTGGTAGAGAATATTCACCGACATATGGCAATGAGTGATAAACCCATTGGTGAACTTATTCCTCATGCCGTTGATGAGGTGGGCGGACCAACAATATTAGCCACCTTTACGGTAATTGCAGCGTTATTACCTATGGCATTTGTATCAGGACTAATGGGACCATACATGAGCCCAATTCCAATTAATGCCAGCATGGGGATGATTATTTCATTGTTAATCGCCTTTATTATGACGCCTTGGTTAAGCAACCATTTACTTAAGCCTCATAAAAAGTCATCTAGTTCAAATAGTGCAGCGACAAATACTGGCATTGCGGTTGAAGAAGACAATCGATTAACACGTTTGTTTACGCGAATAATGAGTCCTTTTTTAATCGGCGAACATGCCCCAAAAGCACGTAAAGGCTTAGCTTTAGGGATCATATTATTGATTGTCTTTGCTACCGCCTTACCTGTAATGCAAGCTGTGGTATTAAAAATGCTGCCTTTTGATAATAAATCAGAGTTTCAGGTGATGGTCGACATGCCTGAAGGAACTCCTGTGGAGCAAACACAAAGAGTACTACAAGATCTTAGTCAATATCTCAGCAATGTAGAAGAGGTTGAGCATTTACAGTTGTACGCCGGTACACATGCTCCAATGAACTTTAATGGTTTGGTACGACATTATTTTTTACGTAGCAGCCAAGAGCTGGGAGAAATCCAAGTTAATCTAGTGGATAAGAAACATCGCGACCGTGACAGTCACACGATTGCATCATCTGTACGCGAACCATTGCAACAAATTGGTCTACGCTATCAAGCCAATATCAAGATTGTTGAAGTGCCTCCAGGACCGCCAGTTTGGTCCCCTATCGTAGCCGAGGTTTATGCACCTAACACCGAGTTACGTGAGCAAGCAGCCAATGACTTGTTACAGCGTTTCAAAGATACTGAATACGTTGTTGATATGGATATCTATCTGCCAGCACAGCAACAGAAATGGCAAGTCATTATTGACCGTAATAAAGCCAGTTTAATGGGGGTTTCTTATGCCAGTATCGTGGAAGCTATCAGCACTGCTGTTGATGGTAAGGATGTCAATTATTTACATCAAGAACAGTTAATGCAGCCCACGCCGATAAGATTACAGCTTGATGAAGCGGCTAAATTGGACTTAAAACAAGTATTGCTATTACGTTTGCCGAGTCAGTCAGGTAGCACAGTACCATTGGCTGAATTAGTAAAAGTACATCAACAGACTATTAATGCACCGA
Organism: Shewanella polaris; assembly: GCF_006385555.1. Classification (NCBI taxonomy): domain Bacteria; kingdom Pseudomonadati; phylum Pseudomonadota; class Gammaproteobacteria; order Alteromonadales; family Shewanellaceae; genus Shewanella; species Shewanella polaris. Next base: position 1,452,204 of record NZ_CP041036.1, on the reverse strand, counting down.
TTGTTCATAAAAACATGGTGCCAATGATCATGGTCATTGCTGATATGGCAGGCCCAACAGGCAGCCCTCTTTATGGGATGTTCGACATGGTTAGTCAAATTAATCAACAAAATGAACAAGGTGACTCAAGCTATCCTATTCAACAAAACTTGGTTAATCAGCCTGATGGATTAACAGATGTATCTATTTTATGGGACGGTGAATGGAAAATAACTTATGAAACCTTCCGCGATATGGGTATTGCATATGCCGTTGGCATGATCGCCATTTACTTACTCGTAGTGGGTCAATTTAAATCTTATATTGTGCCACTCATTATCATGGCGCCAATTCCATTAACTATTATCGGCGTTATGCCAGGACATGCTTTGTTAGGCGCTCAATTCACCGCGCCTTCTATGATAGGCATGATAGCGCTAGCCGGCATTATTGTTCGAAACTCAATATTGCTAGTTGATTTCATTAATCAACAAATAGCCGCAGGCGTGCCCTTAGAGCAAGCTGTTATCCACTCTGGCGCGGTACGGGCAAAGCCCATTATGTTAACAGCATTAGCGGCAATAATTGGAGCGTTATTTATTATAGATGACCCCATTTTTAATGGTTTGGCCATTAGTTTAATTTTTGGGATTTTTATCTCAACCATTTTAACGTTAGTCGTTATACCGGTGTTGTATTTTTCGGTGATGAAACATAAATACATCAATAAAGAAAGTTAACATATTATTTTGCAAACAGGGCAAAGCCCAATAGGAAGTTAAAAATGTCATTAGAAAGATGTATTATAGCCTTTGGTGGTTTTATGGTTTTATTGTCCGTAGTCTTAACAGTAACCGTCAGCCCATACTTTGTCTGGCTTACTGTATTTGTAGGCGCTAATCTATTTCAGAGTGCATTTACAGGTTTTTGTCCAGCTGCGATAGTAATGAAAAAAATGGGCATTAAAACAGCAGCTGAAATAGCATTAGCTAAATAGAAACAAGGAAATAATTGTGTTAAAAAATTCGATTACCAAATTATCCAGTCAGTTATTAGCATTAGTTGCAATGTTAGCAGTATCTTTTATTTCACCAGCACAAGTGGTAGAACAAGATCCAAATGTGGCTTGGCAAAAAATAGATAAAGGGGATATGGTAATTGATGTCCGTACTGCAGAGGAGTTTGCAGCGGGTCATATTAATGGCGCAATTAATATCCCATTCGATCAAATAGTGCCCCAACTAGCGAAATTGAATTTAGCAAAAGATACCGATGTCGTATTGTATTGCCGTAGTGGACGTCGAAGTGGAATGGCGCAAAATGCATTAGTTAAGCAAGGGTATAGTAAAACCTATAATGCTGGCGGTTTAGACACATTAATGTCGTCACGATAATCTCTGCCATCAACTAAATCTATAATACTAAAAACCACCATCGGTGGTTTTTTATTATCTGTGATAAAACTGATAAGTTATTTCCTCTCTCTTCGTAAACACTTTTCCCCTCCTACTTTGTAAAACTACACTCAGTTACATTAACAAAATGTTCATTAGTAAAAACTGATTAATTCGTTCGAACCTAAACTAAACTAAATCACTACATCAAATAAATAAAGCATTACTAATCAGCCACTTTAACAAAATAAAATAAAAGTAAAATTCACTAAAACGATTTGTAAATCCAAAATAAAACAGAATAACGCGCTGCTACGCAAGCAACAAATAATTAACTTAATGTTTACATTCGGTTAATTATTGATTACCTTTTAAACAGGTAAGCAGAATAAGCTTATCAATAAAACATAATTATAAAAGACATTACGTCCCCTGATTAACATGGAAGATAATATGAAAAATCATAAAAACCCAGCAGTCGTGCTTAGCATGACTGCACTCGCTTTGGCTATTTCAACTCAAGTCAACGCAGCACCAGCCCCTTCTCAACTCTCAGCAACTAACCAACAGATTCAGCAAGAGTCTCCCCTACCTAAACGTTATATTGTTAAATTTCGAAATGACAATGCCGCACAAACATTGAGTAGTAGTGCAGCAATACAAAATTTGGATGTAGAAACAGACAGCAATAGCATGTCTTATGAACCTCGTTCAAATGAAGTATTCACTCAGTATAGAGCGTTAAATAGCGTTAAAGCACGAGAAATGAAACGTGTTGGTCGTAGTAATAGTTACTCGGTGAAACTCGACTCGCCTTCGATTAAAGCATTGCGTTTGCGTCAAGACGTTGAATATGTAGAAGAGGATTTGCCTCGTAGACTGCTCGCAGAGACAACGCCTTGGGGACAAACTTTTGTTGGTGCAACCGTCTTAAGTGACAGCCAAGCAGGTAATCGTACTATCTGTATTATTGATTCTGGTTATGACCGTAGCCACAATGATTTAAGCGGTAACAATGCAACTGGTACCAATAATTCAGGCACAGGTAACTGGTATCAACCAGGTAATAATAATGCTCATGGTACTCATGTAGCAGGTACCATTGCCGCTATTGCTAATAGTGAAGGTGTTGTTGGGGTAATGCCTAATCAAAATGCCAATATTCACGTTGTTAAAGTATTTAATGAGGCAGGATGGGGTTACTCGTCATCATTAGTAGCCGCTATCGATACCTGTGTTGATTCAGGTAACGCAAACGTTGTCACCATGAGCTTAGGTGGCAGTGGCTCAACAACCACTGAGCGCAATGCATTAACGGCTCATTACAATAATGGAGTGTTATTAATTGCGGCGGCGGGTAATGCTGGCGACAGTTCTTATAGCTACCCAGCATCTTATGATAGCGTTATGTCTGTTGCGGCAGTTGACAGCAATCTCGATCATGCTGCTTTTTCACAGTATACAGACCAAGTTGAAATTTCGGGACCCGGTGAGGCAATTCTATCAACGGTAACCGTCGGCGAAGGTCGTTTAGCTGATATAACCATTGGTGGCCAATCATACTTTAACAATGGCGTAGTACCGCACAACCGCTTAACGCCATCAGGGAGCAGCTATACTGCTGCACCTATTAACGCGAGTGCTACGGCCACACTGGCTGAATGTACCGTGAGTGGGTCTAGCTTTAACTGCGGTAATATGAGCAACAAAATTTGTTTAGTTGAACGTGTTGGGAATCAAGGTTCTAGCTATCCCGAAATAGACTCAACAAAGGCCTGTAAAGATGCTGGTGCATCTGGGATCATCGTCTACAGTAATAGTGCGTTACCTGGCTTACAAAATCCATTTTTGGTTGATGCTAATAGTGACATAACCGTTCCTTCTGTCTCTGTAGATCGTGCTACGGGTCTGGCACTTAAAGCCCAAATAGGCCAATCCGCTACGGTAAGTAACCAAGGTAATGAAGATTACGAATATTACAATGGTACCTCAATGGCAACACCACATGTATCAGGGGTAGCAACATTGGTGTGGAGTTACCACCCGGAATGTAGCGCCAGTGAAGTACGTGCGGCATTGAATGCAACAGCAGATGACCTAAGCGTTGCCGGTCGTGATAACCAAACAGGTTACGGTATGGTCAATGCAACCGCAGCAAAAGCTTACCTAGACGAATCATGTAATGGCCCAACCGATCCGGGAACAGGTTCTGGTGACAGCGTACTTGAAAACGGTGTGGCAAAAACAGCTTTAGCTGGTGCTAAAAACGATGAGTTATATTTCTCGTTAGACGTTCCTGCAGGCGCAAGTGATTTAAGTTTCACCATGAGTGGTGGTACAGGTGATGCTGACTTGTATGTACAGTATGGCGCATCTCCTACCAGCAGTAGTTACGACTGTCGTCCATGGAAAAGTGGTAATGCTGAATCTTGCCCAATAGCAACACCTCAATCTGGTACCTACTATGTGATGGTACAAGGTTACAGTGCATTTAATGGTGTAGGTTTAGTGGCTAACTACACCGCTGGTAGCACTGGTGGCAGCAACACAGGCGGCCCTGCTAGCTACACTAATACTGGGAATTATACGATCCCAGACAACAGCACTACTGGCATTACTAGTCCTATAACGGTTAGCCGCAGTGGTGATTCTGGAACGGTATCAGTGTCTATAGGAATTATTCATACTTATATTGGTGATTTAAAAATCCAGTTAGTTAGCCCTACGGGCCAAACTGTTGTACTGCATAACAACACTGGTGGTGGTACTGATAATCTAACCCAGACTTACACAGCTAATATGGCAGGTGTTGAGTCAAGTGGTATATGGACATTGAAAGCAGTTGATAATGCCAACCAAGACACCGGATATATCGATACTTGGAGTTTAAGCTTCCAATAATATAGTTCGGTTGAACATAAAAATAGCCACATAATGTGGCTATTTTTTATTCATTAGTTAATGGGGGGGTTAACTTTAATATTATGGTACTTTCAGTCCAACAGGTTGCTGATTTTTAGTAATAACGTCAAATATTGATGCAAAAGAGTTTGGTGTACTTACATCGACGGCAAGCTTTAATCGGCGAGCAATATCATTAGCAGATAATACGCCTCGAATAGTATGATTTTCTCGATCTAACACTAAACAATGCTGCTGCCCTGCTGACTGCAATGTCTCAATCACATCACCTATTCGTGCATAACTTAAATCGTCAAAATCAATCGCTTTAAGTTGTTCCTTAGGGATCATAAAATCAGCAACCGTAAGCTGTTCACGCTGATGCCCCGCAGCAACACGTTTTAATATCTCTTGATTTTGTAAAGACTCAAAACTGATTAAGCCGATAAACCTGTTTTTATTATCGATCACTAATTTTAGACGCACATGAGACTTCTGCATTAAATGTTCAACGTTAACAGCTGATGTACTCGATTCGATAACTTGTGGAGTCACATTCTTGAAATCAGTAAACACATTTATGGCCGAGGAAAGCATTGAAATGTCTTCATGAGCTTCTGGCGAGGTCAATTCATCAATTCTTTCAATTGGGTACAGGGCTAATTGCTTCACAATAACATCCTTAATCAATAACTATCGTAAAAATAAAACATCATATATATTAATGATTTAGTCAGTCATTTGATGTTTACTATCTGATTTGATTATCTGCCTGTGTTTTTATTAGTACAAGACCCATTTAATTAAACTTAATTAACCATTGCTAAACTAAGGTTGAAATCACTTTATTGTCGTTACAAATATGGTTCAGACCGCTACTTACTTTAATATTTCAGGCTCGATCAACACACTATCATTAGCATCAGATAGCCACACTTGCCCCTCACTTATGCTGACTTGTAATGCCATGTTACGACTAACAAAAACTTCCATTTGTTTGACCGCCTCTTCAGGAAAGTTAATCACGGTTAAATTATCGTAGCGGGTGAATGCTTGCTGGTTTTGTTGCCACCAAATAGGCACACTTCGGCCACCATAAGTATATAGAATGACTTGCTTTGATCGTCCACAAGCTTTTCTGAGCCACTTTTCGTCCGCTTGACCAAACTCAACCCAAAGATCGATTTCACCACTCAAGCTTTTGTCCCAAAGCTCTGCTTCATCATCAACGCATAAACCTTTACTAAACACTAAACTATCCGATGCATTTAAAGCGAATGCCAGTAAACGTACCATCATACGAGTATCCGTTTCAGATGGGTGTTGTGCTAGGGTAAATTGATGATCCGCATAATAATGACGATCCATATCAGCAATCTGCAGTGATACTTTAAAAACGGTAGCTTTAGCAGCCATAAAGGGTTCCAAACAATATAAAAAAACGAGTCTACTACAAAGTAGACTCGTCATAATAGAATATCTGGAAAAACGCTTTAAATCGCGCCAGGTCGTAGATGTTTTGCCATCGGGAAATGTGCACTGAACTGAGCGATTTGAGCAACAGAAGAAACGATTAGCATACGACTTCCTTGTTCATATTGATGTGTGATATCACTTACTAAAGGAATAACGTCTCTGTTTGCATCTCGCCTTAATAATTCATTAATCTCACTATCCAGCGCACTATCGCTGTAGATCACGTCTAACGTCTGTAACAAAGGCATTGCAGCAATCGGGAGTAAATGTGCCGGCGTATCCACAGTCAACAAGAGGATTTCCCCCTTAACACCAAAGTTTTCAAAGGCCTCTAGATAGCGCTGTTCTGTTGACGAATCAAATTTATCTTGGTTAATGGTAAAAAACCGCTCCCAAAACAATCGTCTATCTTTTCCAGCAAGCAATTTATTTTGTACTTCTTCGCGTTTACTGGCAACAAAATCAAACAGAGGGGCTAACGATGACGGTAGCATTGTCTCGAGGCGGGAACGAATAGTTCGCGCAAAAACTGGCGCTGCACCTGCGGTACTTATCGCAACCACTAACCGACCGCGATCCACTATCGAAGGCGTAATAAATCGACAAAATTTAGGACTATCGACCACATTCACCCAAATCCCCCGCTCAGTTGCCAATTGCGCAAAATCCTTGTTCAATTGCTCATCGGCAGTAGCAAGATAAATGATATCAACATTGGCAATATCATCACTGCGCACTTCGCGGCGAGACAACTGAATGCGCCCTAGGGAATAATAATGTTCAATATCGTTGGCAACCGTTGGTGCTATTACATGAATATGAGCATCTGTACGAGACAACAGATCTAGTTTACGAGTGGCAACCTCACCAGCACCCACCAATAAGACCCGCAGACCTTGAGTATCAACAAATAATGGGAAATATTGCATTAACCTACTCAGTCTTCAACGATAGGGAATTGATGTTGTATCCATGCACGGTAACCACCAATCATTGAGGCAACTTGCGTATAACCCATAAGCTGTAAGTTATAGGCAGATAATGCTGCACGTTGACCTGCTCCACAATAAAGTAATATTGGGGTATTTTTATCTGGGAAACGATGCTCTATATCACGTTCAATAATGCCACGACTGAGGTGTTTTGCATTAGGTAAATGTCCTTGTAACCACTCGCTATCTTCTCGTACATCAATTAATTGCCATTGATCTTGTTGTTGATATTGTTCAATCGTTAACAAAGTTACATGGGGTAAAACAGAATCAACCAAACTAGCGAATGCTGGTGATGCTTGCATAATACTTCCTTAAGATAGGTAACGTCACTCATCCGTGACACATTAAGTATCCAATACGTCATAAACTTAAAAGTGGTTTCACAAAATTATTTATATGCTCACACTGGTTGACTAAAAACGATCTTATCCAAGTGCTTATTCATTATGCATTTCACTTTTTGGGGAACTGCATTGCCAACACAATTCAAAACTTCCTTCGTTAATTTCATGGCATTGAACACATTGCCATTGAGGTTGCTCGATATCGAGTGCATCAAGTAACGTTTGCGCAGCGACAAGTTGATTATTTGCTACCCATAACTCGACCGTCTGCATTTCTATAGGCAAACCGCCGACACCACCAATGAGTGCCTCGCCTTTAAGATCAACTTCAATGCCACTGGTTTCAAGTAACCCTTTCCATGTGTGAGCCTGCAGTAGATTACCACCGGCCAATAATACTTTTCGTTGTTCCATGCGTTATCCTACTGCATTGCTCTTGCTGGCAAATTTGTTTTATCCTACTTCCTCTATCAAAATCTGTCGAGTCTTGTTTATAAGTTGGACATTTGCCATAGACAATGGTTATGTTAACTATATACAAGCTATTCGCATTTAATAACATTATAAGCGGGTTTCTACATGACAAAAATAGTCTTAAAAGGTGTATTTCAAATCACAGCTTGGAATGAATCGACTTATGCTGAACACGACAATAACAGCAAACAAACCATTGCTGAAATTACTCAAACTTATTCTGGTGATATCAATGGTTCAGCTCAAATTCGCTATGTAATGTCATATCAAAATGGGGAGGCTGCGGTATTTGTTGGAATGGAGTACTTAACCATAAACACGCCAGAAATAGCTGGCACCATAGTGTTACAACATAATGGGGTATTTTCACAAGGTGTTGCCCAAAGCCAGTTCAATATAATCGCTGACTCGGGTACCGAAAACTTGCATCAATTTATTGGTCACGGTGAGTTTACATCAACTGAAAACGGCCAAGCTGAATACCTCATTACCTTAGATCATGACTAAGATAACTATTTCTCGTTTGGAGACGAATGTAGGTACATTTAGAGTGTCTGGCACTATGACGTTAACTTCACTGATTTTAAACGCTATTGAAATACTCGGCAGTGATGGATGGGAAGCTCTGATAATCGATCCACAAACTCAATGGTACAAAACGTTAATTGCTGCCTGTGAAGTGCATTTAGCAGAACAAAAGAAGTTAACTTAGCCATAAAAAAAAACCCCAGCAAGCTGGGGTTTCTTTTTAGTGATTAAGATTAATAATACCTATTAAGGCATCATTGAAGGTTGATCTGCACCTTCTTTCTCAATCTCTACCGGTAACATATGCTCACGGTTAATACCCAATTTAATGGCTAAATAACTTGCCACATAAATCGATGAGTATGTACCAACAAAAATACCTAATAACAATGCAGTTGCAAAGCCATGGATCATTGTGCCGCCTTTTAAAAACAGCGCTATAACGGTAATTAATGTAGTACCTGTGGTAATAACAGTACGACTCATAGTCTGAGTGATTGAGGTATTTACAATCTCTACTGGAGTAGCTTTACGCATTTTAAGGAAGTTTTCACGGATACGGTCATACACTACGATAGTATCGTTAAGTGAGTAACCCACAACCGTTAATAAACCTGCCAATACGGTCAAGTCAAACTCAAGCTGTAATACCGAAAATACCCCTAAGGTTACAATAACGTCATGTGCTAACGCGGCAACAGAACCTGCAGCTAAGCGCCATTCAAAACGAAAGGATACATAGATAAGAATACAAATTAAGGCAACAATAACCGCTAAGCCACCCTGCTCAGCTAATTCCTTACCAACTTGTGGCCCAACAAATTCAACACGTTTTTGAATCACGCCTGAATCAATTGACTGGGCTGCAGTTAATACTGCCGCAACCTGCACATCGCTTTTTAGCTCATTTCTGACGGGTAGACGAACTAAAATGTCGCGGCTTGAACCAAAGTTCTGTACCACTGCACCTTCTGCTTCATCTGTCGTCATTGTTGCACGTAAAGCATTTAAGTCGACTGGAGCTGAAAACTCCATTTCAACAACCGTACCACCGGTAAAGTCTAATCCCCAGTTAATACCTTGGACGCCTAACGACACAAAAGAAGCAATAACTAAGATCAACGACATAACACTAATAGGAAGTGCATGACGAAGGAAGTCGACGGTGTTCTTTACTGAAAATATCTGCAACATATTCAACTTCTCCCTTAGATAGACAAAGACTTAACGCGCTTACCACCCCAAACCGCATTCACGATTGAGCGAGTGCCAACTATGGCTGTAAACATCGAAGTCGCGATACCTATCATTAAGGTAACAGCAAAGCCTTTCACCGCACCGGTACCGACAGCAAATAAAATTAACGCGGTCATAAAGGTGGTGATGTTAGCATCGGCAATCGTTGAAAACGCATTACCATAACCTTCATGGATAGCTTGTTGAACGCTGCGACCAGCAAGTAGCTCTTCGCGAATACGCTCAAAAATAAGCACGTTACCATCAACAGCCATACCCACTGTTAGCACCATGCCGGCAATACCCGGTAAGGTTAACACCGCACCTGGGATCATAGACATCACACCAACAACCATGATGAGGTTAGCCATCAATGCAAGATTGGCAATAAAACCAAATGCACGGTAATAAATCATCATGAAGATTAATACGACAACCATACCCCAAACCATCGCTTGAACACCGTTTTGAATGTTTTCAGCACCTAGGCTTGGACCAATGGTTCTTTCTTCAACAATCGTTACTGGCGCAATCAACGCACCCGCACGTAACAGTAACGCTAAGCTTTGTGCTTCAGTGTGTTCTAGACCGGTAATCACAAAGTTACGGCCTAAACGAGCTTGGATAGTTGCAACAGAAATAACTTCTTCAATCCGAGTCATTTTCACTGTGCCATCAGGATTGCGTGTACCGCTATCTTTATATTCGATAAACAATGTTGCCATTGGTTTACCGATATTATCTTTGGTGACGTTAGAGAATATTGAGCCGCCTTTTGAATCAAGATTAATAGCGACCTGAGGACGGCTATATTGATCAAAAGTAGGTTGAGCACCAGTGATATGATCACCCGTTAGCATCACTTCCTTCTTCAATACTGCAATTCCGCCTTCACGACGTTGATATACTTCATCACCAGGAGGGACACGACCACTTGCAGCAGCACTTACGTCAGCTTTGTCATCAACCATACGAAATTCAATCGATGCCGTAGCGCCTAAAATTTCTTTTGCACGAGCAGTGTCTTGTACTCCGGGCAGCTCAACAATAATACGCTCGGCGCCTTGGCGTTGTACTACCGGCTCAGCTACACCCAACTCGTTTACACGGTTACGAATGGTGGTAATGTTTTGTTGTAATGCTTCTTCCTTAATTTGCTTAAGATAAGCATCACTCATAGTAGCAAGAAGCATAAACTCATCACCGCTACTTGCATCGGTGTATGTCATGTCATTGCTGCGAGTTTTTAAATAAGTCTCAGCTTGGTCAACCGTTTCAGCATCTCGAAACTTAATCGCAATTCCGTTTGGCGTTTTACGAATACCAGCATAACGAATTTTTTCTTCACGAAGCTGGCTTCTGAAATCAGCTATTTTAGCTTCTTCCATTTTACGGACTGCTTCGCCCATATCCACTTCCATTAAGAAATGAACTCCACCACGTAAATCTAAACCTAATTTCATCGGCGACCCACCAACAGCTTCAAGCCATTCAGGGGTTGCCGGTGCTAAGTTCAATGCCACGGTATATTTTTGACCAAGCAGTTCAGCGATAGCCTCTTTGGCCACCAGCTGCTGCTCTGGGTTTTGCACGCGAACTAATAATTGACCATTTTCAAGCTCTGCACGCTTTACAGCAATACCCTGAGCCTTTAATAAATCAACCACAGACGTCTGAGTCGATGCCGTAACTTCTGCACCACGAGTTGCGACAATTTGCACCGCATGGTCTTCACCAAACAAATTTGGAATTGCATAAAAACTACCAATGGCGATGACAAGCATCACCATGATATTTTTCCACATTGGGTATTTATTTAACACACAATAGCCCTCTTGGCTTATAACGACTGGATAGAACCTTTAGGCAATACCGCTGCGATATAATCCTTTTTAATCGTGATTTGGTTGTTATCATTAATGGCTAATAATACATAATCACTTTCGTCACCAATTTTGGTCACTTTACCAAGAATGCCACCACTAGTTAACACTTCATCACCTTTTGAAATCGATGCCATTAGGTTTTTGTGCTCTTTAACACGCTTTGACTGTGGACGGAAAATCATGAAGTAAAAAATTAATCCAAACATGACGAGCATGAAGACTAACTGCATGGTTTCGCCACCGGCTGCACCACTGATTGGACTTGCATATGCATTTGAAATAAACATAGTTCTCTCTTCTTATTAGCTAAAATTAAACGATTAACTCAGGTACTTCACGACCAAGACTGGTGTAGAACTCCTTAACAAAGGTGTCTAATGTACCTGTCTCAATTGCGCCACGCAAACCTTCCATCAACATTTGGTAATAACGTAAATTATGAATGGTGTTTAAACGTGCACCTAAAATTTCATTGCAACGATCTAAATGGTACAAATAAGCACGTGAATAGTTTTTACAAGTGTAACAATCACACTTAGCATCTAATGTTGCAGTGTCATCACGATGACGTGCATTGCGAATTTTAATCACACCTTCACTGGTAAATAAATGGCCATTACGGGCATTTCGCGTTGGCATCACACAATCAAACATATCGACACCACGGCGCACCCCTTCAACTAAATCTTCAGGTTTACCTACGCCCATTAAATAACGTGGCTTATCCGCAGGAATTTGCGGGCAAACATGCTCTAAAATGCGGTGCATATCTGCTTTAGGCTCACCCACAGCTAAGCCACCTACGGCATAACCATCAAAACCAATATCTACAAGACCCTTTACACTCTCGTCACGTAAATCTTCAAACACGCCACCTTGAATAATACCAAACAAAGAATTTGGATTTTCTAAGCGGTCAAATTCATCACGTGAACGTTTAGCCCAACGCAGTGACATTTGCATCGACTTACGCGCTTCATCATGTGTTGCTGGATACGGAGTACATTCATCAAAAATCATCACTACGTCAGATCCCAAAGAATCCTGAATTTGCATTGATTTTTCTGGATCTAAGAAAATCTTTTCACCATTTATTGGTGAACGGAAATGAACACCTTCTTCAGTGATTTTACGAATATCACCCAAACTGAACACTTGGAATCCACCCGAGTCAGTTAAAATGGGACGCTGCCAGTTCATAAAGTCATGAAGGTCACCATGCTTACGCATGATTTCTTCGCCTGGACGTAACCACAAATGGAAGGTGTTACCCAATAAAATGTCGGCGCCAGTGGCTCGCACTTCTTCAGGTGTCATGCCTTTTACCGTACCGTATGTTCCCACTGGCATAAATGCTGGCGTTTCAACAGTGCCACGATCAAAAATAAGTCGTCCGCGACGTGCACGACCGTCCGTTGTGTCTAATTCAAATTTCATAAATCACCTTGCCAGATAAACAGTCTGACTTGTTTAGTTTCTATAGTTATGAGGGTAAATTTTAATGCTTCAAGGTTACTGACACATTAAATCAAAAAAACACCCACTATTGTGGGCGAGTATATTAAATCAAATTGATTACTTAGGGGGCTTTTTTCGTCACAAACATGGCATCACCATAGCTAAAAAAGCGATATTTTTGTGTTATGGCGTGTTGATAGGCATTCATTACCTCATCAAAACCGGCAAAAGCACTTAATAACATGATTAATGTTGACTCGGGCAAATGAAAATTGGTCACCATCGCATTAACTATTTTAAATTGATAACCTGGGTAAATAAAAATATCGGTATCGCCACTGAACGCTTTTAATGGACCATCTCCACTCGCTCGAGCTGCACTTTCAAGTGAACGAACTGACGTGGTACCAACGGCAACGACACGATGACCATTGGCTTTAGTTTGTGCTATAAGGTCAACGACATCTTGCGGAACGTTAGCCCACTCTGAATGCATCTTGTGCTCAAGAATATTATCGACTCGTACTGGTTGGAACGTACCAGCTCCCACATGCAAGGTCACAAACGCAATATTGACACCCTTGGCTTTTAACTCTGCCAGCATGGCATCATCGAAATGTAAGCCTGCGGTAGGAGCAGCAACGGCCCCTGGTGTTTGGTTATATACCGTTTGATAACGCTCTTTATCAGCATCTTCATCCGGACGGTCAATATAAGGAGGCAGTGGCATATGGCCGACGTCTTCAAGTACTTCTAATATGGTTTTATCAGACAGTAACTCAAGCTCAAATAATGCATCATGACGCGCTAGCATTTTCATTTGATAGCCGCCATCTAAATCAATAAGCGTATCTACTTTAGGGGATTTTGAACTGCGAACATGGGCTAAGATACGCTTATCGTCAAGCATGCGCTCAACGAGAATTTCAAGCTTGCCACCAGTGGACTTTTGGCCGAACAAACGCGCAGGAATAACTCGAGTGTTATTAAACACCATCAAGTCACCAGGATTGATCATATTGAGTAAATCAGTAAAGTGCTTGTCAGCGAGTTCACCGTTTTGACCACTTAATGTGAGTAAACGCGAAGCATTGCGTTGTGCTGTCGGATAGCGAGCAATCAGCTCATCTGGTAGGTCGAATGAAAAATCTGCAACACGCATAGTATAATCTCAACAATAAAAACGGCCGCTAGTCTATGGCGACTGCGGGTTAAGATCAAGTTTGGTGATTACTTTGTCGGCTTTTGTTCTATCGACTCGATGTTGATACCGTCCAATTCAATAGTATTTGGCTTCACTGAATCAAAGCTGTGATGTGATTTATATGAATGCTCTTCATAACGCATGTCGATATGTACTTTATTTCGTTTGGGTGTAGCAGGCCTACCCAATAATTTTTTAATCCACTCTTTCATCTTCCTTGATCCTTAAAATTAATCCTATACCCTTTAACAGTACTTACATCTATCGCAACAATATAATGTTAATACTCAATGACATTCGCACGTAAATCGTTATGATTACGTAAATACGAGTACTTCCCTGTAACGTCTTGTTACAAACGGTTAGTATCATACTGTAAAATAATAAAATTAGAAGTACAATTTATGAACTTTTTAGCTCACTTACATTTAGCCGACATCAGCGATACCCACTTAATAGCTAATTTGTCGGGTGATTTCGCCAAAGGTAACATAGGACAACACCCAAAACATTTACAACAAGGCATATGGCTTCATCGTCAAATAGATCAGGTTACTGACAGCCATGAAATTATTGTCGATCTCCTGAAACTGTTTCCTAAAACATCACGCCGTGTGGCACCGATATTAATTGATTTGGTATTCGATCATTACTTAGCGTTTTATTGGGAAGAGTATCATCACCAACCATTAGATGAGTTTTGCCAAAAAGCGTATCAACAACTGAATGCGACAGCGGAATTGCCTCCAACATTACAAGCCATTGCACCGCAAATTATCCAACAAGATTGGTTAAATAGTTACCAAACAAGACAAGGCTTAAATCAAGCGATTAAAGGTGTGAGCAAGCGTTTATCTAAACCAGAACTGTTTGATCATGCCATTAAGGATATTGATAAGATTTATATTGATATTGAAATTGCATTTAGGACTTTCTATCCGCAATTGATGGCCTATAGCAAAATTTATAGCCGTAAAACTCCAATAGAATATTTACCTTAATTGAAGGCAACAAGAGGAGTGAGATAAGTATGGCGCCATGGTTTATTAACCTACAGTTCAAACTAAAATCCAGACGTTTTTGGTTAACCAGCTTACGCGATATCATACTTATTGGCGTTATATTATTTGCCATTGCGAGTTATTTACAGCGAGATATGAAAACAGGTGTTGCCACTCCAATTAACGCACATTCGATTACTCAGAAGCCAATTTCATTATTTACCTCAACAGCAACTGGCGCTCAACAACATGCAAAATGGCAAACAAATTCTCATAAACCCACCTTAGTTTATTTTTGGGGTACTTGGTGTCCAGTATGCAGCGTCACCTCGCCAATGGTGGACTCGGTTAACCTAAAGCAAGATTATCAAGTAGTTTCCATTGCAGTAGCCTCTGGTACCGATGCAGGCATTAATACTTTTATGCAACAACATCATTATCACTTTGATGTAATCAACCAACAAAATCAGCCTCAAACAATATCATTGAGCCAACAATGGGGCGCAATGGCCTTACCTGCTATTTATATTGTTGATACTGAAAATAATATTCGATTTGTAACCTCTGGGATAACCAGTAGTTGGGGAATGTCACTTCGATTATGGTTAGCAAGGTGGTAAAGCAAATTTCACAAAATACCTTATGCAAATGGGTAATTGTTTTTTCGTTATCTGCAAAATTTTGTTAGTATTCGCAACATTAATTTTTGCATCATGAATAACTGATTCCGTCCTATAAGAGAGAACGCCCTATAATGCACATCTTTACTTATCAGCCGCCGTCCATTCCATGGTTGGACATACGCTATAAAGACCGTGACATTATCGTCATCAATAAACCTTCAGGTTTGTTATCAAATCCTGGGCGATCACCTGATACACACGATACGGCAATAACCCGTTTACAACGATGCTATCCAGAAGCTATTCTCATCCATCGCTTAGATTGTGACACTTCAGGCATCTTAATTTTTGCTCGAACCAAAAAAGCAGAATCGCATTTAAAAATACAATTTCAAAACCGCCAAGCTAAAAAAATATATATTGCTGAAGTCATGGGCCATGTCAGCGAGCAACAAGGCAAAGTAAACTTTGCCATTGGGCCAAATCCTGATTCGCCACCATTCCAAATACTCACAGACTCAGGCAAAGCAGCGCTAACCTACTTTCAAGTGCTTGAGCATAGAGTTCAGTCGACCTTGATGGAACTTAAACCGCACACAGGTCGCACCCATCAACTTAGAGTGCATATGCTTGCGCTGGGACACGCTATTTTAGGTGATGAATTCTATGGCGATACCGAAACAATAAATGCCAGTAAACGCTTAAACCTACATGCGCAATCACTCACAATTACCCACCCTTACAGCCAAGTCGAAATGACCTTTTTTAGTCAGCATCCGTTTTAATACCACGACAATTTATACCCAATTAGACAAAAAAATACCGACACAATTGCGTCGGTATTTTTTAATGAATATACATAACCTCAACTCGGGTTAATACATAGGATAAGTAAGCTAAAATAACAACATTTGGCCTCTTTCATTTCAAACTTGTCATTTGTTTTGTTAATAAGACGTATTGACGCCTCAATAGCTAGCCTATTGCAAGTTGATACAACAAAGGTAGCAAGACAAAGGACTGTTTGATAACTGTTTATTATCCCGAGCTGAGGTCACATACAATATTAACTGACTTGAGCGGCTTGCTTTGCCTCTTTAACTTCAGCCGCTTCACATGCTGCAGCAGTAAAGATCACATCAGTTGAGCTGTTAAGCGCCGTTTCAGCTGAATCTTGAATCACACCAATAATAAAGCCAACAGCGACAACTTGCATGGCAATATCATTAGAAATACCAAACAAACTACATGCTAATGGAATTAATAGTAGCGACCCACCAGCAACACCAGAGGCACCACAAGCAGAAATAGATGCGATGACACTCAATAATAATGCCGTCAAAAAGTCTATTTGAATACCCAAAGTATGGGCTGCGGCTAAGGTCAATACCGTAATGGTAATAGCGGCACCGCCCATATTAATCGTGGCACCTAATGGAATTGAGACAGAATAAGTGTCTTTATGCAGTTTTAGTTCTTCACACAAAGCCATGTTGACCGGAATATTAGCAGCACTTGAACGAGTAAAAAATGCTGTCACTCCACTCTCACGTAGACACTTAAATACTAATGGATAAGGGTTACGTTTAATTTTGACATAAACAATAATAGGGTTAACAACCAACGCAATAAATAGCATGGAGCCAACAAGTACCATTAATAGTTGGCCGTAACCGGCTATTGCTTCAAAACCAGTTTCAGCAAATGTCGCAGCCACTAAACCGAAAATACCAATTGGCGCAAGACGGATGACAAAACGGACAATGTTAGATACCGCATCACTGACATCAGAAAGCATCCGTTTAGTACTGTCACTCGCATGATGCATGGTTATACCTAATCCTGCACCCCAAACTAAAATACCAATATAATTGCCGGTTAATAATGCGTTAACAGGATTATCGACAATTTTAAATAATAAGGTATTAATGACTTCGCTAATCCCTTGAGGAGGATTTGAGCCTTCAATACCAGTGGTTAACAATAAAGTAGTTGGAAATGCAAAACTGAATAATACAGCAGTTAATGCTGCCGCAAAGGTTCCCAATAGATATAGAGCAATAATTGGGCGCATATTGGTTTGACTATTTTTCTTTTGATTGGCAATCGATGATGCTACCAAAACAAAAACCAGGATCGGTGCTATAGCTTTTAGCGCTCCTACAAAAAGAGAGCCTAAAAAGGCCACATTATTAGCCCCAGTTGTGGAAATACTTGCCAGGACCACGCCCAAAATAATTCCGCTGATAATCTGTAGCACAAGGCTACCGCTAGCGATACGAGCTAACAGTGATGTTTTTTGATTCATTGCTTAACCTATGATTATTATATTTATGGCGTTTTGTCTGTTGGTGGACACTTATCGTTAATCAAATTGTTTAACCACATTAGCGGGCTATTGCTTAGCGATGGCTTTGCGAAACGTAAAGCCATCTTTTGTGAACAGCCAAAATACCGAACATGACAAAAGTCTTGTAGCTATATATCAGGATGCCATGTGATAAGTCTAGTGTTAACCCAAAATGAATTAAAAAATCACTTGTCGGTCATTAAGTAAGCATTACCAATAGCGGGACCAACAAATAAAAAAGATTACCTTTCCGCTCCTAATTAAACCGTCTCTATCGCCTCAGCACCTCTTAACATTGCCTCAATTAACTCTTTAGCATCAAATTTGGTGAGCGCTTCATTAGCACCGACTTGTTTCGCTTGGCTAACACTAATTTCACTGGATAACGAAGTATGTAAAATAATATATGCATGCTCAATAGCAGGGTTATTCTTAACTTCAAAAGCCAATTCATATCCATCAAGCCCTGGCATTTCAATATCACTCACCAGTAAGTCAATTGGCATTCGGTCTTCTGCGGCTTGTTGCATAATGGAAAGAGCGTCACGACCATCGGCCGTCACTTGATAGGGGATATTAATTGAGTCTAATGCGTCAGATAATTGCTTACGGGCTACTTTAGAGTCATCAACCAACAAAATATGCAATGGCTTTAATTTTTCACGTTGAACATCTGTCAATATTGCACGATGAGAAATAGGATCGTCAGGAAAGATCTTTGATAATAATAACTCAACATCCAGTAATTGAACTAATTGATCATCAAAACGGGTTACTCCTGTTAAAAAGGCGTTTTGACCTAAGTTACCAGACGGAGCTTCAATGTTTCGCCAGTTACACTCAATGATTTTATCGATGGCTCGAACCAGAAAGCCAATAACCATTCGCTGGCAATCCGTAATAATGATATAGCAATCTTTACGCTCGGAGTCGGTAATAGGTTTATAACCAACCGCTGCAGCCATATCTATCACAGGAAGAGTATGACCCCTCATAGTTGCAGCTCCCAGAATGGCTGGGTGAGAATGTGGAATTTTAGTTAGAGGTGTATAAGGCACGAGTTCACGAATTTTCAAAGTACCTAAAGCAAACAGTTGTGTTTGGTTCAACTTAAAAAGCAATAAACCCTGTGATTGATTCGCTTTGCTCATTTTCGGACTCATCATTACCCCTTTAATGGAAGACTAAAATCGATTTAACTATAGCATTTATCGTCAATTTTTAGATTAACTTTAATCATCAATTTTATCTAAAAACGTCATTACAAATCACAAAATTAGCAATTCATCCGATAATAGTTAACTTTTATATCGTTTCTATTACGATTTTAATTAACTAGATAATACTTGAGTAATAATAGATGCTTGAATAACAAGTATTGGTGATAACAATAATGAGCAAATAATATTAATAAATTTTTTATTAGGATCTTCGACACAATTAACAGTGAAAATTATAAATCGCCTCCCTCCTCTTACTGCAATACAAATATATCAGCCGTGACTGACTAAGCTGTCAATTAGGTAATTGCATCACACTTGGGGTTTGGAGGATTTAATTAATCGATACGTTATTAAAATAACAAAGGGAAACAATAATGATTAAATCAGTTGCTGATCTAATCGATTGTTTCCCTATAATACGTTGATTAATATTTACTTAAATCAATTCGAACTTGATTGTAGCTCGTAAAGTACGTCATAAACAAACTGATCCCAACCTTCAGCCTCAAAGGCTAAACCACTGGCATTACGAACTTGGCTAACGGCATGCAAAGGTGCTGCACCGTTTTCCATCATATAATAAGCCATTACCATTTCGGTGCGATTAACACCTGAACGACAATGTAATAATACCGGTTTTTGCTCACGTTCGCATTCACGAATAAATGCTAACACCTGAGGTAATATTTCAGCACAGATAGCTAAATCTTGTGGTTTAGGCGGAATATTATCAGGCAAATTAAACACTTTATGTCGAAGACCTAATGCTACCATATCTTCAGTATCACAGCCTTCAGCATTATTTAATGATGCAATCGCTCCAAATCCGGCCTGTTTGAACTCTGCTAAGTTCCATGCATCTTTGTTCGGACCACTTCGCCCTGCGACTTGTCCATCAACTAACCAAAAAATATGTTTCATATTACCTACTACTAATCTGGTTTTTTAGCCCAAATATCAACATTAACTGAGGACAACTTTTTACGTTTTTTCTTACCGCTACCTTCTGGCTTCGCCATTGGCTTAGGTTGTTCCAGTACACTTTCAGGCACTACATCATCAGCCTCAAACCCGTTAACTTGTTCACGAACAAGTCGAATTTGATTCTTTTTCTCAATAACAGAGAAGTGATGATACTCATCATGCGACAACAAGGTCAACGCTAAACCGACCTCTCCCGCACGTCCGCTGCGACCAATTCGATGCATATAATCTGCTGGACTGCGCGGTAAGTCAAAATTTATTACTACAGGTAATTTTTCAATATCAAGGCCACGAGCAGCAATGTCTGTTGCAATAAGCACTTGAATATCACCAGCCTTAAAACCTTCCAATACACGACTTCTCGCGCCTTGGGCTTTATCACCGTGAAACACCTCTGCAGTGATACCACGTTTAGCCAGTTTTTGAGCTAAATGATTGCAACTATTTTTAGCGCCAACAAAAATCAACACTTGGCGCCATTGATGCTGTTGTAGTAAATGTGCAAGTAAAGCGGTCTTTTTTTCACGATTAACCGTCATTACCCGTTGTACTAACGTACTCGCCTCAGCGCTTTGTAATTGTATCTCAAGCGGGTTAACGAGCAGCGCTTGCGTTAGTTGGCGAACTTCATCTGGGAAAGTCGCTGAAAACAATAACGTTTGTTTTTGCTTAGGAAGTAAATTGAGTACTTGAGTCAGCTCTTCAGTAAAACCAAGGCTTAACATTCTGTCTGCTTCATCAAGTACTAGCGTTGTCACTTGGGACAGCTTTAATGCATTTGACGATACTAAATCGAGTAAACGACCTGGTGTCGCAACCACTACATCCGCACCGCCACGCAATGCTAGCATCTGAGTATTAACAGATACACCGCCAAATGCAGCAACCACTTTAATGTCGCCATTTAAATGAACCGCATAGGATTTAAAGCTGTCGGCAACTTGCTTAGCAAGTTCTCGCGTTGGTACCAAGACTAACGCACTAACAAAATTACCTTTGGCGGATGTTGTTGCCCGACGACTCACCAATTGATGTAATATCGGCAATGCAAAAGCCGCTGTTTTACCTGAGCCAGTATTGGCACCCGCCAGTAAATCTTTACCAGTTAGTGTGCTAGGAATGGTTTCAGCTTGGATTGGTGTAGGCTGAAGGTATTTAAGCTCGGTTAATCTGGCCAACAATGGAGTATGCAGGCCAAATTCAGCGAAAGTCGTAGCTAAAGAAGCTTGGGTCATGTATCAAATGCGCTCAAAAAAATGGATATCAATCGCACATTTTAACGTACTTTGGCACGGCAGTCAGATAAATTAGTTAATTTCTTCAATCCCTTCTAAGTCCAGTAGCCACTGCTTCATATCGAGCCCATAAGCATAACCAGTTAACTTACCGCCTTTGCCTATCACCCGATGACAAGGAACGATAATAGCAATTGGGTTTGCACCATTTGCAGCCCCAACAGCTCTGACAGCTTTAGGTCGCCCAATAGTATTAGCGATATCACTGTAACTGCAGCGCTGGCCGAATGTTAATTGACTCAGAGCATGCCAAACCTCATGTTGAAAAACAGTCCCCTTAGGCGCTAGAGGAACACTAAAATGTTGCCTTTGATTAGCGAAGTACTCTGTTAATTGAATGACTGTTGTATCAATATGCTGTTGGGCTTGTACCACTAAATCTTGAGTTGTCTCAGTCGTGCCTTGTTGGAATCTAAACTGAGTTTGAATCTCTACAAGCGAGCTCGTTTGGGCAAGGTCTTCAACCTGCAGATGGGTTAATCCATGCTCAGATGCTTTAAGCGAGAGTAAACCAACAGGACTTGTGACTAAAGCATGGCACTTCGGCGAAGTAAAATGGGTCATAATATTATCCGTTTTTTGCAGCGACAGGATCGTTATCCCAAAGCTGGAAGGTTAAGTAACTGCCCCAAGGTGATGCTTGTTTTGCAATGTCGGCAGCAATGCTTAAGTACGATTTAGAGGATTCAATGGGTTTACCCGATTGCTCATATAACGCATGAAGACGATTTTTGATGACTAAATCAGAACTCAAAAACACATCAGGATCACTCAAACCTCGCATATTTGCATAAGCAACAGTCCATGGACCAATACCTTTTACAGACAACCAATCGTCAGGTGTTGAGTCAGCATGCTGATGCACAAATTGCCCCAAGGCATTTAATGCTAATTTTCGAGCGCCTGGCATGTTAAGTTCATCTAATGAAGCGTTAGCAATAGCTTGTGCCGTAGGAAATAGTTGCCAAACCTTACCATCGATGAACAGCGTTTCACCATAAGATTCAACCAATAAATTTAATAACTTAGTGGCTTGCACGACACTGACTTGTTGCCCTAATACGGCACGGCAAGCGGCCTCAAATACGCTGCCAGCGGCAGGAATACGTAAACCATTATCAATTTGGGCACCTAATTTAATGATGGGAGATAATGCCTGCTGGATTATCTCCATGTCAGCATCTAAATCAAACATACGGCGCAATTGCATAGTAATATAATGTAAGGATTTAATATCATTGGCATCAGCTAAGTAAATACTCACATCAAGTTGGGGTTTATCGGCATTTGGTGAAATGTAAAAAACGCCTTCTACGCCATTAAACGAAAAGGTTCGGCCATAACGTCCCGAAATATCATCAATGACCTCCATATCATCAACTTGACGAAAGGCATAAAAAGCCAACATCTTCGCCCAATTAAAAGGGGGACGGTAAGATAATGCTAATGTTATTGGTTTAATGTTAGTGCTCACTTGATTATCTTTATAAGGATGAGTTACATCAGTTGAATGTCGGCTCTTTTGGCGTAATTCGCTAGGTGTTAACAATAGTTCTTGCTTAAAAATTTCATTAAACCGCCTGATACTATTAAAGCCAGCAGCCATGGCGACCTCTGTCATTGATAATTGTGTTTGGTGTAATAACTGCTTAGCAAACATCAACTGCTGATATAACGCAAAACGTTTAGGTGAAGCCCCCAAACCTTGGTTGAAGAGTTTATTTAAATACCGACTGCTAATACCTAATTTATCAGCCAACTTGACGACCGTTCCTGAATTCTCACCATTTAAAAAGCCTTGATCAATTAACGCGATGGCTCGCATTAATGTTGTTTGAGTGCCTAACCACGCAAATGAACTTGGTGCACTATCGGGCCGGCATCGCAGACAAGGCCTAAGTCCAGCATTAGCCGCTTTTATCGCAGAATCAAAGTAACGGACATTTTTTTCATAGGGTGCAGGGGCGGGACAAATCGATCGGCAATAAATACCAGTAGTGATAACTCCGGTAAAAAATTGACCATCAAAGCGAGCGTCACGACTAAGCCTTGCTTGCTGGCAGACCTGTGCTGCAATATTACAATCACTGTTAATCTGGACCATTCGTCTATTTAGCCTTATATCACTCAATGGAAAACTGAACTATTTTCTGCTTATAGCGTATTTAAGAGATTACTTTACCGAAATACAACAACCACGACTAGCGGAAAACGGAACTCAATCGTTTCGTATATGGTAACAATTTAACCCATTACATTTGGCCTTTTTGCGTTATCCTAGTCAGCAGAATTTTCACCATTAAGTTAGAGCATTAGATGTTTAAATTTTTTGAATCATTGACCCAAGCTTTACCGCAAGAAGAACCGACTCAGCCACCCAATACTTTGTACGCATTTTGTCGTCATTATACCCGCGGGTTTGGTTTGCCTTTAATTATCATGTCAGTACTAACAGCCATAATGGCAATGTTGGAAGTGTCACTGTTTGGCTTTATGGGCCAACTGGTAGATTGGTTAGTCACTAAAAATCCGCAAACATTATGGCAAGATGAAAGCACTACCTTGATTACCATGTCAGTGATTGTCTTAGTCGTCATACCGCTTGTTGTCTGGTTACATGCTTCTATCGTGCACCAAACGCTTTTGGGTAACTACCCCATGGCCATTCGTTGGCAAGCACATCGCTATTTACTCAAACAAAGTATTTCATTTTATCAAGATGACTTTGCAGGACGGATCGCCACAAAGGTAATGCAAACTTCGCTTGCTGTACGTGAAACGGTCATGAAATTACTGGATGTACTGATGTACATTTTAGTGTATTTCACCTCTATGTTGGTCATGATTGCCACTGCAGACGTACGTTTAATGCTACCCATGCTCGTTTGGTTAGCGGCTTATGTGTTGATCCAATGGAAACTCGTTCCAAAGCTGAAAGCAATATCGACAGAACAAGCTGATGCTCGCTCGACAATGACGGGCCGTATTGTCGACAGTTACACCAACATATCAACCGTAAAGCTGTTCTCGCATACGACACAAGAAGCTGACTACGCCCAAGATAGTATGACGCGTTTCTTAAAAACCGTTTATGGCCAAATGCGTCTGGTAACGATCATTAATGTATTAGTGCAAATCATTAATTACTTATTAGCGTTCACCATTGCGGCTGTGTCTATTTGGTTATGGGCAGACAATGCGATTACTGTTGGCGCCATTGCGATTGCGGTGAGTTTAGCGTTGCGTTTAAATGGTATGTCACAATGGATTATGTGGGAAATCAGTTCACTATTTGAAAATATTGGTACCGTTACCGATGGTATGAATACGTTATCAAAACCCATTGCTATCCAAGATAAAATCGATGCAAAAGACATTGTTGTTGACCATGGAAAAATCGATTTCAATCAGGTTTGCTTTCATTATGGTGAAAAAACTGGCGTCATTGAGCAACTAAACTTGAATATTAAAGCAGGTGAAAAAGTCGGCTTAGTGGGACGGTCTGGTGCAGGGAAATCGACCTTAGTAAACTTATTAATGCGTTTTCATGATGTTGAAAAAGGCCAAATACTGATTGATGATCAACCTATAACGGATATAACCCAAGACTCATTACGGGCAAATATTGGTATGGTGACTCAGGATACGTCGTTATTACACCGTTCGATCCGTGAAAACATTCTGTATGGTGATCCACATGCCAGTGATGAAAAATTAATGGCGGCGATAACTCAAGCACAAGCTGCAGAGTTTATTGACAATTTAACTGATCCCTTTGGCAACAAGGGACTCGATGCTCAAGTGGGTGAACGCGGCGTTAAGCTGTCTGGTGGCCAACGCCAACGGATTGCCATTGCAAGAGTATTACTTAAGAATGCGCCAATTCTATTGCTTGATGAAGCCACTTCAGCATTAGACTCTGAAGTCGAAGCCGCGATTCAAGAGTCTCTTTATGAATTGATGGAAGGTAAAACAGTAATAGCGATAGCGCATCGGCTCTCAACGATTGCAGCTATGGATAGACTCATTGTATTAGATAAAGGCTGTGTTGTTGAACAAGGTACTCATCAAGAGCTGATTAATGCCAAAGGGATATACGCACAACTGTGGGCCCATCAAACTGGCGGTTTTTTAGGATTAGATTAATCAAAACTTGAACCATTAACATTAGTTAGCCACTCAAATATGAGTGGCTTTTTTATGCACAGGAATAAAAAATAGGCACAAAAAGTGTAAGTAGAATATTAATTGCTTGGATTGCTTGGATTGCTTGGATTGCTTGGATTGCTTGGATTGCTTGGATTGCTTGGTAAAACTTTGAAGGATGTAAGAGGAATAATACAGAAATAAAATATGGTGGTCGCTACTGGGCTCGAACCAGTGACCCCCTCCTTGTAAGGGAGGTGCTCTCCCAGCTGAGCTAAGCGACCTGGGATAAAACGATAAATAAAGTACAAATTGATATGGTGGTCGCTACTGGGCTCGAACCAGTGACCCCCTCCTTGTAAGGGAGGTGCTCTCCCAGCTGAGCTAAGCGACCTGGGAATATCAATTCTTTTAACATGGTAAAATATGGTGGTCGCTACTGGGCTCGAACCAGTGACCCCCTCCTTGTAAGGGAGGTGCTCTCCCAGCTGAGCTAAGCGACCTGGGATATTTTACTTTCGAGTCTACCACTCTATTTGAGAAATGGTGGTCGCTACTGGGCTCGAACCAGTGACCCCCTCCTTGTAAGGGAGGTGCTCTCCCAGCTGAGCTAAGCGACCTGGGACTCTACACAACAGTTTACATAAATTATATGGTGGTCGCTACTGGGCTCGAACCAGTGACCCCCTCCTTGTAAGGGAGGTGCTCTCCCAGCTGAGCTAAGCGACCTGGGATATAATTAACAGTAATAACTTCATAAATGAAATTATGGTGGTCGATACTGGGCTCGAACCAGTGACCCCCTCCTTGTAAGGGAGGTGCTCTCCCAGCTGAGCTAATCGACCTCGCTGTGTGGGGCCGTATTATAGGGGGCAAGCAAAACCTGTCAACGCTTTTTATTTAAAAAAACGTCAGTCGGACTAAATTTGTTCGCTTTGATGCATTGTTAAACAAAGATTTGACTCGATAAAAAAAGGAATATTCAAAAACTATCACAGGTTTAACGGTCCGCCATTTCCACTAACGAGTTTGGCTGTTAGAATGGCAACCACATTTTTGCTTGTCTTCTTTTTATAGACGTATTTATATAGGTTAGTGTCCGATTATGACAACTAAGACGCGTTTTGCCCCAAGTCCAACTGGCTTTTTACATGTAGGCGGTGCTCGTACTGCTTTATATTCATGGTTACATGCAAAAGCAAATAACGGTGAATTTGTACTTCGTATTGAAGACACCGATATTGAACGTTCAACTCAAGAAGCTTGTGATGCGATTCTTGATGGTATGAACTGGTTAGGTTTAACGTGGGATGAAGGTCCTTATTATCAGACTAAACGTTTTGATCGTTACAACGAAATTATTGAGCAGATGCTAGATAACGGCACGGCTTATAAATGTTATTGCTCACGTGAGCGTGTTGAAAAAATGCGTGAAGATCAGGCTGCACAAGGATTACAACAAAAATACGACGGTTGCTGTCGTGACCTTGCGCCTCGTGATACTGACGAGCCGTTTGTTGTGCGCTTTAAAAACCCAATCGAAGGCAGTGTGATCTTTGATGATCACGTTCGTGGTCGCATTGAAATTTCAAACGATATGCTTGATGATCTTATTATTAAGCGTACTGATGGCGTACCAACTTACAACTTCTGTGTTGTCGTTGATGACTGGGATATGGGCATTACGTGCGTTGTTCGTGGTGAAGACCATATCAACAATACCCCTCGCCAAATTAATATCCTTAAAGCATTAGGAGCTCCTATTCCTGAATATGCTCATGTTTCGATGATTTTGGGTGATGATGGTGCCAAATTATCTAAGCGTCATGGCGCTGTCGGTGTAATGCAGTATCGTGATGATGGTTATTTACCTGAAGCACTATTAAATTATCTTGTTCGTTTAGGCTGGTCTCATGGTGATCAAGAAGTATTTTCAATGGAAGAATTGAAAACACTATTTAAATTAGATGACATCAATAAAGCCGCTTCAGCCTTTAATACCGATAAACTTATTTGGTTAAATCAACATTATATCAAATCACTTGATCCTGTTTATGTTGCATCGCATTTACAGTGGCATATGGATGACCAAAAGATTGATACCAGTAATGGCCCTGCATTACCTGAAATTGTGACTGCATTATCTGAACGCGCTAAAACATTAAAAGAGTTAGCAGCTTCTAGTCGTTATTTCTATGAAGACTTTGATAACTTCGATGAAGCCCAGGCTAAAAAGCACCTACGTGGTGTGGCAATGGAGCCTTTAACCTTGTTCAATCAAAAGTTAGCAGCAATAACAGACTGGACAGTTGAAAATATTCATCAAGCAATTGAAGCTACAGCAGCAGATCTTGAGGTGGGTATGGGTAAAGTCGGAATGCCACTACGTGTTGCGGTAACGGGCGCTGGGCAGTCTCCTGCGTTAGACTTAACCTTATATTTAATTGGAAAAGATCGATCTGCACAAAGAATATCCAAAGCGATTGAATTTGTAGCAAATAGAATAAATTCCTAAAAAACGAGTTGACACTTTTGGGTATGCTGCATAGAATGCGCCTCGCAGTTGAGACATGACTTCAGATTTTTTTTGTAGCATATCCAAAAGCAATTTGTAAGAGGGGCTATAGCTCAGCTGGGAGAGCGCTTCGCTGGCAGTGAAGAGGTCCACGGTTCGATCCCGTGTAGCTCCACCACTTACGAATATATCTTTAACTAGATAATAGCATTGATGTTTAGCCTACAGACATTGATGAGTATTCACTCGATACAGAGTATAACGTATCAACTGTGTCCCATTCGTCTAGAAATAGAGCTTAGGACATCGCCCACTTTGGTTTATAAAGAGTCGGCGGTAACATGGGTTCGAATCCTTAGGGTTTTGATCTTTATTATAGGTAACTAGCACTGGTGTTTAGCCTACAGACACCAATGAGTATTCACTCGATGCAGAGTATAACGTATCAACTGTGTCCCATTCGTCTAGAAATAGAGCTTAGGACATCGCCCACTTTGGTTTATAAAGAGTCGGCGTTAACAGGGGTTCGAATCCTTAGGGTTTTGATCTTTATTATAGGTAACTAGCACTGGTGTTTAGCCTACAGACACCAATGAGTATTCACTCGATGCAGAGTATAACGTATCAACTGTGTCCCATTCGTCTAGAAATAGAGCTTAGGACATCGCCCACTTTGGTTTATAAAGAGTCGGCGTTAACAGGGGTTCGAATCCTTAGGGTTTTGATCTTTATTATAGGTAACTAGCACTGGTGTTTAGCCTACAGACACCAATGAGTATTCACTCGATGCAGAGTATAACGTATCAACTGTGTCCCATTCGTCTAGAGGCCTAGGACACCGCCCTTTCACGGCGGTAACAGGGGTTCGAATCCCCTATGGGATACCATATTTAAGATGGTTGAACATGATTCGAAACTATTGTTTTAGAAAAAGTGTTTGATGATCTATATAGCACTGGTGTTTAGCCTACAGACACCAATGAGTATTCACTCGATACAGAGTATAACGTATCAAATGTGTCCCATTCGTCTAGAAATAGAGCTTAGGACATCGCCCACTTTGGTTTATAAAGAGTCGGCGGTAACAGGGGTTCGAATTCTTAGGGTTTTGATCTTCATTATAGGTAACTAGCACTGGTGTTTAGCCTACAGACACTAATGAGTATTCACTCGATGCAGAGTATAACGTATCAACTGTGTCCCATTCGTCTAGAGGCCTAGGACACCGCCCTTTCACGGCGGTAACAGGGGTTCGAATCCCCTATGGGATACCATATTTAAGATGGTTGAACATGATTCGAAACTATTGTTTTAGAAAATGTGTTTGATGATCTATATAGCACTGGTGTTTAGCCTACAGACACCAATGAGTATTCACTCGATGCAGAGTATAACGTATCAACTGTGTCCCATTCGTCTAGAAATAGAGCTTAGGACATCGCCCACTTTGGTTTATAAAGAGTCGGCGTTAACAGGGGTTCGAATCCTTAGGGTTTTGATCTTTATTATAGGTAACTAGCACTGGTGTTTAGCCTACAGACACCAATGAGTATTCACTCGATGCAGAGTATAACGTATCAAATGTGTCCCATTCGTCTAGAGGCCTAGGACACCGCCCTTTCACGGCGGTAACAGGGGTTCGAATCCCCTATGGGATACCATATTTAAGATGGTTGAACATGATTCGAAACTATTGTTTTAGAAAAAGTGTTTGATGATCTATATAGCACTGGTGTTTAGCCTACAGACACCAATGAGTATTCACTCGATACAGAGTATAACGTATCAAATGTGTCCCATTCGTCTAGAAATAGAGCTTAGGACATCGCCCACTTTGGTTTATAAAGAGTCGGCGGTAACAGGGGTTCGAATTCTTAGGGTTTTGATCTTCATTATAGGTAACTAGCACTGGTGTTTAGCCTACAGACACTAATGAGTATTCACTCGATGCAGAGTATAACGTATCAACTGTGTCCCATTCGTCTAGAGGCCTAGGACACCGCCCTTTCACGGCGGTAACAGGGGTTCGAATCCCCTATGGGATACCATATTTAAGATGGTTGAACATGATTCGAAACTATTGTTTTAGAAAAAGTGTTTGATGATCTATATAGCACTGGTGTTTAGCCTACAGACACCAATGAGTATTCACTCGATGCAGAGTATAAAGTATCAACTGTGTCCCATTCGTCTAGAAATAGAGCTTAGGACATCGCCCACTTTGGTTTATAAAGAGTCGGCGGTAACAGGGGGTCGAATTCTTAGGGTTTTGATCTTCATTATAGGTAACTAGCACTGATGTTTAGCCTACAGACACCAATGAGTATTCACTCGATGCAGAGTATAACGTATCAAATGTGTCCCATTCGTCTAGAGGCCTAGGACACCGCCCTTTCACGGCGGTAACAGGGGTTCGAATCCCCTATGGGATACCATATTTAAGATGGTTGAACATGATTCGAAACTATTGTTTTAGAAAAAGTGTTTGATGATCTATATAGCACTGGTGTTTAGCCTACAGACACCAATGAGTATTCACTCGATACAGAGTATAACGTATCAAATGTGTCCCATTCGTCTAGAGGCCTAGGACACCGCCCTTTCACGGCGGTAACAGGGGTTCGAATCCCCTATGGGATACCATATTTCAAATGTTAGTTATTATTTAACTAACATTTGGGGCTATAGCTCAGCTGGGAGAGCGCTTCGCTGGCAGTGAAGAGGTCCACGGTTCGATCCCGTGTAGCTCCACCAACTATTTAGTTTTCGAATATAATTCTATATATTTGAATCAAAAAACCACCTAGCGGTGGTTTTTTTGTTTGTATCCTTTTTACGCTGTTATCCAATGTATCCGCATCAACAGATAATCAAATTTATTTTCACTAAATCAATACACATATAAGCCATTATCTCTAATGGGATCTATATAGCATCACAACAAAATGTGTGACATTCCACCCAACTATATTCCCACTGTGTGTGACTATCCACACACTAAATCAGTATAACTATACACACATAAATTAAAGTTAATAAATATCATATGGTTACAAATAGTTAACATTCTGGCCTGATGCTTGCTATGTTTGATCTATCCTCATAAAGCGTTTATGGCGTACTTGTTCTGGAGCAAGACACCACCTTGAGGAAAATATAACACTAAAAAAAGGAAGTTAACTACCATGAAAAAATCGATAAATACTTTTATACGTCCACTAAAGTCAATGGCTAAACTAGCCGCTGTAGCTTCAATTCTGGCAGCGAGTTTTAATGTTTTTGCTGAACCTGTAGAAATTAAGTTTTCTCATGTTGTTGCAGAGAACACACCAAAAGGACAAATGGCACTTAAGTTTAAAGAATTAATAGAACAACGTTTACCTGGTGAATATGTTGTGAACGTATTTCCTAACTCACAGTTATTTGGGGATAACAACGAGCTAGCAGCATTACTGTTAAACGATGTGCAGTTTGTAGCACCATCACTATCTAAGTTTGAGCGTTATACCAAAAAACTACAAATCTTTGATTTACCATTCTTATTTGAAGATATGGCGGCTGTTGATCGCTTCCAACAATCTGATGCGGGCCAAAAACTATTGAACTCAATGAATCGAAAAGGTGTTGTCGGCCTAGGTTACCTTCACAATGGTATGAAGCAATTTTCTGCCAATGACCCGCTAGAATTACCTAAAGATGCTAACGGTAAAAAGTTCCGTATTATGGCGTCTGACGTTATTGCCGCCCAGTTTGACGCTGTTGGTGCTATTCCGGTTAAAAAGCCTTTCTCTGAAGTGTTCACCCTGTTACAAACACGCGCTATTGATGGTCAAGAAAATACTTGGTCAAATATCTATTCAAAGAAATTTTATGAGGTGCAAAGCTACATAACAGAAAGTAATCATGGTGTTTTAGATTACATGGTCGTGACCTCAAATACTTTCTGGAAAAGTCTACCCGCTGACAAACGCGCAATCTTTAAATCTTCACTTGAAGAAGCTATTACACTTGGCAACAGCATTGCTGCAGAAAAAGGCAATAAAGATAAGCAAACTATTTTAGATTCTGGACGTTCTGAATTAGTGACGTTAACGCCAGCGGATCGTCAGCAATGGGTTAATGCAATGAAACCAGTTTGGGCTAAATTTGAAGATCAAATTGGTAAAGACATGATTAATGCAGCACAAGCTGCAAATACCAAATAGTCTCAATACTAAATGTGGCACTGAATTGCTTGCTGGATCAGTGCCACCCTTTTTTTATTCAAGGAGTATGACCGTGATTTCAAAACTATTTGGTTATTTTGAAGAAGGGTTCCTTAATCTTTTGATTACACTCATGACATTGCTTGTTTTTGGCGAAGTCATTGCACGATTCTTTTTTAATACTGGTTTTTTATGGATCCAAGAACTTACCCTCACTCTATGTGGTTGGTTCGTACTTTTTGGTATGTCTTATGGTGTAAAAGTAGGGGCTCATATCGGTGTTGATGCCTTTGTTTCTAAATTGTCAGGTAAGCCTCAAAAAGCTGTCGCTATCTTTGCATGCTTGTGCTGCTTGGTTTACTGCGGAATATTTTTAAAAGGTTCGTGGGACTACCTCAGCCAAATGTATCAAATTGGCATCCCTATGGAAGATATCGATTTTCCGGCTTGGTTTATTCATCAACTTGATCCTGATTTTGCTTGGGAGACTTTACGTATTGATGTAGAAGACGGGGCAATACCTATCTGGTTATCTCAAAGTATTATAATAATCGGTTTCACTATGCTCACTTGGCGTTTTATTGAATTATTTATCGCTATCTTAAAGAACCAGGCTGTTGGCTTCCAATTGGCTGACGAAGCTAAAGACAGTATGCATTTAATCGATGAAGCTGCACTATCCGCATCACCTGAACAACAAAATGATAAGGATGCGAAATAATGACTATAGCCACACTATTTCTCGCTTTATTTATTTGCATGATGATTGGGATGCCTATTGCTATAGCCTTAGGTTTTTCAAGCATACTCACTATTTTGTTATTTTCAAATGATTCGCTCGCCTCAATTGTACTAAAACTGTATGGGTCAACCTCAGAACATTACACCTTATTAGCCATCCCGTTCTTTATTTTATCATCAGCATTTTTGTCTACTGGTGGTGTAGCAAGGCGTATTATCGACTTTGCTATGGACAGTGTCGGTCATATACGTGGCGGTCTTGCCATGGCATCCGTTATGGCTTGTATGTTATTTGCAGCCGTATCGGGCTCATCTCCAGCCACTGTTGCTGCAATTGGTTCTATTGTCATTGTCGGCATGGTGCGCGCAGGTTATCCAGAAAAATTTGCCGCGGGTGTAATTACCACATCAGGAACATTAGGAATTTTAATCCCACCTTCTATTGTTATGCTGGTTTATGCCGCAGCAACTGAAGTGTCAGCAGCAAGAATGTTTATGGCTGGCTTGATCCCAGGGTTAATGATGGGCTTTATTTTAATGTTGGCTATCTACATAGTTGCCCGCATTAAAAAGCTCCCTTCACGTCCTTTCCCTGGAATAAAAGCCCTTGGTTTATCAAGTGCGAAGGCTTTTGGCGGTTTAGCATTAATCTTTATTGTATTAGGTGCCATTTATGGCGGTGTCGCGAGTCCGACTGAAGCCGCTGCTGTAGCTTGTGTATATGCTTACTTTATTGCTGTATTTGGATATCGTGATATTGGGCCACTCAAAAATGTTGCTTGGCGTAATAAACAAGAATCTATAGTGGTCGCTTCATTACGAAACATTGCCTACATGCTACTTGCTGTTATCAAAACACCTATTGATAAAGAAATTCGTCATGTTGTACGAGATGGCGCTAAAGTCAGTATTATGTTGTTGTTCATTATTGCCAATGCAATGCTATTTGCGCACGTTTTAACAACTGAACGTATCCCGCACATTATTGCAGAAGCAATTGTGAGTTTAGGCCTACCAGCATGGGGCTTTTTAATCATAGTTAACTTATTATTATTAGCCGCCGGTAACTTTATGGAACCTTCAGCCATTTTGTTAATTATGGCCCCCATTCTGTTTCCTATAGCAACCCAACTTGGTATTGACCCTATCCACCTCGGGATCATTATGGTAGTAAACATGGAGATAGGCATGCTCACACCGCCCGTAGGACTCAATCTCTTTGTTACGGCTGGGATTACCGGTAAAAGTATGGGATGGGTCATTCAGTCCTGCCTACCTTGGCTAGTACTGTTACTCGGTTTCTTAATGTTAATTACTTATATTCCACAGATTTCACTATTTCTACCGGAATACATCGACAAATTAAACGGTTACTAGTTTAATAATTAGCGTATTATAAACGAGCCTTAATTAAGGCTCGTTTTTTTATCTCATCACTAAGTCATAATAGCCACAGGGAATATGAATGCTTTCATTCTCTAGTATCAAAAAACGGAATTTCTTTATAGGCATGTTGCTTATTATAGGCCTGTTATTCACTCTAAAAATTACATATTGGTATTTACTGGAACAAGGCACAGAGACAATTGCCGAACAGTCTGATAAACAAATCAATGAATTGGTGATTTTTATTGATAATGCACTTTCACATTACGAAAATATCCCAGCGGTACTAGCACAGAACCCCATTTTAGAACAGGGCTTACTCGATCAGCAAAACCCTCAAACGATTGAAAAACTCAACGCTTATCTATCTGAGTTGCAACAAGTTACCGAATCATCAGACATTTACCTTACAGATGCACTCGGTGTCGCTATTGCAGCCAGTAATTGGAATATACCAAACTCTTTTATCAATAATGACTATTCATTTAGGCCCTACTTTATTGATGCTATCTCGGGCAAGTCAGGGCAATATTACGCGGTTGGAACGTCATCAAATAAACGTGGCTTTTATTTTGCGAATCCGGTTTATCATAAGGGTGTGGTATTAGGAGTTATAGTAGTAAAAGTCGATATTAGTTTGATTGAGCAACAAAGTAGTGGAATTGCAATTGCCAGTCAATATGAATTTATGATCAGTGACCCTGATAATATCGTATTTCTTTCGAGTATAAATAGTTGGCGATTTAATTCATTAACACCGCTAACACAAGCCAAACGTTTTTCGCTAAATGCTTCCAAACGGTATGCAAACAGGCCTATTGGAGAACTCCGTTTGAGCCCTGGTTTTATCGTCAGTGATGCCGATACATCTCAGGTATATAAAATATCATCATTAGACGGGAACGCTAAATACCTCGAACGGCATCAATTAATGCCAAATGCTAATTGGAACGTTCATATTCTCGCGCCAATGAAGCCTTTATATGAATCGTTACCACCGGTCATGTTATTGGCCGCTACCCTGTATTTATTATTGGCATTATTTATACTGTACAGTATAGAGCGTCGTAAAAATTTGCGCAGAATGCGTCAAGAACAAAATCAACTAGAACAACGCGTAAAAGACCGTACCTTAGCATTAGAACAAGCCAACACGCAGCTTAAAGATACCCAAGATGAACTAATCCAAGCAGCAAAGCTTACTGTGATTGGCGGTCTTTCTGCCAGCATTAACCATGAACTTAATCAACCTTTGGCTGCATTAAGAAGTTACGCCCAAAATACTCAAACGTTTATAGATCGTAATATGATTGATGATGCGGGAAGTAATATCAAAATAATGATAGAACTAACTGACAGACTTGCTGATATTATTGGTCAATTTAAGAGTTTTACTCGCAAATCCCAAGGTAAAGATAGTGCCATTGAAGTTAACCAATCCATTGAGCAAGCACTCACTATCGTTCAGCCCGAAATGGACAAACAGAGTGTTAGGTTGTCATTAACGTTATTAGATGGAAAATGCCAAATATGGGGCGACAGTGTCAGACTACAACAAGTATTAGTTAACTTAATAAGTAATGCCATTGTTGCAATGCAGCAATCCACTGAACGACAGTTGCGAATTGAAGTCTATTGCGACAGTAAAGTGAATATTAATATTCAAGACAATGGTCCAGGCGTAAGAGAAAGCCAAATGAGTAAAATATTTGAGCCCTACTACACCACCAGTGAACGCCAAGGATTAGGGCTAGGATTATCTATATCGCAGCGAATAATCGAATCAATGCAAGGCTCTATCACTGTCGAGAATGCACAACAAGGTGGCGCCATTTTTCATATTATTTTGCCGCTTTATTTACGTGAGGAAGTGTAAACGTGACCCAAATACAAGACATCAACAACTACCAAGTCATTATTGTTGACGATGAGCCGTATATCGGCACAGTATTACAGCAATTATTTAAGCTCGAAAACATCAAAGCTTTGGCCATTACCGACCCACAGATCATTGCTCACCACATCAGTCCAAATTGGCCAGGGATAATAATCTCCGATGTGAATATGCCACAATTAGATGGCTTAAGCTTATTACAACAACTAAAGAAGCAAGATAATGACTTGCCCGTTGTATTGCTGACCGGATTTGGTGATATTGCCATGGCAGTCGATGCATTAAAAAAAGGTGCTTACGACTTTATCGAAAAACCGTTTAACAACGAACATATATTAGATGTGACCAAACGCGCATTGGATAAACGATCTTTAACCCTAGAAAACCGAAAATTAAAGCGCGAACTAGAATCTCACATCGCACCTGGCCCACGAATTCTAGGCAACAGCCCAGGCATAATGAAGATGCGTAACTTAATCGACCAAGTACTCGACACACCGGCAGATATTATGATTGAAGGTGAAACTGGTGCTGGTAAAGAATTAGTCGCACGCTATTTACATGATCATTGCTATCGAAACAAAGCCAACTTTGTTGCTATTAACTGCGGGGCAATCCCTGAAAACTTAATCGAAAGCGAACTCTTTGGTGCAGAATCAGGAGCTTTTACCGGTATAGATAAACGTCGTATTGGTAAATTCGAATACGCCAACGGTGGCACGCTATTTTTAGATGAAATCGAAAGTACCCCAATGGCTTTGCAAGTTAAATTACTTCGAGTGTTAGAAGACCGAAAAGTAGAACGTTTAGGATCTAATACCCTTATCGATCTAGATATTCGGGTGATTGCCGCCACAAAACTCAACCTACAAAAATTATGCGAGCAAGGTCTATTCAGACAAGATTTACTTTATCGTCTAAACTTAGTCACCATCGTCATCCCACCACTTCGAGAACGTCTCGAAGACATACCGTTATTATTTTTGCACTTCGCTCGCATTGCATCTGCACGTTACCATAAAGCGTTAATCGCATTAACTCCTCAACAAACCATAGTGCTTAGCTCTCATGATTGGCCAGGCAATGTGCGTGAATTACGCAATTTAGCCGAGCGTTACGTATTACTTGGCGCTGAAGCCGCTTTTGCAGGTAACTTAGACAATCACACCACCATGCACACGAGTATGTCACTGCAACAACGAGTTGAGTTTTTTGAACGAATGCAGATTGAAGAAGCATTAAGTCACAATAAAGGCAGCATCAAATTAACCATGGAACAACTCGAGCTACCACGTAAAACCTTGTACGATAAAATGCGCAAGTTCGACCTTGATAGAAAGCAATTTATCGAGAGCTAATTAGACGCGGATACATCAACGAGCTGCTGCTTTTGATGTATCCCTAAACGCCAAATAGCCACCAGCAACAATGCTAAAAGGCTCATAGACCCCACCACAACCCCATTCCATTCAGCTTCATGCCAAAACAACATTAGGTATGGCCCACCTAAAGAGGCACCAAGATAATAACAACATAAATACAGCGATGTAGCCTTAGCACGATGAGTGGTAGCTCGAATGGCCACAAATGAATTGCAACAGCTATGGGTTAAGAAAAAACCACAAGCGTTAATCAAAAAACCGATAACAATCGCTGTTAGTGTATCCACCAAGGTCAACAAGGTACCAACTAGCATTAAGCATAGTGCTACCCTAAATAATGGCATTGAACCATAACGTACAATCCATTTTGCCGACAGGTAAGACGCAAAGGTGCCACTTAAATAACATAAAAAAATCAATGTTGCGTGAAAGCGACTCAAACCATAGGGTTCAGCCATAATATGCAACTGAATAAAGCTAAACTGATTAACCATCATCATAAATGCTAAGCCACCAATAATATAAGCCAAGCGCATTTGAGAGTCAGACAAATGAAACACAAAACCGTCAATATCTTGTTTAACCTTACGTAGCAACGACACTCTTTGTTTAATTATTTGGGGTTTAATTTCTTTTCGTGGTAATAAATATGTTACCAATGCCACACCCATTAATGTCACCACAAACACCAAACCCATAGACGACTGCCATGACAAGTTTTGTGCCATCAATCCACCAAAGATTCGCCCCGCGATTCCGCCAATACTGTTGGACATTATGTATACAGCAGCAGCTTTCAGCATAAATGAAGGTGCCAATTGATCTTTAAAATACGCCATTGCAATTGCAGGTACTGCCGCTAACAAAATTCCCTGCAGTAAACGCACCCACAATAAATCATCAAATGTTTGAGCAAATATTAATAAGATATTTGATGCAGCTAACAGCCACAAACTCACGACGATAGGAGCTAGCCGCCCAATTCTGTCAGATAATATCGCATAAAAAAGCAATGAAAATGCCAACGTAAAACTGGTAACAGACAACACTAAAGTGGCTTGTGCGCCCGACACATCAAAATGCTCAGCAATAGAAGGCAACATGCCTTGTACCGTGTACAAATTAATATAAATCACCATAGAAGCGATACACAAAGCCCAAATCAAACGAGTTTGCGCATGAGAACGATAAATAGGGGTTAACTCTGTCATAAACAACCTAAACAACACTATTAGGGTAGAAAAAGATTATTACCCGTCACATGAATAAATCAATGACGGGGCTAAGAGTTTGTGAGCTACGTTGTTGTTACCTTTGCTTAACCCGCTTCATTAAGACTTGAGTGGTAAATTGACCGTTATTGATCACATGATACTTATTATAAGTCTGAAAAATTGCCTTGCCTTGGTAAGTAATCATCGCAACCACACCATAATCAATACTATTATTAATTAACTCCGCCGGTAAGGTAAATTTAAACGGTACAGGTGCTGTGGCAATATCAAAATTTTTCTGTGAAATAATCGCACCAGGGGTATTAAAATCAATCAAGGCAATGTTAATTTTACAACCTTGAGGCAAGGCAACTTTTTCAGCATAACCGGCATAGCCATAAACAATCACAGGTTTTTCTGGTTCTACGGTTACACAACCATTTAGCATCAAAGTCATGAAAGCGACAAACACTAATATTATTCTTTTCTTAATCATTATTTTCACCCTACTTGGTCATTCTGATTAAACCTTCCTGTGTGGCCGAAGCCACAAGGCGTCCTTGTTGATCAAAAAACTGTCCTTTAACAAAACCACGCCCACCGCCAGCATTTGGGCTATCAATACAATACAAAAGCCACTCCTCCATATTAAATGGCCTATGAAACCACATCGCATGATCAATAGTCGCCATTCGCATGCCCGACGTTAAATAAGACACCCCATGGGGTTGAGTCGCGGTGGCTAAAAAATTAAAGTCTGATGCATAAGCGAGTAAATATTCTTGAATACTGTGATCTGAAGGGACTTGGCCATTAGCGCGTATCCAAACATAACGTTTAGGTTCACATGGACTAGGAGCTATCGGATCAATAGGATTAACTGAGCGCATTTCTATTGGAGAATCTGCCATAAACTTTTCAAGCATTGCCGCAGGTACTTTATCACGCATGGTCATCGCGAGTTCTTGTTGATTCAGCAACCCCTCAGGCCCAGGCACATTTGGCATTTTGTCTTGATGACTAAAACCTTCTTCAACAGTCTGGAATGAACAGGCCATATAAAAAATTGGTCGACCTTTTTGAATAGCCTTCACTCTACGCGCACTAAAATTGCCACCATCACGCATATTTTCAACATCATAAATTATCGGTAATTTTTCATCACCAGCACGTAAAAAATATGAATGTAAAGAATGTACATGGCGATCTTCACTAACGGTTTGTTTTGCCGCGCTTAATGCTTGCCCCATTACCTGACCACCAAACACATGTCCAAAACCTAAATCTTGGCTTTGGCCACGAAACAGGCCATCCTCAAGTTTTTCAAGTGATAATAATGACAATAAATCGTTTAATACCTGACTCATAACACCTTCTCTACAACATCAATTAACCTTAGATTACCTTAGTTAAGCTGATTTTTTCTAGCTTAATCTATCCTAATGACTGAATTTAGTTTTCAAATGACAATTTCTAAAATAGTGATGCAACGCAAATATTCATATCTGCAGTTTAATTGAATATTTGATATGCTATTAGACATGACTAATCAATGCTGCGTCTCACAATATTATGCAATCTAGCTCAATTCAATCATGGTTTATGGCGATTCGTCCTCGAACGTTACCTGCTGCAATTGGTCCATTATTAATTGGCAATATGCTCGCCATCGGGCTAGAACAATTTAGCTTACTCATCGCCTTTACTTCAATGCTATGTGCCATATTGTTACAAATATCTGTTAACCTCGCTAATGACTATTTTGACTTTAAAAATGGCATCGATACCGAAGAACGAATTGGCCCAGTTAGAGTAACCCAAAGCGGTATCCTTGCTCCCTCAGCGGTGCGTAATGCTATGATCGGATGCCTAATCACAGCGTTATTAGTCGGTTCAT
Source organism: Shewanella polaris (assembly GCF_006385555.1). Lineage (NCBI taxonomy): Bacteria > Pseudomonadati > Pseudomonadota > Gammaproteobacteria > Alteromonadales > Shewanellaceae > Shewanella > Shewanella polaris. The sequence continues at coordinate 1,411,473 of NZ_CP041036.1, read as the reverse complement.
TGCTGATTTTTCATGGTGGATGGCCCATTGCTATTCTTGCTGCGGCCTCTATTTTAGGTGCGTTATGTTATAGCGGAGGCCCTTATCCGCTTGCCTCACATGGATTAGGCGAAATAGCTGCATTCGTGTTTTTTGGTCTAGTGGCCGTTGTCGGCAGTTATTACCTACAAGCAGGAGCAACCACGTTAACAGCATGGTTACTTGGTTGTGCCATTGGCTTTTTTAATGCCGCTATCATGCTAGTTAATAATACTCGCGATATTTCTACCGACACCAAAGCAGGTAAAAATACTTTGGCCGTTCGTATTGGTGAGGCGCAAGCAAAAATTCTGTATCAAAGCTTTGTCTATTTACCTTTTGGGATCATCATAGGGGGCTTTTTGTTAGGTTCACTCGATGGATTGCCGGTATTGTTATCAGGCGTATCATTAGTCATTGCACGAAATCTCAGCCACGAATTTCATAATAATTCTGGTGAGGCATTAAATCCGATACTTGGCCAAACAGCAAAATTAACTATGATTTTCAGTCTACTATTTAGCACTGGATTGTATTTCTCTTTGGCTTAAAAACCTTATAACGTCAACGCAAAAACCATTAAAAAGGCGCCTAATTTTACAATTAGGCGCCTTTTTTAGCGATGTTACCGACTACATTTTAGATAACGTACGTTGCTTCGCACTCCAATCTAAATGGTATTTATCGCCCGCAGGTTTGTCTACACGCTCAAAGGTGTGCGAACCAAAAAAGTCACGCTGACCTTGTAACAAGTTAGCGGGTAATGTTTCGCAGCGGTAACTGTCATAATATGCAATAGCAGAACTAATACATGGTGCAGGAATACCTTGCATAACAGAGGCCGCAACCGTTTTACGCCAATTAAGATGTTTCTGTGACAATGTTTGACTAAAACTGTCAGCCATCAACAAGTTTTCAAGGTTTGCATCATCTTGATAAGCCTGAGTAATTGATTGCAGGAACCTAGCACGAATAATACAACCAGCTCGCCAAATTTTAGCTATTTCAGCAAAATCTAAAGACCATTTTTGCTCTTTAGCATTCATCGCCATCAGCTGGAATCCTTGCGCATAGCAACAAACTTTGGCGCAATATAATGCATCTTCAAGATTAGCAATAAACTCCACTTTTTCTGCATCACTAAAACTAACAGGTGCAGGGCCTGCAAGCTTTGCGTTTAACTGCATACGTAAGTTTTTCTGGGTACTCACTGCACGTGCGTAAACGGCTTCTGCAATGGTTGGTGCTGGACAACCAATTTGTAAACTACTCACCGCAGTCCATAGACCAGTGCCTTTTTGACCCGCTTTATCCAAAATCATTTCGACTAGCGGTTTACTTGTTAATGGATCGGCTTGCTGCAAGACTTCTGCACTGATTTCCATAAGATAACTGTTAAGAATACCTTTATTCCAACCATTGAACACATCACCGATGTCATGGGCAGACATGCCTAAACCATCACTGAGTAATTGATAGGCTTCGCAAATAAGCTGCATATCCGCATATTCAATACCGTTGTGAACCATTTTAACATAATGACCAGAGCCAGCAGGACCAATATAAGTCGTACACGGCTCACCTTCGGTTACTGGATTACCCGGTTCAAAACGCTCAATAGGTAAACCGGTTGTCGAATCCACTTTAGCGGCAATGGCTTTCCAAATCGGTTCAACATAACGCCATGCGCTTTCATGACCACTTGGCATTAATGACGGGCCAAAACGTGCGCCGACTTCACCACCAGATACCGCTGAACTAAAGAAAACAAACTGATCTTTATAAAGCGCTTCGCGTTCTATTGTGTCAGTCCATAAACTGTTGCCAGTATCGATAACAATATCGTTTACTTCAATACCTGCCTCTATCAGAGATTTACACACACCGTCTACTGGTGCGCCGGCAGGCACTGATAAGACAATAACTCGAGGGGTAGTCAAATTGGCAAGCATTTCTGAAAGATTATGACAAGCTTGCATGCGTACTGCTATACCCGTTTTTCGCTCGTTTTGCTCTTGAGTAATCGCGGCATTAACTTTCTGAGTATCTAAATCGAAAACAGCAACATGATAGCCGTTATCTGCTATGTTTAATGCAAGGTTTTTGCCCATCACACCGAGGCCAATAACGCCGACGTGAGATTGTTTGAAGTGGTTAGTCATTAGCATATTTCCACTGGTCACAGAGATTAATCGCGTAGTGCGAATCCATTTGGAAGATGATTATACTGATTTATGTAACTAAATTACAGTCACAAAATGTGCATACACTATTACATAAAATGCAATATAGGTGATAAATAAAACACTATCCAAAATACATCATTAAAGACAATAGCTTAATAAATAATATCAACACAGGTTAAGAGATGGGGTAAGTCCGCCAATATCAGAGTTTTTTGCCTATTTCATATCAAACTTGTCTTTTTTTTACTCACTATGGATATTGACACACCTATAGCGCATCTATATAAGTCAATAAGCACCATTAGTTAGTAAGACAAGATGATTTAATCACCGTTTATTATCTTGAGCGTAGTTAAATAAAATCAATGATAAAATAAAGGTTGATACTTTTCAGTATCAACCTTTATCACTCTATTTTACATTATTTAATGAACGATATTTTAGCAATAAGCTATCGCTTATTTAACGCCATGCATAACATCGACACCTTCACTTTTCCCCTCAGCATGACAAAGAATACAGCTTTCATTACCGGGTTGATAAATAGCACCTGAACTCGCGTCGGCTTGATAAACACCGCCAAATGCTCTCGCATGTCCGGCCCATTGATCAATATTGCTGTGGCAAGTCGCACAAACTGACACAGTAGGTGAATACTCTGCTGTTTCACCAGCTAACGTTGCACCTTTTCGTGCCACAATAACTGAAGATTCATATGCTAAGTTTTCTAATGTTAACTGACCCTCATCATGGCAAGCACGACAATTACTTGCATCACCAGGATATGTCATCATTTCACGATCACCGTCAATCGTATCTTGAGTTGTACGCGTATTGGCATGCAACGAATGCACTAACTCACGATAACTCAAACTATTTTCAAGTGTTCTAGATGCTTTGATACTTGCTTCACCAGGAGTATGCATAACAGTCGCATTCATGAATTTAACCATGTTATTACTATGACAACTTTTACAACTACCATCAGCCAAACCTGTGGCTATTTGTGGTGCGTGACATGATCCACAATCAGCGCCGTTAGCAGGAGCGACTAACATAGAGTGAGCGGTATTGATGCGGTCTTGGAACTGATTATCATGACAGGCAACACACTTTTGCTCACTAACAAGTTCAGTGTATTTTGTAACGTTTGCTGTTAACGCAATAGCAGAATCAGCTGAAACTTCTACCGATGTTGCGGTGTCTGATTCACATGAAGTCACAATTCCAGTCTCTTTATCGCCACAAACAAAAGCTTTAGCGTATAACGAACCCGTAGTCGTAAGTCCAAAATCTGCCGTATTAATATTGCTAATTACAGCGGTAATTTTGTTGTCAGCTCTCACTAGGCTAACATTATCGTCACCATCAATAAGGTTCCATACTAAACGTTGGCCATTATTGGCTGGCATATTAACTTGGTTTTCATTACCAACCGCAACTAACCATAAACTTTCAAATGAAGGATCGGAGTCAGGGCTTAAACTGAGGCTATCGAACGTTAATTCGGCGGTTAATGTGCCAGCATCGCTATCTAATACACTACTTGTCAGTGCAAATTGATATTTCGCTGCTACGGTTTCATTAATTTTTGCCATCGCATTATGGAATAAAGCAGAACCTAGCGGATTATTAGCATCTGGATGGCAGCCACTACAGCTCATGTCCCATGCTTGTGGAAAAGCATCTCGATCATGAAATAACCCAACAGCAGTTCCATCCCAGTTTTCTGGCGCATATTCTTCATGACAACTTAAACAGGTTTCTTGGCCAGGATATTGATAAAAATCGGCTTGTGGCACCACGTCTTCAATATGACATTGCTGACATTGATGCATATCACCAGGATAAGTTACACCACTATAATCATGCACTGCACCATGATAACCAACAATTACATAATCACTCTTATGAATTTTATGTACTAATGTTGCCATACCAATACTGGCACCCGTTTCAGGATCACCAGAATAACTGGTGTGACACATCACACAACCTTCATAATCAAAGCGCTTACCACCATGCATTAATATACTGTTGTCAGATGTTAAATCAGTAGTGTGACAACGATTACAACTTTGTTCTTGAGATACCAACACACGACTGTCGGCAGGATCAGCTTCGACACCCGTGAGAGGATCAAAATCAAATGTAGTATTAACCAACATGGTAGAAGCAGATGCTTCAGCGTATGGCAATAACTCTAGATAGATACGGTGAACTAACTCTGGGGCATAATGAGTATCAATAGCATCAATTGCAGAATAGCTTTCTAATGTTTGTTTAAAAGTATAACGATATACTCCATTACCTATAGATGTTATGCACTCCACTCCGCAATCGGTTTCAATACCAGCTTGCCATTGACTCCCTTTATTCTCATCCCAACCTGTTTTTAAATCGTTATCAGCCACATCTCCAGGTTCAACGAGATTATTAATGTAACTAGTCCACTGAGGTTGTGGGGATAAATCAGAATTTTCTTCTGCAGTAACAATCTCTTGATCACTATTTAATGGTCTAATTCGTTTTTGTTCGTCACCTAATTTGGCTATACCGGCGCCAAGTGTCGGAATAGACTCTAATGTATCGAGACCGACAACAGCAACACCGTTGGCATTACTCAAGTAAAAATCAAATGAAACAGCAAGATTATCATCAATTGAGACCGTTTCTATTGATGCTTTTAAAGATTTAGCCGACAAAATAGAAACATTTACATTCCCATCGCCAACATCTTCTCCCACTGGATCATCTGAACTATCCGAACAAGCCGTAAGCGTAAATATGGGAACCAATATAAATGGCAGCATCAACCATGGCTTATATTTCCCCGCTAATTTTACATTCATCATAGGTATTCCTTTTTTATTTTTGTCACGGACAACTCTATTTATAATGATTTCTCATCTGAAAGAATATTATCGTGATTAAGATCATGTAAATAATTATATTGGTACAATTTGACTAAGTATTAATTAAATATACAACAAGCATTTGTATTACAGAAAACGACATATGAAATCGGCAATTATAAAATGTAGAATTAAACTAACCTATAATCCAAAACAGAAAATACCAAAGTTAAAATATAATAAATTAATATCTAAAACTCAATCCAATATAATATATTCGCTTAAATAGTGACTCATTTTATACATTCATAAAATTGTGGACAATTGCGGATTCAAACGTGATCAATATCAACTTATTTCAATTATTATTAGCCAATACTTACACTAGATTAATTAAAAGAATAATTATATTTTCAGTTAATAACTAATATAAGGAAAACGAAAATGATTACAAGGAGAACGTTACTTGCCAATGGAGCAAAAGTTGCTGTTGGTACAGTTTACTACGGAACCTTGGCTAGTTTTCTAACTGGTTGTGGAAGTAGTGATGATGATACAAGTGAAACCCCTGTAGTAAAAGTTCTTGCTGGTGGGTTAATGGTCGTAAATCCTGTTTATTGTGTTGGTTGTCGTCGTTGTGAAATTGCTTGTAGTTGGAGTCATGGAACCTCTGCCGTAAGTCCAAGCACAGCAAGAATCAAAGTTGATAGAAATCTTAATTTTGGTCCTTTAGGTGTTCAAGCCAACTATGAAGACCAGCGTGGCGAACAAGGAGATGGCACTATTGTTCCGTCTACATGTCGCCAATGTGATGTCTGTATGACAGTGTGCCCTCAAGGCGCTATTTATATCAATGAGGCCATAGGAGCAAGAGTTGTAGATGACTCTCTTTGTGTTGGTTGTGGCTATTGTGCAGACAAGTGCCCACAACAAGTTATCACAATTGATAGCCTAACAAGAAAGTCACTTAAGTGTGATCTTTGTGAAGGAGCTCCTAACTGCGCCCAAGTTTGTCCGACTGGTGCTATCAAATTTTATACGTGGGAAGACGCCGTTGCTGCAGTGGAACAGCATGAGAAATATTTAACTCTCATTTAACTCTCATTTAAATATTAATAAATTTTAAGGAATCATTATGAGTAGTACATATGGCGGATGGGCTGGTTATATTCTACGAGTGAATTTAACGACAAGTACAATTACTAAAGAAACAACAGAAAAATACCACGATTATATTGGCGGCATGGGTATTGGTTATAAAGTATTATGGGATAACCACGTCGATGGAATTAAAGCAACCGATGAAGAAAATAGATTAGTTATTTCAGCCGGCCCACTAAGTGGTTCTGGCGCAATATGTTCTGCACGAACAACTATTACCTCTCGAAACCCTGTAATCAGGGGGCATTTAATTACCGACGGACATTTTGGTGGCCATTTTTCACCTGAATTAAAATATGCTGGATATGATGCAATCATTATTGAAGGTAAATCGCCTTCGCCAGTGTGGTTAAAGATTCTTGATGACAAAGTTACAATTGAGCCTGCTGATTCATTATGGGGCCTCGGTATATTTGATACATTTGCCGCCATTAGTAAAATGATGGGACAACAAGCCCAAGTGGCAGCGATTGGTCCTGCTGGGGAAAACTTAGTTGCACAATCGACTTTTCAAACCCAAGGTGGTCACTCTGCCGGTGGACATGGCTCGGTATTAGGTTCTAAAAAGTTAAAAGGCATTGGTATTATCGGTACGGGTCGTGTTGAAATTGCTGAAAGTACAACTAATGAGCAACTACGGGCACTGGATGATCACATTCTAGGTATTATCGGTGCAAACAATAATGGGGTAGTCCCTCATGACCCTCAGTCTTGGGCAGAATTTAACGCTAGTATTAGTCGTTGGCGTGGCGGTCCAGGGGTGACTTGGGGTGCAGCAGATGACCCAGTTATTCTGGAAGAAACACCTTGGGATGACCGTCAAAAAGTCGGTATGCGCACATCAATGGCCGAAATGTATTTTGGCCGTGAAGAAGCCAATAAAATCTTTAAACGCCCTGGTGGTTGTCACTCTTGCCCAATCCGGTGTTTTTGTGAACTCAAAAACCCTAAAATGAAAACTGAGTATAACTTACCAACAGAATACCTCACCAACACGTGTATGGGATTTCTAGATCCTTGGTATTCAATGGGTCAACCTGGTAACGGTGAAAAAAAGACTGATATCATGACTATTGGTGGTTATTACATGGATAACTTAGCGATTTGGAGTGCCTATGGTCAATTGTCACACCTAATGCGCGAATTCACTAAACGTTCATTTTGGGAAATTTTATTACCTGCTGAAGAGTTTGCAGCCATAAATTGGGAACAGTATGCAAATCTAGATGCCCACTTTATGCAAGATTATTATACTCGTATTGGTTTAGCCAAATCTTATAATGGCTCGAATTATTTTGGACGTTTTCTCGGTACCGGATTACACAATTTTATTAATGATGAAGGTGAATTGTATAACATTCAAGATGTTCTCGATGATGTTGAATCACCAAGAATGGCAGGATTAACATTTGCCCTTGAATCTGATGCTGAAGAGAATTTATTAGGTCAAACCTATAGTGTATTCCTTGATGAAGGCGTACATGTCTTTAACCGTTCAATGGTGGGTGGTCTACACCATGCGAGTGAAGCCGCTGGTCAAGTCGGTGCATTATTGGCAACGGTATTTAACCGCGACCCACAATGTCACTCACATATTAATTTAATTAATTGTGGCCTACCTTATGCAAAAATTGCCGAAGTAGCGGAATCAATGTGGGGCGAAAATGCTTTTGACCCTGTTAAACACTATACAGCGATGAATGTTTCTAAAGCCAAGTTTGCCAAATGGTGTTTAGTGAAAAACGTTCTACATGATTCTCTTACTGTGTGTAACTGGATGTTCCCACTGCTTGTCTCTCCAGATGTTAACAAAGACTATCTTGGTGATAGCTCAATTGAATCACAAATGTTCTCTCTGGTTACAGGGATTGAAACCTCCGAGCAAGAGCTTGATGATAAAGCAGAGAGAGTCTTACAACTTCACCGTGCATTATCAGTACTACAAATGAAAGAACCGGATCAACGTAACAAACATGATGCATTATGTGAGTGGGTTTATGACATGGATCCAGAAGCTGCATTTGGCGATGAAGGTACTATAAAAATGGATCGTGACGACATTCAACTTGGATTAGACTTGTTCTATGAAGAAATGGGCTGGGATCAAGCAACCGGTGTTCCTACACGTGCCACCCTTGAGAAATTTAATCTTGGCTACGCAGCAGATAGACTTGAAGGCTTAGGTTTATTACCTGCTTAATTCGATGGTGAAATTATGATTGAATTAGTTGATTACATCCGTTTATTAAGTCGAGATGGTCGCCTTGTTACTGCAGATCAAATTATTGCAGTAGCAGGTCTAGAGTTAGAAATAGAGGATATCAATGCCGCATATCAAACATTAATTGAAGATGAACAATATGCAGATATTGTTATTATCGAAGCAAAAGATGATTTTTACTTTTACTCTAAAAAGTACATAGTAAAAAGTTACGCGGTGCAATGGATTGGTGTTCACAATGGTGACTTACTTGACACAATAGCTAACGAAGTTAGACGCTATTCAGAACTAGGTGAAGTTATTCCTGCAAGTAACTTCACTCATCCTCCCTATAATTTGAAGAAGGCAGAGTTAGGTGAATTATTAGGTAAATTCCAAGCTGCAGAAGGCTTTGATGATATCGGTATGCAAACATCTAACGACGGAGTTGAGCAATTTTTTTCAACTAAATTTATAACAATCAAGTACGCATCGGTTTTGGGTAATGTAGATCCTTTTGAATATTCTGCATAACCCAATAATATAAACGATATTAAAAAGTGCCAAGTTAATACTTGGCACTTTTTTAATTGTTCGAATCCTAATCTTCACGTCAATTGACCTATTTCAATTAACCTATTTTCAGCTCATAACAACATACACGCCTCAATATATTTAATTCAGCCAATCACACCATTAAACGGTTAACTCTTTAGCCAATGCATCGGCATAACCCATCTTAGTCAATGCACTACGAATGATGTCCAAGGTCATCGGGTCTTCAATCGTTGCCGGAACCGTATATTCATTATTATCGGCAATTTTGCGCATTGTAGCGCGCAATATTTTACCCGAACGGGTTTTGGGTAATTTTTGTACCGCACTCACTAATCTAAATGCTGCAACGGGGCCGATTTCATGGCGCACTAATGCAAGTAGCTCTTTGTATAAAACCTCATCTGACAAAGTGACGCCATTTTTAAGCACCACTAACCCAAGTGGCACCTGGCCTTTAAGTTTATCTTGCACACCAATTACCGCAGCCTCTGCGACAGCCTCGTGTTGGCATAACACCTCTTCAAATCGACCTGTGGACAAACGGTGTCCAGCAACATTTATGATGTCGTCAATACGGCTCATAATGTATAAATAACCATCCTCATCAATATAACCCGCATCTCCGGTTAAGTAATAACCTGGATACATAGACAAGTAACTGTCGATATAGCGTTTATCGTTTTGCCATAAAGTCGTCAACGTACCCGGTGGTAAGGGCTGTTTAATGACTACATTTCCACTTTCATTCGTGGCCACTTGTTCGCCCATGGCATCTAAAATTTCAACTTGATAACCAGGCACAGCTCTTGCTGGCGAACCCGCTTTAATTTCAATAGGGTCAGTTCCCATTAAATTTGCCGCCACAGGCCAACCAGTTTCAGTTTGCCACCAGTGATCAACCACAGGTTTACCTAAGTGTCGCTGACTCCAGTTTAGGGTTTCAGGATCGCAACGCTCACCCGCTAAATACATTTGCTTCAGACAGGATAAATCAAATTGTTTGATAAAGTCGCCTTCTGGATCTTCCCGCTTAATGGCACGAATGGCCGTTGGTGCAGTAAAAAAGCTCCGCACTTGTTTTTGTTCGATAATACGCCAAAATGCGCCAGCATCAGGAGTACCAATAGGCTTACCTTCATACATTATGGTTGTTGCGCCAACCAGTAATGGCCCATATACAATGTACGAGTGCCCCACCACCCAACCCACATCGGATGCAGCCCAAAAAACATCGCCTACACCAATGTCATAAATGTGTTTCATCGACCACGCTAATGCAACAGCATGGCCGCCATTATCACGCACAACACCTTTAGGTTGCCCTGTTGTGCCTGAGGTATATAACACATACAAAGGATCGGTTGCATCGAGCGATACACACTCAGCGTCTGGCGCATCTACTAGCGCTTCGTACCAATTAACATCTCGGGGCGAGATAAGCTCAGCTTGGAATTCAGTACGATTTAAAATAATACAATGGTCAACTTTATGACTTGCTTGAGATAATGCGTCATCAAGTAGAGGCTTATACGGTACAACACCAGAAGGCTCAATACCGCAAGAAGCTGATAAGATTAGTTTAGGTTTGGCATCATTAATGCGGGTCGACAACTCATTCGCTGCAAAACCACCAAATACCACTGAGTGGATAGCGCCAATTCGAGCACATGCCAGCATGGCATAGGCAGTTTCTGGCACCATTGGCATGTAAATAACCACTCGGTCACCTTTTTCAACACCTAGAGACACCATCAATCCAGCCAATCGTTTTACCTGCGCCAATACAGATTGATAACTGATTGAGTATTCATTTTGAGTGACAGGGCTAATATAATGAATCGCAGTTTGCTCTCCTCTTCCTGCCAATACATGGCGATCTAAAGCATTAAAACAAGTATTCATTTTTCCATCAGCAAACCAACGATAAAAAGGTTTGTTGCTATCATCTAAGACCATTTTTGGCGCAAGGTCCCAACTAATGGCCTTTGCTGCTTGTTGCCAAAAGACTTCGGGCTCGGCTATCGATTGTGCGTGCATTGATAGTCCCAAATCAGCCATGTTGCTCTCCATTCATCAACTTATATTGTAATGATTATGAGCAGAATTCATCGAATAGCCCAATTAGACAAAGGGATAACATCCATCAACATTGACAAAAAAGCCTATAGTTTCAATCGAGTGTTTAATTGCAAGCAACCCAATAACCACTAATAAAATATCCACAAAATAACAATAGGTTAAGGTATAATACCCCCATAAGTGGCAAGCAAAATTAACACACACTTAGCCAAATATAATTTGAAACCCACCCTTGCAAACTTTACCTTTACGTAAACTTCATATATCTTGCATCAAAAGGAACACTTTTGGTGACATGATGAGCACAATCCATAACCCACAATCGACATATTCTATCAGTGACTTATCAAAAGAATTTGATATCACCACCCGCAGTATTCGCTTTTACGAAGATCAAGGTTTGATTAAACCTAAGCGTCGTGGACAAACACGCATATACAGCCTGAAAGACCGAGTCCGTTTAAAACTCATATTACGCGGTAAACGCCTTGGCTTTTCGTTAGCTGAAACCCGCCGTCTATTTGAGCTTTACGATGCAGATAAAAGTAGCTCTACTCAGCTCAACACCATGCTTGACTTGGTTAACGACAAAAAATCAGCATTACAACAACAAATGGACGACATTAAAGTTGTGCTCATGGAACTCAACTCCGCCGAGCAGCAATGTAAAGCGGCATTAGTGGATAACTCAGTTAACAAAACCAAATAACAACAAAATATAAATGGCTGACTCAATTCAGCCAATAGCTTTGCCCCACTGCCAAAAACGCAACCATAAAGCGTTGGCAGCACATTTATTGCCAGACGATAATAAAAATTCAACAGGACACAAGCAAATGAGCAACTTATATACCAGCCTAAACTTCGGTTTAGGTGAAGATGTAGATATGTTACGTGACGCCGTTCGTGGTTTTGCCGCCAACGAAATTGCCCCCATGGCCGCCCAAGTCGATATCGACAATGCGTTTCCAAATCAATTATGGTCAGTACTTGGCGATATGGGTTTATTAGGTGTCACTGTTGATGAGCAATATGGCGGCGCTAACATGGGCTATCTGGCTCACGTGGTGGCAATGGAAGAAATCTCCCGCGCATCAGCATCTATTGGATTAAGTTATGGCGCTCATTCAAACTTATGTGTGAACCAAATTAACCGTAATGGTAATGACGCTCAAAAAGCCAAATACTTACCTAAGCTCGTCAGCGGCGAGCACATTGGTGCACTTGCCATGAGCGAACCCAATGCGGGTTCTGATGTGGTTTCAATGAAACTGCATGCTCGCAAAGAAGGCGATCGCTACATCTTAAATGGCAATAAAATGTGGATCACTAACGGTCCTGATGCCCATACCTATGTGATTTACGCAAAAACCGACTTAGAAAAAGGCGCACATGGCATTAGCGCTTTTATCGTCGAGCGTGAATCGAAAGGTTTTAGCCAAGCTCAGAAACTCGACAAGCTCGGTATGCGCGGTTCGAACACTTGTGAATTGGTATTTGAAGATTGCGAAGTGCCAGAAGAAAACATCTTAGGCGGCCTCAACAATGGCGTAAAAGTGCTAATGAGCGGCCTTGATTACGAACGAGTGGTGTTGTCTGGTGGGCCATTGGGCATTATGTCTGCTTGTATGGACATCGTAATCCCGTACATTCATGAACGCGAACAGTTTGGACAATCCATTGGCCAATTCCAATTAGTACAAGGCAAACTGGCTGATATGTACACAGGTATGAACGCTGCTCGATCATATGTTTACAGCGTAGCTAAATCTTGTGACCGCGGTGAAACTACTCGTAAAGACGCCGCTGGTGCGATTTTATACAGTGCAGAACTTGCCACTAAAATGGCCTTAGATGCGATTCAATTACTCGGCGGCAATGGCTATGTCAACGAATACGCCACCGGCCGTTTATTGCGTGATGCTAAGCTTTACGAAATTGGTGCAGGCACCTCTGAAATTCGCCGCATGTTAATTGGTCGCGAATTGTTTAACGAGTCAAAGTAACTAGCATTCCAGTACGAAGACGGCATATCAAGCGTGTCATGTCGTCTTAATCAAGCCCCCTATTTTTTGCTTCATTAAGGATATAGAAATGACGCAACTTAGCAGCCGTATCAATCCTCGCAGTGACGAATTTAAAGCCAAGTCAGACAGCATGGCGTTATTGGTCGATGATCTTCAACAAAAACTAAATAAAATCGAACAAGGTGGCGGCCCTGTCGCATTAGAACGCCATTTATCTCGTGGTAAATTATTGCCACGCCAGCGCGTTGAAAAGCTGCTCGACCCAGGTTCACCCTTTTTAGAAATATCGCAATTTGCCGCTTACGAAGTTTATGACGAAGAAGTCCCTGCTGCTGGCGTCATTGCTGGTATTGGTAGAGTCAGTGGTGTTGAGTGCATGATTATTGCCAACGACGCCACAGTAAAAGGTGGCACCTACTACCCTATTACTGTTAAAAAGCATTTACGTGCGCAAGACATTGCCAGCCGTTGCCACTTACCGTGTATCTACTTAGTCGATTCTGGTGGCGCGAATTTACCTCGCCAAGATGAAGTATTTCCAGATCGCGATCATTTCGGCCGAATTTTCTATAACCAAGCACAGATGTCAGCTAAAGGTATTCCACAAATTGCCGTCGTCATGGGTTTGTGTACCGCAGGCGGTGCTTATGTACCTGCCATGGCCGATGAGTCAATTATTGTCAAAGAACAAGGCACCATCTTTTTAGCCGGACCTCCATTAGTGAAAGCAGCGACGGGCGAAGAAGTCAGTGCAGAAGAGCTTGGCGGTGCAGAAGTTCACACTAAAATATCCGGTGTTGCCGATCATTTAGCGCAAAATGACGACCACGCCCTTGAGCTTGCTCGCCGTGCAATACTGCGTCTTAATCATCAAAAAGAAATCAAAAGCCTATTAAGCCCAGTCAAACCACCTAAGTTCGATATCCATGAATTGTACGGCATTGTCGGTACCGATCTTAAAAAGCCGTTTGATGTAAAAGAAGTCATTGCCCGTGTGGTTGATGACTCAGACTTTGACGAATTTAAAGCCAACTACGGTGCAACCTTAGTGTGTGGTTTTGCGAGTATACATGGTTACCCTGTCGGTATTGTGGCTAATAACGGCATTTTGTTTTCGGAGTCGGCGCAAAAAGGCGCTCACTTCATTGAACTGTGTTGCCAACGTAAAATTCCGCTGTTATTCCTGCAAAATATTACCGGCTTTATGGTGGGTAAAAAATATGAACATGAAGGCATTGCTAAACATGGCGCCAAAATGGTGACCGCGGTGTCTTGTGCCAATGTGCCTAAATTTACCGTGATTATCGGTGGCAGTTACGGTGCGGGTAACTACGGCATGTGTGGGCGCGCATTCGAACCTACCATGATGTGGATGTGGCCTAACGCCCGTATTTCGGTAATGGGCGGAGAACAAGCTGCTGGCGTATTAGCCACAGTGCGCCGCGATGGTTTAGCCCGTAAAGGCGTTGAATGGTCTGTAGAAGATGAACAAGCTTTCCGTAAGCCGATTGTTGAGCAATACGAAAAAGAGGGACATCCGTATCATGCCAGTGCCCGTCTTTGGGATGATGGCATTATTGATCCGGCACAAACACGCGACGTGGTCGGTTTAGCCTTATCGGCAGCATTAAATGCTCCCATTGAAGACACCCGCTTTGGGGTGTTCCGCATGTAATTCATGTGGTTAATTCAGCGAATAAGGAGTAAAAAATAATGTTATCAAACCAATATAAGTTCATTGAATGCCGCCTAGAACAAGGAGTAGCAGAGCTCATTTTAAACCGAGTTGAAGTGCATAATGCCTTTGATGAAGTGATGATTAGCGAGATGATCCAGGCTATCGAAAGCTTTGCCAGTAACAATCAATGTAATATGTTGATTTTACGTGCTAATGGTAAAAACTTCAGTGCTGGCGCCGACCTCAATTGGATGCGCAAACAAGCAAAAATGGACTTTGAACAAAATCTGACTGATGCCCATGAGCTTGCCAAGCTGATGCACGTGTTAGACAAGTTCCCAAAACCCACTATTGCCTTAGTACAAGGCGCAGCCTTTGGTGGTGCATTAGGGTTGATTTGCTGCTGCGATATTGCCATTGCCAACACTCGCGCCAGTTTTTGTTTAAGCGAAGTGAAGCTAGGTCTTATCCCTGCTGTGATAAGTCCGTATGTGATTCGTGCCATGGGTAATCGCCAATCACGCCGCTTTATGCTGACCGCTGAACGCTTTAGTGCTGATGTTGCCTTAACCCATCAAGTCATTCACGAAGTTAACGACGACTTAGATGCTGCTGCGGCCCCTTTTATCGCAGCATTTAATGCCAACAGTCCTCAGGGCATGGCATGGGCAAAAAATCTTGTATCACATTTAGAAAACGGCGTGATAGACGACGCTACGCTCGATTTTACTAGCGAGCAAATTGCTCGTATTCGTGTATCAGAAGAAGGTCAAGAAGGCCTTAATGCTTTCTTTGAAAAACGTACGCCTACATGGAAAACCGCTAAATCTGATCCACAAGGAGCCCAATAATGTTTACCAAATTACTGATTGCTAACCGTGGTGAAATTGCCTGCCGCATTATCAAAACAGCGCAAACCATGGGTGTTCGCACCATCGCTCTTTATTCCGATGCCGACAAAGATGCCCGCCATGTGGCCATGGCAGATGAATCGTTTTACCTAGGTGGCAGCGCCCCAGCGGACTCATATCTAAAAGCCGATTTAATTATCGATATTGCCAAAAGATCGGGTGCGAAAGCCATTCACCCAGGTTACGGTTTTTTATCTGAAAATGCCGAGTTTGCCCGTAAATGTGAGCAAAATGGTATCGCCTTTGTCGGCCCTGGTAGCGATGCGATTGATGCCATGGGCAGCAAAAGTGCCGCCAAAGACATTATGTCAAAAGCCAATGTCCCCCTAGTGCCGGGTTATCATGGCGACGATCAAACGGATGCCACGTTAATAGCAGAAGCCAATGCTGTTGGTTTCCCGTTATTAATTAAAGCAGCCTACGGTGGTGGTGGTAAAGGAATGCGCATCGTTGAAAACGACGGTGAAATTCTTGAAGCTATTAAATCTGCACGCCGTGAAGCCAGCTCGTCATTTGGCAATGACAAATTGTTAATGGAACGCTACCTACGTCAACCACGTCATGTTGAAGTGCAAGTGTTTGCCGACACTCAAGGCAACGCTATTTACTTATCTGATCGTGACTGCTCTATTCAACGTCGCCATCAAAAAGTAGTTGAAGAAGCGCCAGCCCCCGGTTTGTCTGACGAACTACGAGCACAAATGGGTAACGCCGCCGTTGCAGCTGCTAAAGCCATTGATTATGTCGGTGCGGGAACGGTTGAGTTTCTGCTCGACACAGATAACAGCTTCTACTTCATGGAAATGAACACCCGCTTGCAAGTAGAGCATCCAGTAACCGAAATGGTGACAGGTCAAGACTTAGTAAAATGGCAATTAATTGTCGCCAGTGGGGGGGAGTTACCGCTGCGCCAGGATGAGGTGCGTATTCATGGCCACTCATTTGAAGTGCGAATTTACGCTGAAGATCCGCAAAACGAATTTTTACCTGCCAGCGGTAAGCTCAATTTTTTACGTGAACCAGAACAAAATCGTCACGTGCGCATAGATTCAGGCATTCGTGAAAACGATGTCATCAGTAACTTTTATGACCCAATGATCGCCAAGCTGATTGTATGGGATGAGTCGCGCCCTCGCGCACTACAACGTTTAGTACACGCACTTGAGTCATACCAAATCAGTGGCCTTAAACATAACATCGAGTTTTTAGCCAACATTGCTGAACACCCAGCCTTTGCTGCGGCAGACTTCTGTACCGACTTTATTGAACGCTATGGCGATACCTTAATTGGTGACGCAGCTATTGAAGCAGATACTGCGTTAGCATTAGCAGGACTTTTTCAAGTGCTGTCACGTAAACAAGCGGCAAAAGCACTGGCCATAAACAGCGCCGACCCATATTCACCTTGGGGCCTCGTGAGCGGCTTTAGACTCAATAGTTCAAGCGTGCATCGTGTGTCGTTATTAACTGACGCATCCGCCGAAGTGCAACAACATGACTTGCTACTGACAGCCGTTGGCGAACAATATCAATTGTGTTTACATGACCAAATGTTGACGTTAGCGGGTGAATTGAAAGCCGATTTACTTTTAGCTGAGATTAATGGTCATAAGAGCAAAATTCCTGTTAGCCATCAAGGCGACGACTTTACGCTATTTTTACCTTCTGGCAGTTATCACTTTAAAGCCATATTGGCTCAAGTGATTGAAGAAGTGATTAACCATGCAGATAAGCTTAAAGCACCAATGAATGGCACTGTTGTGACTCATTTAGTGGAAGTAGGCGAACAAGTTAAGGCGGGCCAAGGTTTATTAGTGATGGAAGCCATGAAAATGGAATACACCATCGAAGCGCCGTTTGATGGCGTGGTGAGCGAGTTTTACTTCCAAAGCGGTGAGCTTGTCAGTGACGGTGCACAACTATTAAACGTTGAACCATTAGCCATTGAAGCTAACGTCGAGGAAGCGTAAATGTTACCGACTAAAGTGAGCATTTTTGAAGTCGGTGCGCGTGACGGTTTACAAAACGAAGTGCCGGTGACCACTGCAGACAAACTCACGCTAATCACACAACTTGGTGATGCAGGTGTTAAGCGTATTGAAGCAGGCAGCTTTGTGTCACCCAAGTGGGTGCCACAAATGGCCGATTCCGATGCCGTATTGCAGCAACTCAAACGACAAGCTGGTGTGGTTTACAGTGCATTAACCCCTAACCTAAAAGGGTTTGAACTAGCCCTTGCTGCACGTGCTGATGAAGTGGCTATTTTTGGCGCAGCATCAGAAAGTTTTAGTCAAAAAAACATTAATTGCTCTATTGATGAGTCAATCGAGCGCTTTATTCCGTTGATGGAAGCCGCCAAAAAACACAATATCCCAGTGCGAGGCTACGTGTCTTGTGTGCTGGGTTGTCCATACGAAGGCGACATTGCAGTGAGTGAAGTCGCGAGAGTATCTGAGATCCTTTATAAAATGGGTTGTTACGAAATCTCATTAGGCGACACCATCGGTGTTGGCACTCTCAATAAAGCGCGGCAGATGGTTGAGGCTGTCGCTAAAGTGGTTCCTGTTGATAAGTTAGCTTTGCATTTTCACGACACATACGGCCAAGCGTTAGCCAACATACTTGCCTGCCTTGAAACCGGTGTCAGCGTGTTTGATGTTTCAGTTGCTGGTCTTGGTGGTTGTCCGTATGCAAAAGGTGCGTCGGGCAATCTCGCCACAGAAGATTTGGTGTATATGCTTCATGGCATGGGGATTGATACCGGTATTGACCTCGCTAAGCTTGCACTCGCGGGTGATACCATTAGCCGCGTGTTGGGGCGCGCTAATGGGTCTAAAGTGGCAAATGCAATCAGAACATAATCACATATACTCACTGGGGTGAGGCAAAACACTCACCGTTGTGAACATAACAATAAGGACAACAAGATGGCAGGATTCAATAAAGTCGTCCACAGCTATGACGAAGCACTAGCAGGACTGAGTGACGACATGACCATTATGGTCGGCGGATTTGGTTTATGTGGTATTCCTGAAGGTTTAATTAACCACATGGTTAAATTGGGTGTAAAAGGCTTAACCGCTATTTCAAACAACGCTGGTGTTGATGATTTTGGTTTAGGTTTGTTACTTAAACAACATCAAATTTCGACCATGATAGCCTCTTATGTTGGCGAAAATGCCACCTTTGAACAACAAATGTTGTCTGGTGAGCTTAATGTCATTCTCACGCCACAAGGCACATTGGCTGAAAAAATTCGTGCTGGCGGCGCTGGCATTCCGGCATTTTTCACCGCGACAGGTTACGGAACGCCGATTGCTGACGGAAAAGAAACACGCGAAATTAAAGGTCGTCACTACGTATTAGAAGAATCATTAACGGCAGATTTTGCCTTAATTCGAGCCTGGAAAGCCGACACTATGGGCAATTTGGTGTTTCGAAAAACCGCCGCTAACTTCAATCCAATGATGGCCACCGCAGGTAAAATCACCGTGGTTGAGGCTGAAGAAATTGTTGAACCAGGCGAGCTCGACCCAGACCACATTCATACACCAGGTATCTATGTTGATCGCGTTATCAAAGCCAGCTTTGAAAAGCGTATAGAACAACGTACCGTCAAAGCTGCGAAATAAGGGAGACAACACCATGGCACTGACCAGAGAACAACTCGCCCAGCGCGTAGCAAAAGAATTACAAGACGGTTTTTACGTTAATTTAGGTATTGGTATTCCAACACTTGTGGCTAACTATATTCCACAAGGTATGCAAGTGATGCTGCAATCTGAAAATGGTTTACTCGGCATGGGCGAGTTTCCAACCGAAGAAACCATAGACGCCGATCTCATCAACGCTGGCAAACAAACAGTCACCGCAGTTGCTGGATCGTCATTCTTTTCATCAGCAGAAAGCTTTGCGATGATCCGTGGCGGCCACGTAGACTTAACCGTATTAGGCGCATTTGAAGTCGATGTTAACGGCTCTATCGCCTCATGGATGATCCCAGGAAAACTGATTAAGGGCATGGGCGGCGCAATGGATTTAGTCGCAGGTGCTGACAATATCATTGTCACCATGATGCATGCAGACAAACACGGTAATTCAAAATTATTATCAAAATGTGAACTGCCATTAACCGGTTATGGTTGCATTAAACGTGTAATGACAGATTTGGCCTTTATGGAAATTAAAGATGGCGCATTCCATCTGTTAGAACGCGCACCAGGTGTATCTGTTGAAGAGATTGTCACAAAAACCGCTGGTAAGTTAGTGGTGCCAGAGCATGTGCCTGAAATGACCTTTTAATGTAAAATACACCATCATCAATAAAGCCCAGTTTCCCCGCTGGGCTTTATATTATCTGCTTATTAATGAACATGGTTATTCCTCTGCGGGAATAACCAATACATTACTGCGCATACGGCCTAAAATGGCTTCCGCAGTATTACCAATAATGCGACCTAACAATCCTTGTCGTTGCCTTGCACCAATCACAAAATATTCACTATTTAATCGACATGCCAGCTCAAACAAACACAAATCTGGTTCCCCAGATATAATGTGCATACAATCGGAATCTATACCGATATCTGCAATTTGCTGTTTATGATCTGCATAGGCTTTTTTAACTAAAGCGTTAATGTCGAGCAAATCCATATCGCGAATAATTTGAGGGATTCTTAGCACATAAGCAGCATGCAACTGAGTTCCGGTAGCCTCTGCTAGTTGCTTCCCATGCACAATAACAGCGTCATTGAGGCGTTGTTTGGTTGAATTTTTAGTGTCTAAATCAATAGAAATAAGCGTGGTTCCACCTTTATTGAGTGGATTGTTTGTAAGTAATAATAATGGGATTTTAGTATGACGAATTAACTGCCAATCTGTGGGTAGATAATGATCAGCATGATGAACGGCCTTAATCATAAGATCGAAACTATGTCGTGCAGAATGATGGCAAGCATGTTCAAAAAGATACTTACTCCATATTAGATGTAACGGAACATCTTTAGCGTCAAGGGAGTCTAATTGAGCTAACAGTTGATATTCTCGTTGCTCCATTAACGTCTTCTGCACCAGCCCAGCAAGTCGTGGTTGATCAGTGTCTTCGGCACCTAAATATGCATAAATGTAAGCAAAGACCTCTGCTCGCTTATTCATCTGTTTTGTTAATGTTAATCCAATAGCAACGGCATCAGTATGCGCTTGTTCCATTTGAGCAATAATAAACACTTTGTTCATTTAAATCTCCTTATATCAGCTGACTTTTCACTGCGACAAGCGCCTAGGAACAGCACCATTGAGGTCAATAAGTAAACATTTATAGATAAGCTTAATAAAGCCGACAGGCTGGTCCCACCTAATTATCACTCTTAAATTCCAATGGCGAAAATGAGGTTATATAACTGAGCAAAACGTGAGCAAGTAACTATCTTTAGATTAGCCAATAGCGTAAGTTTGTGCTTAATAATCAGTTAAAAAGTTGATCAAAATCAATTTTTTTAAGCAATATAGATCAATTGCATATTGCTCAACTTAAGGGGGAACCATGGCAATAGACAATTTTGTTATGTCACTATTTCTCATTCTGGTTGCTGGTAGAATATTAGGTGAACTAATTGACAGGATAGGGTTTCCAATTGTCGTGGGCGAAGTCATTGCTGGCATTCTAATTGGTCCCTCATTACTAAATTGGGTCACACCTAATAGCACTTTAGCTGTCATCGCGGAGCTTGGTGTCATTTTGTTGTTATTTGATATTGGCTGTGAAACCTCCATCAAAAAACTGGCTTATTCAGGCAGCAAAGCTGTCAAAGTCGCGGCGTTAGGTATTTTAACGCCATTCATCGTTATTGGGTTGGCTAGCTTTTATTGGCTTTCTATACCGCCCTTTACTGCATTATTTTTTGGTTGTGCTCTATCGGCCACCAGCATTAGCATTTCAATGTGTGTATTAGCACTAAACAATCAAACCCAAACTACGGCTGGACAAATTATTCTGGGTGCTGCAGTCATTGATGATATCGTTGGTGTAATATTACTGAGTGTGTTGTTTAATTTTGCCTCATCTGGTGAGTTAGATATAAGCTCAACATTAATATTATTTATCATGATAGCTTGCTTCATTATTCTCAGTCCGCCACTGGTCAGGGTTATTATCTATTTAACTCGCGGGCTACACATTAAAGCGCACGTACCCGGTTATGACATTTTTGTGGTGATGTCGATTATTTGTTTATTTGCTTGGTTAGCACACTGGTTTGGTACCCCAGCAATTTTAGGTGGATTTGCTGTCGGTATGGGCTTGTCACGGCAATTCACTTCGCCTTTTAATAAATACCTTAAAAACCCCTTTGCTTATACCTTGAAACTAGAAAAAGCAGCAAAGCCGTTAGTTCAACTACTCAGTCCAGTCTTTTTCGTTTATGTCGGTATTAGCATAGACTTAAGTCAGCTTGATATGAGCTATACAGGCTTATTAATACTCGCTTGGCTGACCGTAATCGCTGTTGCGAGTAAATTTATCGTAGGGCTATTGGCCAGCTCAAACTGGCAAGAAAGGTTCATTGTCGGTTCGGCAATGGTGCCAAGGGGCGAGGTAGGATTAGTGTTTGCTGAAATGGGCCGCCAGCTTGGCGTCATTGAAGCTAAAGAGTTTGCCATATTAGTCATGATTATTGCTTTAACCACCCTAATTGGACCGCTGATATTAAAATATGCACTGAGGAACAAAATCTAATGGCTATCTATGTCCACGATACTGTTCTCGCTAGCAAATGAGAACAATGAACAAAAATAGCCCGATTGTTGCTTTAGCTATTTTATCAAAAACTGCACCGCTTTATCTAAGTTAGGATCATCAGGATTAGCAGTATTGGTTACCCACGCAATATGACCGCTACGGTCAATGAATACTGTTGTTGGCGTTCCCCTAACGCCATACAAGTTAGCAACCTCATCCCCCAATACCAGCGTCTTCATCTCTACGCCGCGTTCACGTAAACTTTGTCCGGGTTTGGCATCAGCGTCCTCATTAAAACTAATACCAATCATCTTCAAATCAGTATCTTGATAGTTAAGTCGAAGTTTCTCTAAACCGGGTTGAAGCTTTTTACAATAAGGGCACCATGTGGCCCAAAAATGCAAAATCACCGGTTTGCCAGCATAATCATGTAAATTGAATGCCTTACCGTCAGCCGTGAATAATTCGAAATTAGGTGCCACGGAGTCATCCACTTTCGCGGCGGCATCAGCTATACCTAATGGTACAAAAGACAACAATAATAAGCCAAATGCACTCAAGCTTGAATAAATCGATTTCATAACCAACCCCTTTAATGAGTATTTTTTGATAGACAACAGATATAGACCGGACAAAGACCTTTATGTATTCGTTAATCAGTTAACATCAACATTATTGCCCAATAATAAAGATAATATTAAGCAATCGCTAACCAACTCATGGATAAAATGACAAGTGGATCGGGTTTTATATACCAACAAAATAAGGTCCGCCTGTCAGTAAAATTTTGCTGAGTTTTTAATCAAATTGGCGTAGATTAAATAGACAGACTTAATCAGATTGGACCTGTAGCCAGTTTCAGCTTTGCTACCCACGCCAAGCTGAAACACAGTAACTAAGGAAAGATCTTATGCCTATTTATCAAGCTCCACTTCGAGATTATCAATTTATTCTGTCTGAACTGCTCAATGTCTATCAACAAACTGATTTACGCGGTTTTGATGAATTAGATGAAGATCTCACCGATGCGATTCTACAGGGCGTTGCCGACTTCGCCACCAAGGTCATGCTACCACTCAATGCTAGTGGTGACATAGAAGGCTGTAAACTGGTAGGCGGTAAGGTCATTACTCCAAAAGGCTTTAAGCAAGCTTATAAACAATATGTAGAAGACGGCTGGGCAACATTAACCTGTGATCCTGAGTTTGGCGGCCAAGGCCTGCCTGAAGTCATTGGCACCTTTGCCACTGAAATGAAATCGGCTACCAACATGGCATTTGCTATGTATCCAGGATTAACCCATGGTGCGTATTCAGCTATTCATGTTCATGGTAGCGATGCATTAAAACAAAAGTATTTAGCCAAATTGGTCAGTGGCGAGTGGACCGGGACCATGAACTTAACAGAGTCGCATGCTGGTACAGATTTAGCCTTACTGCGCACTAAAGCCATTCCTGCAGCTGATGGTTTATTTGCTATTAGTGGCGAGAAAATATTTATCTCATCTGGCGATCACGACCTAGCCGAAAATATCGTTCATTTAGTATTAGCTCGCTTACCAGATGCGCCAGCAGGCGTTAAAGGGATTTCGTTATTTGCCGTACCTAAATTTTTAGTTAATGATGACGGTAGCTTAGGCAAAGCTAACACCCTAAGTGCGACAAGTTTAGAGCATAAAATGGGCATCCACGGAAACTCGACTTGTGTGATGCATTTTGACAGCGCGATAGGTGAATTAGTAGGTGCAGCGCATCAAGGCTTAAAAGCCATGTTCACCATGATGAACCAAGCACGTTTAGGGGTCGGTCTTCAAGGTTTAGGCGTATCAGATATTGCTTATCAAAATGCCCTCGTCTATGCCAAAGAACGTATTCAAGGCCGTGCATTAAGTGGTATTAAACAACCTGAACAAGCCGCAGACTCATTATTGGTCCATGGTGATATTCGTCGTATGCTGTTATCGCAAAAGTCATTTAACGAAGGTACACGTGCATTAATGGGCCAGCAAGCGTTATGGCTTGACCAAGCAGAACGTCACACCGCCCCTGCTCAAGCAAAACAAGCCTCTGCACTAGCAGCGCTATTTACGCCTATCGTTAAAGGCTTTGTCACCGACCAGGGGTTTAAAGCCTGTGTGGATGCACAGCAAGTATATGGTGGTCATGGCTATATTACCGAATGGGGTATGGAACAGTTTGTGAGAGATAGCCGGATTGCAATGATTTACGAAGGTACAAACGGAGTACAAGCTCTTGATTTAGTCGGCCGTAAATTACTTTCCGATAAAGGCGCTGCATTAAAGATATGGTCAGGTATGGTTAGAGAGTTGATTGAGCAACACTCAACTAATGAAGATATGAAGCCTTATCTTGCAGGATTAATCGATGCGGCTGGCGATCTCGAAAAAGCCACCGGATTTATTGTGCAATCAGCCAGTAAAAATCCAGACATCATTGGCGCTGCATCCATGGCCTATATGCAATTATTTGGTATTACAGCATTAGCTTGGATGTGGACTCGAATTGCAGCAACATCAATAGCGGCATTAGAAATGGGCACTGAAGAAAGTCAATTTTACCAAGCAAAACTTAATACTGCTAAGTTCTTTATGACTTATTGGGGTAGCCAAACCCGTAGTTTACGCAAACAAATTGAAGCCAGTAGCGCTAACATTGTTGAATTTACCGACTCTGACTTTTAATCGCTAATATGATAATTTAAAGCCGCCCCAATTGACTTGAAGCGGCTTTTTTATTCAGTCATGTTGGAGTTAACTTAATCCCACAAAAACTCACGAAAATGCTTTCGACAAACCGACTCATAACTTTCATTACCACCAATGGCAACTTGCTCACCTTCACTCATAGGCTTACCGTCATGATCAAGACGGACAACCATGTTAGCTTTGCGGCCACAATGACAAATAGTTTTCAATTCGACTAACTTATCAGCCCACGCTAATAAATAATGGCTGCCAGTAAACAACTCACCTTGAAAGTCATTACGTAAACCATAACATAACACTGGAATATCCATGTTATCGACTACATGTGTTATCTGCCTGACTTGCTCTTTACTTAAAAACTGACTTTCATCAATCAATACGCAATGAATTTTTTGCTCATTATTGGCCGTCGAAATTAGCTCAATTAAATTATCAGTGCTACCGAATACCTGCGCATCGGTTTCAATGCCAATACGTGATGACACTTTGCCGACACCATAACGATTGTCTATCGATGCCGTCATCACTAAGGTGTGCATACCACGTTCGCGATAATTATAAGAAGACTGCAGTAATGATGTTGATTTACCGGCGTTCATTGCCGAATAATAAAAATACAGTTGCGCCAAAATGAAGCGTCCCAATAGTTAGTCAGATAATGTCGCTCATTTTACCTTTATTAACATCGCAACAACAAACAAAAATGCCATATTCGTTATGAATACGGCATTTTTATGCGGTAGTAATCTGTTTATTAATTTACATTAGCAGATTAATTTGCGTGCACGAAATAATGATCAAGCATTACTTTTTAGCAACAAAGTGCAGTACAACAATACTAATAGCAAACATTACCGAACAGCAAAGCAATCCGGCGATTAAGGAACCCGTAAAACCAAGTACGATATATCCCACGAAACTTATCAATGCTGCAATCAGTGCATAAGGTAACTGCGTTACTACATGGTCAATATGGTGACAACTCGCCCCTGTTGACGACAAAATAGTGGTATCAGAGATAGGCGAGCAATGATCGCCAAATACCGCACCAGATAACACAGCAGCTAACATAGGCAACATCATAGTACTGTCACTGCCCATGGCCATATCTGCGGCAATAGGTAACATAATCCCAAAGGTACCCCAACTAGTTCCGGTTGAAAATGCCGTAATACCCGCTAATAAAAACAACACGGCAGGCAGCATGGCAAACGGAATATTATCGGTGGCTAAACTGGCCATGTACTTGCCTGTTTCTAACTCACCTATTACGCTAGCAATAGTCCAAGCAAACAGTAAAATATATATTGCTGGCAACATAGAACGCGCACCAACCAGCATCCCAGATAGCAACATAGGCAACTCAACTTTTTGTTGAATGCCTAAAATCACCGTGGCAATGAGACCAATAATCGATCCAAAAAATAAAGATGAACTTACATCAGTATTTTCAAATGCACCCAACACATTAAAGGGTAAATCTTTAGCTGCTAATGCATCAGCACCGCTTGAAACCATAAAATATATTGTGGCAAACACTAATATGGCGATAGGCAAAAATAAGCCCATCACCTTACCAGTATCCGCTTCGGGTAAATCGGATACCGCGCCTGGTGGTTGCCCTTTAGATTCATCGAACAAATTACCGCGTAATGCATTTAATTCATGTTGACGCATAGGGCCAACATCTAAGCCAAATGCCGCGACAAATAGCAGTAACAACAACGAAAACACCGCATAAAAGTTCATTGGGATCATTTGCATAAAAACACTTAAATAACCAGAGTCAGTAAATCCATGCGCCGTTAAAATACCGCCAATTAACGCGATGATATATGCCCCCCAGCTAGACACTGGTGAAATAACACATATAGGTGCAGCAGTAGAATCGAGAATATAAGCTAATTTGGCCCGCGAGATATGATAACGATCAGTAATAGGCCGAGAAATAGAACCTACCACTAAACTATTAAAATAATCATCAATAAATACCACACAACCCAAAAACATGGTCATCAGCTTGGCATCACGTTTACTGCGTATATGTTGTTTAGCCCAATCAGCGAATGCCCGAGCAGAACCACTCACGGTAATTAACGCGGTTATCATGCCTAGTACAACCAAAAAACCTAAAATATACACATTCCAATTGTTCAATCCACCGTCTTTCCAAACGAGTTGACCTACTGTGTGTAATATATATTCACTGGTAGCAATAACTGAAAAGTCGCTCAGTAACAAAGCACCAATAACAATGCCTAACCCTAGCGAAAGTAGCACCTTACGGGTTAAAATGGCGAGTAAAATAGCCACAAGTGGTGGCAAAACGGAAAGTGCCGAATCGGCATAACTTATTATCATAATTTAATTATTTCTTCGTTGGATACGAATAGAGAAAACTAGAAATAAGGCTAAACATACGCCGAAAGAGTATGCATTAACTTAACTAGTAGCGCTCCACAGTAATACCCACTTAATATGAATATCATTCTTTTATCATATAGATAAAAACTCTATGACAGTGCAGCCCCTTTCGAGTACTGCACCAACAAATGTGTTTGATAGACTCATTTGTTTCGGCATTGCATCCTTTAATACTGAATTATTGGCATCACCCAATTCAATACGACTTTTACGCAATGCACCTCTACTTTGGCCATTTGCATTTAAAATGCATTACAAACAGCGCGAACATACAATCATAAACGACTTATTCTATGCCAGAAAAAAACACTAAATCGCAGTACAAATAACAATATTGCCAACAAAATCCACAATTGCATAGCATTAGTCTAACGTTTTTAAGTCAAATGCACACTAGCGTAATGGGCACAAAAACAGCAACTGCATCAAACTATTGATTTTTGAACTGACATTTTTAAAACTCAACATAAAAACTAATACTAATTCAAAACTAATCTAACACTAGCCCAATAAAAAAGGTTTCTACTTTATGAGTAGAAACCTTTTGAATAGAACAACGAACGTTTAATCGCGCTTCAAAGTCGGCTGAAAACACTAACTTAATCAACGCCCCCATCTAACGACTTAACGTCAGATTAAATTAGATTGTTCAATGCTGGTACTGCTTCAAATAAGTCGGCAACCAAACCATAATCCGCCACTTGAAAAATAGGGGCTTCAGGGTCTTTGTTAATAGCAACAATCACCTTAGAGTCTTTCATACCAGCAAGATGCTGGATTGCACCAGAAATACCCACTGCGATATACAAATCTGGCGCGACGATTTTACCCGTTTGACCCACTTGTAAGTCGTTTGGAACAAAGCCAGCATCAACCGCAGCACGAGAAGCACCCACAGCCGCGCCCAGTTTATCGGCAAGTTGTTCCAAAATAGCAAAGTTTTCACCGCTACCCATACCACGGCCACCAGACACAATAATGCCAGCATTACCGAGTTCAGGACGCGCTGATTCTGTTAACGATTGAGAGATAAACTCAGTACGCGCCTCAATAGCTTGACTAAGATTAACCACTTCAGCACTGCCTGTTGATGCGACGGCATCAAATGCACTTGAACGCACTGTCATGACTTTTTTATCATCTAAACTTTGCACGGTTGCTAAAGCATTACCCGCATAAATAGGGCGAACAAAAGTGTCACTACTGACAACTTCAATCACTTCAGAAAGTTGTGACACATCTAATAATGCTGCCACACGCGGTAACGTATCTTTACCAATACTGGTTGCTGCCGCTAGAATATGCTCATAGTCGCCCGCAATCTCTACAACTAATTTTGATACATTTTCAGCTAGTTGAGCACCATATTGAGCAGCATCAGCAACTAACACTTTACTCACACCGGCCAAACTTTGTGCTGCACTTACTGCAGCGCTACAATCAACACCAGCAACTAACACATGGATATCACCACCAATTGCGGTTGCCGCGCTGACCACTTTGGCCGTATCGGTTTTTAAACTAACATTATCATGTTCTGCTAATACTAAAATGGCCATGTTAGATCACCTTCGCTTCATTTTTTAACTTCTCAACCAACTCTTCTACAGAAGACACCATAATACCCGCTTTACGATCAACAGGAGGAGTGACCTTAAGCACAGTTTGATGTGCTTTTAAGCTAACACCTAAATCAGAAATCGTCAGCGTTTCTAGCGGTTTACGCTTGGCCTTCATAATATTAGGCAATGATGCATAACGAGGCTCGTTTAAGCGAAGGTCGACCGTAACAATCGCCGGTAAAGGCATTTTTAAAGTTTGTAATCCGCCATCTATCTCACGAGTCACCGTGACAGTATCACCATCAACTTTGACCTCTGATGCAAATGTCGCTTGGGGCATATCAGTTAATGCCGCTAACATTTGTCCAGTTTGGTTGTTGTCACCGTCAATAGATTGCTTACCGAATAATATTAATTGCGCTTGTTCTTTTTCTTGCACGGCTTTTAACAGTTTAGCAATTGACAATGGTACTAGATCTTCATCAGTTTCAATATGAATTGCTCTATCGGCCCCCAGAGCCATAGCCGTTCTTAATTGTTCCTGTACCACTTTTGCGCCCACACTCACCACGACAACTTCGGTGGCAATGCCAGCTTCTTTCAAGCGCACAGCTTCTTCTATTGCAATTTCACAAAATGGATTTAACGCCATTTTAAGGTTAGTAGTCTCAACACTTGTGTTATCAGCTTTTACCCTGACTTTCACATTGGCATCGACTACACGTTTAACAGGCACCAAGACTTTCATAGGGTTTCCTTCCTACAACTTCAATGAACGTGGACAACACATTGACTGTGGCCAATGCAATATGGGTTTACTCTACGTCCTGCTAACGTTAACGTCAACAAAAGTCAAACGCTTGTTTACATGTTTTTGTTGTGATAATGGCAACCAAACAGAACAAACCCTCATTGATTATTTGCTTAATTTATAAATTATATTTCATAAAAAGATAATTTAATTTGATTCAATACCGAATAGTTTCTATTATTGTATCCATATTCAGTGTTTATTAAACTTTATGGGTAATCATTAGGGATTTAAATTTACTTATATTAATAATAAGACTATAAAAAACAACATTAATACTTAAATTAACCAAAAAGATAGATAATTTTATCTATTATCGCTTTTACATTTATTAATAAATCATTTAGGGAATTTACAACATGAGTGACTTTTTAGACATATTAACCCATGGCCGTCGTTTTAAAGCTGCAATAAAAGAATTATCTCTTGATGATTTACGTGAAACAGCTGCCAAATTAGAAAAAATTATTACCGAACGTGAAGAAGAAGAAAAATTAGAACTTGAAGCGAATGCTGAACGTAATGCTCGGATTGCAGAAATTCTTGCTCAAATTGAAAACAGCGGTTTATCTATTGAAGATTTAGGTGAAGTCACGTCTTCAGTTAAAACAGCAACTAAAAAGCGTGCGCCACGTCCAGCAAAATATCAAATCACTGTTGATGGCGAATTAATTCAATGGACAGGTCAAGGTCGCATGCCAACCGTATTCAAACAACAAGTTGATAGCGGAAAAAATATGACTGAATTTTTAATTCCTGGCATGGAATAATTATTCTAACCAGCGATTAACAACACGATTACGTTTTTAGATTAAAAAGGGCTTACTTACGGTAAGCTCTTTTTTTATGACATTAGATTGCTTTATCATCACCATGAGACAAGGTAAACTACCCTTATTGAACCACTCTTATTAATTGAAGGTGACGGTTATGACTTCCCCCCTTAAATATGCATTTATTGCCTCTTCTATAGCACTATTATTAAGTGCATGCGCAAGTGATTATGCGTTCAACAGTAATTTAGACAAAAAAGCAATCAATGATTATTTTAAAGTCGGCGATGTAACGTTATATGAAGGAACTAATCAACCTAGAGGAAAGTTTGATGTATTAGGTTTAGTTGAAGGCGAAGCCTGCCAAGAAACCCTTCGAGATGCACCGCCACAAATGGCCGTTGCACGTACAAATGCCAGAAGAGCAGCGGCAGACATAGGTGCTAATGGTTTTGTGGTTAAAAGCTGTTTTATGATAAATGAAGCAGACAACAGCTGCATTAGCCGTGCTCTTTGTGTTGGGCAAGCGATTAAAACCCTTACAGAAAAATAACAACTCAATATAATATATTGGTAGCCTATAAATGATGAGTGCTCATATAACACTCATCAACATTATTTATATTTAAGTTATGATTCCCTTTCTCTGCTTAATTCAGGTATTGCATGACACAAGGCAACGATCAACACCAGCAAATAGATCCTATTAATAACCGTTCTAGCGTTCCGTTTAGCAGTCAATTAAATGCAGTTGCAATATGCAGAACACCTTATAAGCAAAAATTTGGTATCCCGCGTCAGCCTGGACTAGTCAATGCCATTGGCTATATTGAATTTGAGCCAGATTTTAATCACCTTGATGCTGTAAGAGGAATAGAACAATATTCTCACCTATGGTTATTATTTTGTTTTCATGAAAATCTAGCTCAAGGCTGGAAAACCACAGTACGCCCTCCCCGTCTTGGCGGTAATGAAAAACTAGGAGTGTTTGCTACACGTTCGACATTTAGACCCAATGGGATTGGTCAATCAGTGGTCAAACTCCATAGTGTTGTTCAACGTAAAGGTAAAGTGTGTTTAATGATCTCTGGCATGGATTTATTAGACGGCACACCTATTATCGATATTAAACCCTATGTTCCGTTCTCCGATGCGATAACTGATGCTAAAGGTGGAATTGCCCAAGATGCTCCCGTGCTTATTCCAGTAACTTATACCCCTGTTGCAGCAACTCAAATTAGCCAATATACCATTCAACAACAATACCAAGGCTTAGCCGAATTAATTAATGGCGTATTATCCCAAGACCCTCGCCCAGCCTATAAAAAAGCCAAAGATGATCCCAAACTCTATCAAGTGGCGCTGTATGATTTAGATATTTTTTGGCATGTCACGAAGCAAGGAATTGAAGTATTAGAGCTTAAACCGACCAAAGTGACATTATTAAAGGATTAAGCTTATGCCAGACATTGATTATCAAGCTCAACACAAAAAACGTTTATCATGGATGCCATGGCTATACTTTTCACTTAAACCCAAACATCTCCTTTGGGCTAAACCTTGGCAAGATGAAATTCAACAGCAACTTTGCCAATTAGAAACGATTCATATTGGTGAGCAATGTTTTATTGCCCCACAAGCACAACTTTTTGCTGAACCGGGTCGTGATATCTCTATTGGTAACCAATGCATGATTGCCGCCGATGTGTTTATGCATGGCCCTATCACCTTAGGTAATGAAGTGGCCATTAATCATGGTTGCAGTTTAGATGGTGGTCGTAAAGGTATCAAAATTGGTAGCCAAACTCGTATTGCTAACAACGTCACTGTTTATGCCTTTAACCATGGAATGTCAGCCGACACACCTATCTATAAACAACCTGCAACATCCAAAGGGGTAGTGATTGGCCAAGATGTATGGATTGGCGCTCAAGTAGGTATTGTTGACGGTGTGACCATTGGAGATAGTGTTGTCGTTGGCATGGGCTGCATTGTCACAAAAGATGTTCCAGCCTACGCCATCATTGCCGGTAATCCTGCTCGAGTCATTGGCGATAGACGAGATAAATAACTTCTATAAAGAATGGAAGGTGAAATAAGAAATACATAAGTTGACAAAAATCAGTTTATTTCTCGTCTGCAATATCAAACTTGCCATTTAAGCATCACAAAGCCTACTGTTGAATTGAATTAGCAGGTGACATCATTAATGCAGGTGCTAAAATGGCGCTCATTAATAGCAACTATTTTGGACATTGGTAATGCGAGTTAGTAAGTACCTGCTTTCAACACAAAAAGAAACTCCTGCAAACGCAGAGGTGATTAGCCATCAGTTAATGTTACGCGCGGGTATGATCCGCCGTAATGCGTCAGGTCTTTACAGCTGGTTACCGTCAGGTTTACGTGTATTACGTAAAGTTGAAGCCATTGTTCGTGAAGAAATGAACAAAACGGGCGCTATCGAAATATTAATGCCGTTAGTACAACCAGCTGATCTATGGGTTGAAACAGGCCGCTGGGATAAGTTTGGCCCTGAATTACTGCGTTTCCAAGATCGCAATAATCGAGACTTTGTATTGGGACCAACCCATGAAGAAGTCATCACGGATTTAGTCCGTAAAGAATTAAGTTCATACAAACAACTGCCAATTACACTTTACCAAGTACAGACCAAATTTCGTGATGAAGTACGCCCTCGTTTTGGCGTAATGCGTGCACGCGAATTCTTGATGAAAGATGCCTATTCTTTCCATTTAGATCAAGAAACCATGGACAGCACTTACCACGCAATGCACACCGCATACAGTAATATTCTGACACGAATGGGCTTATCATTCCGCCCAGTGCTAGCAGATACAGGCTCTATTGGCGGTAGCTTGTCGCATGAATTCCATGTACTCGCTAGCAGTGGTGAAGATTTAATCGCTTATTCAACAGGTAGCGACTATGCCGCTAACATTGAAAAAGCAGAATCACCAATGCCAAGCCAAACACGTGCACAGGCAACGCAAGCAATGACGTTAGTGGATACCCCTAACGCAAAAACGATTGCAGAATTAGTTGAACAATTTGGCCTAGACATCACCCAAACGATTAAAACGCTAATTGTTAAGGGTGCAACAGAAGAAGCACCATTAGTCGCATTAGTGATTCGTGGCGATCATGAACTTAACGAAATCAAATCTGACAAACTTGAATTAGTCGCATCACCATTTGAATTTGCATCAGAAGCTGAAATTCGTGATGCCGTGGGTGCAGGTCCAGGTTCTATCGGACCTGTTGGATTGACCATGCCAATTATTGTTGATCATAGCGTCACTGTGATGAGCGATTTTGCTGCTGGTGCAAATACTGATGATAAACACTATTTCGGCATCAACTGGGAACGTGATTTGCCGTTAGCTACTGCAGCGGATATTCGTAATGTCGTTGAAGGAGAACCAACACCAGACGGTCTTGGTACTTATGCCATGGCGCGTGGTATTGAAGTTGGTCATATTTTCCAACTAGGTACAAGCTACTCTACATCAATGAATGCCACTGTGTTGGACGAAAATGGTAAAGCACAAGTGTTATTGATGGGTTGTTACGGTGTCGGTGTCAGCCGTATTGTGGCTGCAGCCATTGAGCAAAATAACGATGACCGCGGTATTATTTGGCCAGAGTCGATTGCTCCTTTCACTGTGGGTATTTTACCAATGAATATGCATAAATCGCATCGCGTTGCTGACATTGCCGAAAAACTTTACCAAGACTTAACCAATGCAGGTGTTGAAGTCTTAATGGATGATCGTAAAGAACGTCCAGGCGTGATGTTTGCAGACATGGAATTAATTGGTTTGCCTCATGTGGTCGTTATAGGCGACCGAAATATCGATGCGGGAGTATTTGAATATAAAAACCGCCGCACCGGTGAGAAGCAAGATATTCCATTTGATGAAATCGTGGCATTTTTAACGAATGCAGCCAAAGGCTAATAGTTAATAGTTAATAGTTAACGAGATGGTATTTTAAGAACGCACTTTACGGTGCGTTTTTTTATTTCTGTTAGAAGATAATTGATGCTTATGTTTATCAACAGCAGTGACTATTAAGAGCTTAATATCCACGACAACTAGAACAACGACAAAACGAAAGTCTGAACTCGTACAAATGAAAAACAACATAGTCGACTTATTGGTAACTGGTGTATGACGTAAAAACAACTCATACTAGCATTCAAAATATTAAAAGTATAAAGGATCAAGATTGTCAGTATCAATAGCATTGGTGTTAGGTGGTGGTGGCGCTAGAGCAGCGTATCAAATAGGCGTATTGAAAGCCCTAGTGCAATGTTATCCACGCAATCACAATGTCCCATTCGATATTATTTGCGGGACGTCCGCAGGCGCGATTAACGCAACGTCACTGGCAACCCATGCATCTTGTTTTCATCTAGCGATAAAAAAACTCGATTGGGTCTGGCGTCATTTTGAAACAGATAAAGTATATCGAGCTTCCATCCCCCAAGTATTAAGACACTTGGGTCGAATGGCCATTAAAGGCTTACAAGGTGACAAGGTGAGCACTGATGCAAGCAGCTTACTCGATAATCAACCATTACGCGAATTGCTGAACAATCTAATTGATTTTAAAAGAATTGACCGTAATATCAGCAATAATGCCCTCAAAGCAATTAGTATCGACGCCTCCTGCTATAACAACTCACGATCGTACAGCTTTTATCAGGGTAATGAACATATTGACGATTGGCAGCGCGCGAGACGAATTGGTATTCGTAGCTTATTAAATACCGAACATTTATTGGCAAGCTCTGCTATTCCAATGGTATTTCCATCAATTAAACTTAATCAAGCCTATTATGGCGATGGGTCTGTACATCAGTTATCACCATTATCAAGCCCTATTCATCTTGGTGCGAATAAAATATTTGTGATTAATTTAGACAGCCCTCATAAACATTTCCCAATCGAGTTTGAATATCACCCTAAAACAGCAACAATAGCCGGGCACTTATTAGATACAATATTCTCGGATACCTTAAACAGTGATTTAGAGCGCTTGCAACGAGTTAACAACACAGTATCAAAAATTTCACTTCAAGAGCGAGAGGCGTTAAATTTACGTCATATTGAAACGTTAGTGATTAAGCCTAGTCAAGATTTAAGCCGCATAGCAGCACGTTATTATGAAGACATGCCTTTTGCGATAAAGACATTATTAAAGTTCATTGGAGTTAATCGCCAATCAGACTCGAGTATCGTATCGTATTTATTATTCGAAAAAAGCTATACCACTACCTTGATGGATTTGGGTTATCAAGATGCGATGGATAGAATTGATGAAATAAAACAATTTTTTGATATCTCGACTACGACTTAATATTCAATCACAACCATGCTTAGATGACATCATAATGACTAAAGATGGCTTGTTCGTTATCAAAGATAGCATTCTCTTAGCGGTATCATTTCCACATGCAATAATTTTTACCATCAATGATGAAATATTTCGCTTTAGCTTATTATTAACTTTAGGTAAAAAGAACTAGTACCAACAGCGGTACAGCTATCTGGAATGTTGAAAATGTCACACTCATTTGAATTTGATGAAGATGATACGCCATGGGGCGATAGCATCAAGGGAAAACCAAAATCGAAAAAAGTAAAACAACGCCGTCGAGATACTAAGCGACGTTACTTTGACGATAATGTTGGAATGGAGTTAGCGCCTGCTAAGTGGAAATAATTTAACAGGATTTTCTCATCAAGTTTAAAAAGCAAGTTGCCTGCAGCTTGCTTTTTTATTGAAAAATAGCCTTGATAAACTCAAGACCATTTAATGAATAACATTGACCCTTAAATAACTGATAACTGTTGATGTCGATATCCCACCTCATACTGACTTAATCAATTTTTACCGACAAAGTGCAGTCTTCTTAAAGATACAATATCGTTGCCAGCCCTAAAAAAGTAAAAAAACCAACCACATCTGTCACTGTTGTCAGAATAACTGATCCTGATAAAGCCGCATCTTGCTTAAAACGCTGTAGGATCATTGGCACCATTACTCCCGCAATGGCAGCAACAGCCATATTAATTAAAATAGCGCAGGCAATAACCACACCCATTATCGTATCGTTAAACCACCAACCGGCGATAATACCAATAACAATCGACCACAACAGGCCATTAAGCGCACCAATTCCGAGTTCGTTTTTCATCAACGACATCACGTTACCAGCAGAAATCTGACCCATTGCCATACCGCGGATCATTAGCGTTAACGACTGGCTGCCCGCAATACCGCCCATTGAAGCAACGATAGGCATCAATACAGCTAATGCAACCACTTGCGACAACACATTTTCAAATAATCCGATGGTAGCAGACGCTAAAAATGCAGTCAGTAAGTTAATCCCAAGCCACACAGCACGACGCTTTGCGCCCACTACAATAGGTGCGAATAAATCGTCGTGTTCATCCATACCTGCGGTAGCCATTAATTGAGCTTCGTAATGTTCACGCACTAGGGCTGTAGCCGTTCGCAGTGTCATTCGCCCAATCAAAATACCTTCTTCATCAACAACGGGTAACTCAAGCTCACTACTGTGCTCAATAGCTTCAGCCGCTTCTATGAGTGATGAATCAGCAGAGATAACACGATTATCTTCCCAAATTAATGTTTGTAACTGAGTATCAAGATCGGCCGTTTTAAAAACGTCATAACGACGCACCGTACCTAAATATTTATCAACGTTATCCACTAAAAAAATATGATCATTACAATCTAAATCTATTCGACGAAAAAAACGTTGCCCTTGAGCGACTGTGGACGTAAGACTTAATGCCAACATCTGGTGATCAGCATAACGACCAATTTCATTTTCAGAATATTGGTCATACAGCTCGAAGTGTTTACGTTGACGTTCCCCCATCTGTGCAAGTGCACGATCGGTTATATCGTCAGGTAACGAATCACTCCATTCAATAAGATCTTCTGGACTTAATTGAGAAAAAAGTAAGTCCAATTCCTCATCGGGCATTTTCTTAACAATGCCTAAACGAGGATCGGCACGCATTAAGTTTAGAACATCAACACGTTCTGCAACATTGACTTGCTGCCAGCGATCATAACGTTCATCAAGCGGTAATGATTCTAATAATAACGCAATGGTGCCAGGTTCAGCTTCAGTTAAAATATCACTGAACACTTCTGCCTGCTCATCACCTTCAGCTTCCGTTAACAGATGCACCACTTGGCTAACATCGGCTTGGGGTTGCGAACTAGTATCGACTTCATCTTCAGAACTAAGTTCGTTCTTCAATTCACTCATTAGCCCGTCCTTAATTCTTGATAGTAAATTATGCGCAAACTATATTGAAATTAGTATTTATAAGCAAACAGATAAATTAAATAGCGCGCAACTAAATTGCTTGCTAACAATTTTTACTTTATAGTTTATCTTTCATATATAAGGAGCTTCACATGACCGCAGCTATTTACCCAATAATCGTAAAAGACATTCAAGGCAATGACGTTGTCATGGAGCACTTTAAAGATAAAGTTTTGCTTATCGTAAACACGGCAAGTAAATGTGGTTTCACGGCTCAATATAAAGCACTAGAAGCCTTATATCAGCAATATAAAGACCGTGGTTTAGTTATTTTAGGATTCCCATGTAATCAGTTCGGCAAGCAAGAACAAGGCAATGAAGAAGAGATCAGCCAGTTCTGCGAACTTAACTTTGGTGTGACCTTCCCACTCTTTAGCAAAATTGAAGTGAATGGTACT
Source organism: Shewanella polaris (assembly GCF_006385555.1). NCBI lineage: Bacteria > Pseudomonadati > Pseudomonadota > Gammaproteobacteria > Alteromonadales > Shewanellaceae > Shewanella > Shewanella polaris. The sequence continues at coordinate 1,372,975 of NZ_CP041036.1, read as the reverse complement.
AATACCCATCCCTTGTATCACTTTCTTAAAAAATCTGCCAAAGGCCTTTTAGGTAGCGAGTCAATTAAATGGAATTTCACTAAATTTTTAGTCGATAAGCAAGGTAACGTAATTGAACGTTATGCGCCAACAACTAAGCCTGAAGAGCTTAACGCTATCATTGAAAAGCTACTTGGTTAACCGTCACGTTTACCCATAATCAAATCCCGGCAATAAATATAAGCTTGCTTTGGGTGATTGATATCAGGTTAATCACCTTATCTTTGCCAACTAGATGTCGATAAGTGGCACCTAACAGATAAATATCCTGCACAGCCAAATGTTCATTTATTGGAAATGCTCAAGTCATAAAAAATATCATAAAAAACATCAAAACCTAAGTTAATGATAAATATCTATTTTAAAATTAACATCGATATTTTAATAAAAATAATACGTTTATATTGAACTTTTATACCATCAGGTACTCAAACTTAGTAACAGTGATATTCACTTTTGTTCATCATCTCCCTGGGACTTCTAGCGCGGTCCCCTTGATCGCTAAGTCGATCGATAGGCAATCATTTGATTGCCTTTTTTTATGTCTGTTTAATCCCTATTTTTCGCTTTCAATAAGAACTCAATCGCTGCAATGTATGAATTGTTTATCATCGACAGTATTCACTTAACAATTAGGCAATGATAATAATGCCGTCGCATGACCGTATATACAGTCATACTCAGCCAAGCTTGTTGGAATATACATTTTTCGCATTTATTCAAGAACACTCAGAAATATGTTTTATGTGTCACTTATCAATAAGTTACCTTTTGTTTACTCATAAGAAATAATAGAGACAGTGCTAATAAAAAATTATTTATAAATTTATTGCATCATTTAATGAACTTTTCCAAATAGCCCCAGTCTGAATATATGTAGCAAGTAAGACAGCAAATTCGGTAAACGTCCTTCATCAGCGTTTTAGTTTTTGCCTAAAAGTTAGCGTAATCACTTTTATTTACTTGTTGCTACTATTTTGTGTTTATTGTTCATCATCATCCCTATTGGGGAGTATTAACACGCTAGCGCACCGTTAATCACACCCCGCAAAGAACGTCTTAGGCAACCAGATTGGTTGCCCTTTTTTTATCTTCATTTTATGAATTATTCTTATTTATAACCATAAGCCTAGTCTACAAGTCATCATCATAGCGTTCTCTCTAACCTATAATGAGCTGCATTTGATCTCTGTACGATAAATAACATTGACAATTGAAACGCATAAATCACGCAAGAAAACTATCAAGTCATTGTTATATAATATCATTATTATTACCCCATATTTATTAACACTCAAAGACTGAAGTCCAAAAAATTAAGGGCATAACTCAATAAAACCAATTTTGTTTAAATTAATTAAAAAACTCAATTTTTCGGTGAACTTTCTTGATAAGCCCCGGTCTTATTAATTGTACGATTTAGAAATAGTTTGAAGTAAGTGCAATATGATAATTAACCTTCTCCCCCGATGTTAATTCATTAAATTGCCAAGTGAATCCCCTACTTACCTCGAGCTTTTGTTAGGTTTAAGTTATTGCTATACCGTTTTATGTTTATTGTTCATCATCATCCCTATTGGGGAGTATTAACACGCTAGCGCACCGTTAATAACACCCTACAAAGAACGTCTTAGGCAACCAAATTGGTTGCCCTTTTTTTATCTTCATTTTATGAATGATGCTTGTTTATTGGCACAAGCTTAGCTTCCAAGTCATCATCATCTCGTTCTACCTAACCTATAATGAACATCATTTGTTCTCCGTAAGACAAATAACATTAATAACTAAAATGCATGTCCCATGCTTAAAATAATCAATATATTGCATAAATTCAACAGCTTATGATTGGTCATTATTATTTTTAATTATTAGTATTTGTTTAAGTTAAAAAAACTGGTGTCTCCAAACTTAGGGTCACAACTCAATAAATATAATTCCATGTAAATTAATTAAAAAAACTCAATTTTTCGGTGAACTTTCTTGATAAGCCCCGGTCTTATTAATTGTACGGTTTAGAAATAGTTTGAAGTAAGTGCAATATGATAATTAACCTTCTCCCCCGAAGTTAATTCATTAAATTGCCAAGTGAATCCCCTACTTACCTCGAGCTTTTGTTAGGTTTAAGTTATTGCTATACCGTTTTATGTTTATTGTTCATCATCATCCCCATTGGGAAGTGTTAACACGCTAGCGCATCGTTAATGACAACCCGCAAAGAGTTATTTTGGCAGCCAATATGGCTGCCATTTTTTTATCTATTTTTACGTAAAAAAGTTCAAGAAACAACTTGTTAAAAATTCAGTAAACTATCTAGCTGAACTTGCAAAGAAGGATGATAACCAGCACGCGCTTTTATATAGATATCTTTTAATTCTTGCTGATAACCCGCTAGTTGTAATTCAACAAACAATGGCCTAACAAACTTAGCACGCCCTATACTGCATAAATAATCACTTAGCGCAGGTAACACGGAAGCAAAATGATTGCGGATCGCGACTCTAAACCAATCACATGCTATTTCGGCATTGAGACTGTCAGTTAAATTAAAGGTTTCATCTAAATCTAATAATGTAGTTTGGCTAACAACTAACGGTAATTGAGTGAGAAAATACTGCCAGTGGTGAACTCGCCATTCATCTACCTGTAACTCACTTGCAGGAGTTCCTTCCATAATAGCCTCTACAGCCTGATCCACTTTATTTAGGCTGTTTGACGTTGGACCAATAAACCATTGCGGCAATCCTTGGCCATACACCCATTCATTAAGCTCTGATAAGGTTAGCTTATCGCTATGCTCCACCAGCAATGTCTGTTTTGCATAATTAATAAACATTTCGGTAGTAATAGCATTAAACGAGAAATGCTCAACATACTGGAAAAGAAATCGATCGAATGCAGCCCGACCTAATCGGCTTTCAAGTTCATGTACAAACATCGATGCTTTATCGTAGGTAAACCGATTAAACGCTAGGTTAGGATCACGATCTTGCACATTAGCAGGTAGAGTTTGGTTAGCTAAAGGCATAGTGGCGAGCTCTTCTTGCAGCCGTCCATACTCGATAACCCATTCAAGCTCAGCCTGCTCTTTACCATAAACGGCTTCTACAATTCGATTGGTAAAGTAAGTCGTAAACCCTTCATTAAGCCATAAGTCTCGCCAGGTCGCATTACTGACTAAATTGCCAGTCCATGAATGAGCGAGTTCATGAGCTACCGTTGAAACTAAGCTCTTATCTCCAGCAATTAACGTAGGAGTCATAAATGCCAGCATAGGATTTTCCATGCCACCAAATGGGAAACTCGGTGGCAATATAATCATGTCGTAGCGTCCCCAAGCATAAGGTCCTAATATGGACTCAGCCATTTGGATCATAGACTCGGTATCTTCAAACTCTTTGGCTGCCGCAGCTAACATACCTGGTTCAGTATAAATTCCACTTCTAGGGCCAGTGGCTTGGAAACTTAATTCTCCGACAGCAATGGCTAATAAATGGGTAGGAATGGGTTTATTCATACAAAAGGTAAACACACCATTATGGGGTAATTTAGGTGTATTTTCTGCACTCATCACTGCACGTAAACCTTGTGGAGCAGTAACTGTTGCATTAAAAGTGATTCGCGCTTTTGGAGTATCTTGTAGCGGGATCCAACTACGAGCATTAATAGGTTGCGATTGGCTAAACAGATAAGGTAATTTTTTGCCTAAGGTTTGCTCCGGTGTAAGCCATTGAAGCCCTTGAGCTGTTGTTGAAGTACGATAATGAATGACAACCTCATCAACTTGCTCGCCTACATCAATAACCAGCTTTTGACCTAATATGGCATTCACATCAATCACATCATACGACAGTTTATTAGCATGACTGTCAGTGATATCTTCTATGATCAAATCTCGGCAATCTACCACTAAAGATGTTGCAGGCATTTCCCGAGTAAATTGCAGCTGGGCGGTACCACTAAGTTGTTGTAAGTCAAAATCAACCACAAGATTGAGCTCAAGATGATACACACATAAAGCATCAGTATTAGCACTTGAATGGTAATCGTGTTGTACATTCCAGTTTGCAGTCATAAAAAATCCTTATCTGACAGGGAAATATTAAATCTGCCAAGGATAATAACACTCGCATGATGAATAATATGCTGTAAAAAAGCTGATTAAATCCATTTTTTGAGTGAATTAAGTTTTGCGTTTGCGTTTGCGTTTGCGTTTGCGTCCAGCATAAACTTATTAATCAATAGAGAAGAAAAATTTTAAATTCATTAGCATAAAAAATGTGGACCATATATTTAATAGACACACAATAAATATAAGTCATTAATAATAATAGATTAAATAATATAAAAAACGTTTTAGGGTTCTCAATTCTTGTATCTAATTTTATTTTTAATAAAAAAAGAGCATTTTTTTGCTCTTTAAGGGAACTAACTTCACATAGAGCAGTCTGATTATATGAACCGAATTTGCATTACTTATTTATTGATAGCGAGTAGCGTTTTTTTGTTCATCATCATTCTCCTATTTGATAGTAGTAACCTCTATCTACAGCATTGCCCTTAGCAATAGCAGCAACCTCTTAGTTAGGTTGCTTTTTTTTATCTTTTTTTCAACAACGAAAAACAAAAAAGGCCTCAAAGAGGCCTTTTTAAGTTTACAAAAAGTTCGCTAATTAAAGCTTGATACCTACTTTTTCTAAATCTTTAGTAATCACAGATGTTGGTAATGGAACATAACCATCTTTCTCAACAATTTGTTGACCCTGCTTAGACAATACAAAGCGTAAGAATTCACGATCCATTGGTGATAATTCTTTATTAGGATGCTTGTTCACATAAACATACAAGTAACGTGAAAGCGGGTAAGTACCACTTGCTGCGTTGGCTGCAGTTGCTTCGATAAACTTATCACCTTTCTTAGAAATAGCGACAGCTTTAACACCCGCAGTCTTGTAACCGATACCAGAATAACCAATGGCATTTAGAGACTGTGACACTGATTGAACAACAGAAGCAGAACCTGGTTGCTCGTTTACATTTGGACGGAAGTCACCTTTACATAATGCTTTTTCTTTAAAGTAACCGTATGTACCAGACACTGAGTTACGACCGTAAAGTTGAACATCTTTTGCTGCCCAATTACCGTCTAAACCGGCGTCACCCCAACGATTAATTTCTTTACCGCCACACTTATGTGTAGAAGAAAAAATAGCATCAATTTGCTCAATACTTAAGCCTGTTATAGGGTTATCTTTGTGTACAAATACGGCTAACGCATCAATTGCAACGCGTACTGCAGTTGGCTGGTAGCCATAATGCTTTTCAAACGCTTCAACTTCGTTAGGCTTCATTTTACGGCTCATTGGACCGAACTGAGAAGTACCTTCAGTTAATGCTGGTGGCGCAGTAGAAGAACCAGCAGCTTGAATTTGGATGTTCACGTTAGGATAAATATGTTTAAACTCTTCAGCCCATAACGTCATCATGTTTGCTAATGTGTCAGAACCAACAGAAGACAAGTTACCAGATACGCCGCTTGTTTTTTCGTATGTTGGTAAAGTTGGATCAATAGCAGCCATAGACGCTGCTGAGAATACGCCAGCGGCTGTAAGAGTAATTGCGCCGACAAGTTTGTTCAGTTTCATTTTAATGCTCCAGAATTAAGCGTACTAAGTTTTTAAAACGTAGTCAGTATCGACCTCATTGATGACAAGTCTATGACGCTGATATGACAGTTGTGTGACACTAGTAGTAAAACTGTCTTATTTCTACAAAACTAACATAATCAATTTATTATCAGTAGCTTACAATGTTACATTGGCAATATATTATTTTATCCAGTAGATAAAAAATCACTAAACACATTATAAACGAGATATTAACTGCTCAAAATTATAGCAACAACACTAAATTGTGACATTCGTAATACCAGTATAATCGAAGAGACTTATGCCTTTTCAACCATTGATTAACGCCACCCCAACTATGTCTATATACATTAACAGTGCTCAGCAGTTTTGAACTGTTCAGGTCAATAACATTAGTCATTTGAATTGAAAATTTGTAATAAAAAACAGCACGTATGCTGTTTTTAAGGGTTGAACATCTTGATGTTATTTATTGTCGAATTAACAAATGCGACGGAATAATAAAGCTAAAGATACTGCCTTTGCCGTATTCACTGGTTACGTTTAGTTCACTGTGGTGATGGTTGAGAGCATGTTTTGCAATGGCTAACCCTAAACCACTGCCACCCGTTTTGCTCGAGCGGGCATTATCTACCCGATAAAAACGTTCAGTTAAACGATTAATATGTTGTGGCGCGATCCCCACCCCAGTATCTTTCACCGAAAACAATGCTCCCGTTGCCACGCTTCGCCACGTCACTGAAATGATGCCACCAGGAGTGGTATAACGAATAGCATTTGAAATCAAATTAGAACAGGCACTGCGTAATTGTAATTCGTTACCATGGGTATTCAAACCCGGCTCACAATTAAACTCTAAAGTATACTCAGTGCCCGCCAGAGCTTTAGCTTCTTCTTTAAGAATATCCATCATCAGTGCCATATTGACGGTTTGCGATAAATCGATATCAGCGGCATCTTCAATACGCGACAACGCTAACAACTGTTCAACCATTGACTGCATACGAGTTGTTTGTTGCTGCATCAGGGAGAGTGGTTTGTGATTAGGTGAATCAGTTTCGGCCATGGTTTGCATTATTTCCAAATAACCTTGCAATACCGTTAACGGGGTTTTGAGTTCATGGGAAACGTTAGCCACAAAATCTTTGCGCATACCTTCTAATTGTTGAATACGGGTAATATCACGCGCTATCAATAATAATTGTCGATCGCCATAGCTCATAACCCGAATTTCAAGTAAACGCTTATCGGACACTGGAGATGGAATTTCTAACGGTTCTTGATATTGTGCTTTTTTAAGATAGATGGAAAAGTCTGGGTGGCGAATAAGGTTGTCGATCCTTTGGCCATTATCCTGAGGCCAAACAAACCCTAAAATTAACTGAGCCAGTTTGTTGCACCACAAGATATTGTGTTCGGCATCTAGGACCACTGCAGCATCAGGCAAAGCTTCTGCACCTTGGCGAAAACGCCCTAATAACATTGCTAACTGACCTACCCGACGACGATTTTTTCCCTGCAGACGATATATCCCATTAAACACGCCTTCCCAACTTCCTCTCCCCTGTGGTGGAGTGAGTTTTTTATCTTTCCATAACCAGAAATTTAAACGGGTAATTTGGCGATAATGCCACACGAGTAATACAATAGTTCCAACTAACATTACAATAATGACATGCCCGAATAAGGCACCAATAAGCATGAATAAAACAAGCAGTAAAGCTAACCGAAAAAATAAACGATATCCAGAATACGCGATAAACATAGGCTACCTAAATGCGAAATAACGCCGCCAAACATTCAGCATCGAAACTGATAATGAGGGCTAACGAGGAACCACAAGATAGCCTAAATAGACTGATATGGCTAGACAGCAAAACAGTTTCCAAAAAGGTAATGTCTATTATGACAAAACCTTTAAAAATGCTAATAAAAATTACATTCTGGTTGAAAAACGATAACCGGCACCACGAACAGTTTGGATCAACTTATCATGTCCACCTTCTTCTACCGCTTTTCGTAAGCGTCGAATATGTACGTCAACGGTTCTGTCTTCAACATACACATTGGTACCCCAAACATTATCGAGTAACTGCTCTCGGCTATATACCCGCTCAGGATGAGTCATAAAGAAATGCAACAAGCGAAACTCAGTTGGGCCCATATCAAGCACGGCTTCACCGACGGTAACTCGATGACTCACAGGATCAAGTTGTAAACCTTGCACATCAATAGTTTCTTCTAGGCGAGTCGGGGCACTTCTGCGCAATACCGCTTTTATTCTGGCCACCAGCTCTTTAGGCGAAAAGGGTTTAGTAATATAATCATCAGCACCAACTTCTAGGCCTTTAACTTTATCTTCTTCTTCACCACGTGCTGTGAGCATAATAATTGGGATCTGACGCGTAAATTCATCTTGCTTTAAGCGTTTAGCTAATTGAATGCCACTTCCGCCAGGGAACATCCAATCCAATAAAATCAAGTCTGGGTAAGGCTCTTGAAGCAACTCAATCGCTGAATCAAAATCTTCAGCAGCAGCTGTCGTAAAACCATGTTGATCCATCACAAATGTCAGCATTTCACGGATTGCTGATTCATCTTCTACTATTAAAATCCTAGCTGTCATATTGGGTTTCTACGTTGATTTGCCACGAGGCTATTATTAGACACTTTTGTTACAGATTTATGATCTAACGACTAACTTTGACATTAATCATGCTGTTTTGTCATAAAAAATTCATTACTGTTAGTACAATGTAAATCGAATTAGGATAATAAACTACCGAATAACAACACATCTCCTCGTTAATATTATCGCCTTCACAACAGTAGCTGGCAACTAATGAGTAAGTAAACCCTGTTAAAGACGACTTAACAAATATGTTATTTGGTAAGTAAACTATTTTGGTTTGCCCTACTTCACCCAGTCTTATTTCGAGTAAAAAATAAGTCATTATAAATGATCAATATTCAATCCTACAGAGACTAAATTTATCATAGTTAGTGATATCGGAACGACGGGATTCAGCCTTACTAAGGTTTCAGAATTATTTTAGCCCTTAACGACGTGCTTATATAAGTCAGTTCAAACCCCACTAATTAACCATAAACCAAGCCATCGTAATGGTTTAAAGCACATCAAAACAAATGTAATAATTTAACCTAGTCCACTTTGAGTGATTGGATTTTGCTTAACCAGTAGCGTTTTTTGGAGGTTTACCACTTCGCTTCTATACCGTAGACTTAGCATATTGTGTTTTTCTTCTTAATTAATGAGAGCCTTCTATGTGGTTTAAAAATCTCACCTTATATCGTTTCAACAAACCTTTCTCCACCGACACAGAAACATTAGAAAATGCCTTAGCCGATTTCACTTTCTCGCCTTGTTCAAGCCAAGATATCAGCAAATTTGGTTTTTCAAATGCCCTAGGTAAAAAAGGCCAAGCATTAGTACATAGCGCAGAAAATCGTCATTTGATTTGTGTCACTAAAGAAGAAAAAATTCTCCCGGGCCAAGTGATCAAAGAAGCTTTAGATGAAAAAGTGGCGGAAATTGAAGAGTTAGAAAGCCGCAAAGTCACAAAAAAAGAAAAAGACACCATTAAAGACGAAATCACTACGACTTTACTGCCGCGTGCATTTTCTCGTCGTAGCCAAACTCACGCACTCATTATGCCTGAACTAGAGATGATTCTGGTTGATAGCTCCAGTGCGACTAAAGCAGAAGAGTTATTAGCGCTACTTCGTAAAGCTTTAGGCAGCTTACCGGTTATCCCGCTAAGTTATGCAACTCCAATTGAGTCGACTTTAACTCAATGGTTACAAGCTGGCGAAGCACCTGCACCATTTGAAATGCAAGATGAAGCAGAACTTAAGTCAGACTCGGATGAAGGCGGTATCGTTCGCTTTAAGCAACAGGTTCTTCAAGAAGATGAAGTGCTTGCCCATATTGCAACAGGTAAACAAGTGCACAAATTAGCATTGCATTTTGGCCAGTCGATTGCTTTTTTAATGCAATCCGATGCCAGCATTAAGCGTCTTAAATTTTCTGAAGAATTTAGAGCCGGCAATGATGAAGTTGGAACGGAAGATCCATTAGCGCGTTTAGATGCCGACTTTGCTTTAATGGGCAGCGAGTTAGTCGCCTTTATTAATGCCATAAATCAAGCATTTGGCCCTCTTGAACAAAGCGTCTAATTCAACAAGGACATACTATGAAACTATACGGTAGCTTCACATCTCCTTTTGTTCGGCACTGCCGAATAGCCCTATTGGAATCTACATTAGATTATCAATTTATTGAAACCGATCAGGCAAGCAGCGCAAAATTATCCCCAACAAAACGGGTACCTTTTTTGCGAGATGAGGAGTTATCGTTAACGGATTCTAGTTCAATCTTGCGCTACATCCGCCATAAATCATCAAAACCATTCCTTGAAACTGTGATAGAACTTGATCAGTTTTGCATGGTCAATACGGCGTTAGACAGTTCAATTAACTTGTTTTTCTTGTCTCGTGATGGCGTTGATATAGCGCGTTTTGATTACACCATCAGACAAGCACAACGCATTAACGCAACACTAGCTGAGTTTGAGCAATTCGAACTACCGCTATACGGACCGTTTAATGATGTGCAATTGCGCTTAGGTTGTTATTTAAGTTGGGCGGTTTTTCGCCAGCGAATTAATATCGACGATTATCCAAAACTGAAACTATTTTTAGCCGCAATAGAAAAAGAGCCATTTTTTATCGAAACTGCTCCTCCAGCGTAATACTTGACATAAAAATGCCCTGTTATCAGGGCATTTTTTTCAATGCTGGCATCTCAGTGCTCAGAGCACAATGACACGAGTTGATTTAGTCAGCAGTGCTAATCCACTCACCTTTATCATCAAATGGCCAATCAACGCCTAACCACGCTTTATAAAACGCTTTTTGGGCATCGGTTGCCTCATCCAGAGGCGCAATAGTTAAGTCACCTTTAGGCTGCTCAGTCAGCCGTAAACTCACCTCTTTTAAACGATCATCACTGAATATGCTTAGCTTGATGGTATCGCCAACAATAAAATCGTTAAGGCGTTTAGTCAGTCCGTCCGCCGTTACCTTCAATCCATTAATAGCCACAATCTCATCACCGGCAGTTAGCCCTGCTTTCCATGCAGGTCCATTTTTAATCACTGTAGCAAGGATTAAATCATCATGCAGACCTGATAACGCCATTCCAGCATCAACAACAGTTTTAGCTGATTTACCATAAGTGGTGGTTAAGCCTGCGTGCCCCAATAACTCATCAAACGGTAGACTGAACGGTTGATTGACAAATTCTTGCCACCAAGATTGATAGTCCTTACCTGAAAGTTGCTTCAAAATAGATTGCACATCGGCAACGTTATACCCCATTGGGATTTTGTACTCTTGATAAAGCGCCTTATGAACATCTCGGTATGAATGTTCAAGCTGTGTATCATTCAACAAACTAAAATCAAGCGCCATTGATGCCAAATAACCTTCAGAGTAAATATTCACACTATGATTAAGTGCATAATCTCCCCAAGTACTGCTCCATTGGCCTAAACTGGCTTCTGCAATAGATTGGACCTCTCGACCTGGATTGTGTTGGTTGAGCACTATTCGTTTACTTAAATCATCAAAAAATTCTTTTGCCGTGATAACTTCAGCTCGTAGCAATAACTGATTTTGAAAATAGCTAGTAGAACCTTCAGCCATCCACAACAGATCAGTTAAGTTTTCTGATTGGTAATCATATGGCACCAACCCTTGTGGTCGGTACGCTTTTACATTCCAAGTATGAATAAACTCATGAGATGCGGTGCTAATAAAACGTAAATAGTCTTCACGTTCACGGAAATTAAATCGAGGAATTTGAATGACAGTCGAATTCAAATGCTCTGTCGCACCACGAGCACCACTGGTAGCATGAACCATATACAAATAACGTTTAAAGGGATAACCATCCCAAATAGCAGATGCTTGGCCACTTATTTTGGCTAAATCTGCGACAATTTTTTGGGTATCGTAATTACCTTCCCCCCAAAATACCACGTCATAATCGCGGCCATCAGCCTCAAAGCTAACATGCTCACTGATCCCTGTTTCAATCGGCGAATCAACTAGCACATCATAATTTGGGGCACTAAATGAATGTGACTTAGGGCCTTTATCCATACCAGAATAACTTTGCCAACCTTCAGGCACAGCCATTTTGATTGTTACGGGTTGCTGACGAAATGCAGGGCTATACATAAATACACCACTGGCATCTAAATAAGCATGGCTATTATCAATGTGACGCAAACGGTCGCCTAGTTCATTGGCATGCAGTTGATAAGTCACCTTAACCGATGTCGGTTTGGTTAAGGCTATTTGCCATTCACCGCTTGCAGTTCGTTTCCACGGTAATGACTGTCCTTTACTGTCAGTCGCATTAAACAATCTTACACCATCAGCAACAGGTAATACTTGATAGCGACCCGTTCGCCATACCGGTAAATTAACGGTCAATTTGTCTGAGTCAGTTTGAGGAAATGAAACACTCACTTGAGCTAAATGATGCGCTGGTTGATTAATATCGATATGGTAATCAACATCTGCCAGTGCAGGTATTACCCAACTCATCGAAAAAATGGCAGTAGTGGTTAAAATTACAAGAGAAGTAGGTTTCACTCTAGGTTCCTTCTGGTATGATTCTATAGTTTTTGTTTTAAATTCTGAACAATTATAACGATCTAGGCACATTAACACAGTGGTAATTTACAACGTGGCAGTCAATACACTGAAATGACGACATCAAACCACAGTAAATGGACTTATCTTAATGAAGTCTACAATGTGGTTTATGCTAACTAAAACGATAAAGGTATCTCTTGCTATGCTGCGATGTTTTCCTCTAGTCAAATGTTGTTCAATACTATTCATATGTTACTCAATACTATTCAGTTCAGTGGTATCTGCACGAGACATTGAACAACAAGAGATATTGCTCAAAGAGAACCCACAAAAACTTTATACAAAGTTAGTTAGGGCCACCGAGTTTCCGTTGAAGTTTTCAAATAACGCAGAGTTTACACAAGCTGCTGAAGAATTAAGTTACCAACCAGATGAACTCCATCGAGATTTAGAACTATTGGCCCGGTTGAATTTAGAGGCAAAACTTAAATCATCGACTAAATATCAAGATGCTGAAATACTCATCAATCAACTAGATGCCATCGCATCTACCCCCCTTGAGCAAGCCATCGTAATAATGCTTAAAGCACGGATTAAGGGACGACAAAACCAAGAATATAATCAGGTGATAGTCCAATATAACAATGCGTTAAATATGGTTAACACAGATGTTAGCTTAGAAAGTACCCTTTTCAAATCTTCGCTACATGAGCAATTGAGCATGTTACACTCAATGTTGCTTCAACCTACACCTGCGTTATCTCATTTAAATCGTTACCGTGAAATCGCTTATCAACTTCGCAATGATTACTTTATATCAGATGCGGAGACTGAATTAGGCCGTTATTACAATCTGAATGGTGATCAAGCAAAATCATTACAGCATTATAGTGAAGCGTTTCGTCTCGCCAGCAACCTAGATTACCCAAGTATTAAAGCACACACACAACTCAATTTAGCCCGCACATACCGTGATTTAGAACAATGGGATGATGCACTAAAATATGCTCATAATGCTGCAGAAATACTTCAAGATTTAGGTCAGGATGCATACTTGTCTGACACATTGACTGTCATTGCAATGATTTACGCAGGACAAGATAAATGGAACAGAGCTGTCGATTATTATTTAAATGCACAACAAGTGAATGAGCGTAGTGGTAACGAAATAGCCACGGGGATCACTTTCCACAATTTAGGTGAAGCGTATTTCAAATTAAATAATATCCAAGCGGCATTGAAGGCATTGCAACAAGCAAACAATATCTTTAGAGAACGCAAGGTAAACCATTATTTAGTGCATAATGAATTATTATTTGCCCAAATCGACACTAATCAAGGCATGTGGCTTTCAGCCATTGACCACGCCAATAAAGCAATTGAATTGGCTAAAAAGAAAAACTTAATTGAAGTACAAATTGAAGCTCTGAGTTATTTATCTATAGCATACCGTAAAACTAACGACCTTAATGCCGCAATAGAAACCACTGATAGCATTATTCAACTGACCAATAAATCTCAAGAAAAAGCGCAACCAACTAATGATTATGCTGAACTTACTGAACAGAAACTCAAATTTGAATTAGGTTTGTTACAAGAAAAACTCGTAAAACAAACAACTAAAAATCAATATAATCAATTTATCATCTTAGTGTTAATAATTAGTTTCAGCATTGTAATTATATTATTAATTTTTATTTATAAAAAACTACAACAAAAAAACGAATTATATCTTAATAGTCAATATTTAAACTCCATTGATCCCATAACACAAATCCAAGGATACAGAGCTTTTATTCAACGAATAGACAATATAAGGCATATTGAACCTAAAACATTGGCACTTGTTAATATCAATGAATTAAATAATATTGATATTCAACTTGGGCTTACTGAATCAGTAACACTAATGCAGCAGTTTATCACTCAGTTTAGTCAACAATTAGACACCGAAGCATTCATCATACGTTCAGGCTTAATTGCCTGTTATTTCGATAAACAATATGAAGCTGATGCAATCTTAAAAGCGGTAATAACCTGCATAGAACAATTAAAATTGACCCAATTTACTATCCCCAACTTTATACATCAATCGGCTGGTCAGCACGTCAGTATTGGTCACATTAGTTTACCATTACTCGATAATCCTGATGTGAAAATTAGTGCTACATTACAATTCGAAACATTGCAGTATGCACTTGCCGCTGCAATGAAAATAACAGAGCAACCCGCTTATGTTTCATTACGACCACTTAATTTTGCCCCAGCGGCTATTTTTATGCCTCCACTGTTTTTAAACCTTACTCAAGCACTTAACCGAGGTATAATTCGTGCAGAAAGCAATCATGACATGCAAGATTTTGAATGGCCAAAACATTAATTGCTTAATAAACTCGCATTTTAATTAATTATATTGTTTTGTAAGTTAATTGGATTTGCTGCACAACATTTTTGAGATAACATCACTACAATGATACAACATGATATGTTAATTAATATGCATTAACATTGGTGTCGAATTAATATACTAATGATGACAATCGATACCTTTTTAGCTGACAAATTAGAGTAGGCGCTGCAAAATGAAAGAGTCAAATACAACGATAACTCAAATTTCGTTGATGAAGCAAAAGCTCAATGCAGCAAAGCTTGCACTCGAAGAAATTAATACTGACCGCAATGAAAAATTGAAGGTATTAATTCAGTTTATTACACATCTCAGCCTCGCATGTAAGGGGCAAAATATCGAGCTCGATAATAAGTTGGCTAAATTACGCCATCATATGCACAACTTTGAGCAAATTGATGAAGCCTTGCCAGAATTAGTCGATATTGAAAGGTTATTGAAATCTCAATATAGTCATACCATGTCTCGTCTAGAAGATAGCCGTAATGGACTCAATCGAGTCATTCGTCAGATCCAGCGTATTGATGCTGCACCAGACAAACTAAAAAAAGAAATAACCTATTTTAAACAAGAGCTAAATAAACCTTTTCATACCGTATGGGAATATATCCCCAAAGTTGAAAAACTTATTTTTTTCTACGAAGAAATTTTAAAACACCAATTTTCAGATGCCGACAACTATAAAATTTTGCCTCAACACATTCTGTTAGCCAAAGAACTAGCAGCTAAAATTTCTGAGATCGAATTTAGAAAAGATCAACGCGACCAAATTCTAGTCATTAAAGAAGTCTTACTCGGTGATATTAGTTTAAGTCACTTGTTGGACTCTTACCAAACAATACTCAGTTTACTGCTAGATAACATTGCACGCGAGAAAACGGCTTCACAAGATTTTTTATTCTCCCTTAATGACGCCCTGCTTATTGTTCATGATGTAGTCAATAATGTCCATAATAACAGCCAACGAAATGAACAGCTTAAAGGGCAATTAAACCAAGAGATTAATTTACGGGTTAATAGTACAGGTGAATTAGTGACAGGTGCGGATAACCTTAACGAATTAAAAACTCAGCTAACGGCGCAATTGTCTTCAATTCGAGATGCTCTTTCTCGTAAAGAGGCACTAGAGCAACGCGAACAAACCATCTTGCGTAAATCGATTGAGTCAATGCGTAAAGAGCTCAACGCTATGAGTCAAGAAGCGAGTAATTACAAAGAAAAATTGTTTGAACATCAAAAGCTCAACCTGCTTGACCCACTGACTCAATTGGCAAATCGTACTGCGTTAGAAGACCGAATGGAACAAGCATATCGAAACCACATTCGCTATAAAACACCGTTATGGATTGCGATAACAGACATTGATCACTTCAAAATTATTAATGATAACTTTGGTCACAGTACTGGAGATAAGACTTTACAAGTCATTGCAATGGCTCTAAAAAATTCATTACGCGATAGTGAGTTTGTGGCTCGTTATGGTGGTGAAGAGTTTGTATTATTGTTGCCAGACATTAACAATGATCATATCTCAATATTATTGAACCGCGTGAGAGAGAAAATCAAAAATATTCCATTTAAATTTAAAAATCAGAGAATTACAGTTACATTATCTATAGGTGCTGCACAAGTAATGGAAAATGAATCACTTGAAGATGCTTTTGAAAGAGCTGATGCAGCATTATATCAGGCAAAAAACAATGGCAGAGACCGAGTCGTTATTGATATATAGTCCATCCCAAGATCGTTTTCTTTGGACTCAGGTATCACTCACTCGCGTCCAAAGGAATGGCTTATGAGCATAAAAATTAGTCCACGCGGTAGTCTAGATCAACTGTCACAATTAGAGGTTGAACGACTAAAACAAGGGGCTAAAAGCGATCTTTATCAATTATATCGAAATTGTTCACTTGCGGTATTAGCTTCAGGTCTTGTCAGTGACAGTTCTGAAGCACTCTTTAGTCGCTATAAATCATTTAGTATTAATATATTACAACACGAAAGAGGTATTCAGATAGAGCTGATCAATCCTCCTACGCAAGCTTTCGTTGATGGTGAAATTATCGCTGGCATTCAAGAGCATTTATTCGCAGTACTCCGCGATATCATCTACATCAGCAACAAGTATGAGAATTTAAAGCACATAGACTTAAGTAATGCGACTCACATTACCAATGTTGTATTTGATATTTTACGTAATGCCCAAGCCATTTCTCCCATGAAAGACCCTAATGTTATTGTCTGCTGGGGAGGACACAGTATCAACGCGGTTGAATATCAATACACTCGCGATGTCGGGTATCAACTTGGTTTACGTAAATTAGATATTTGTACCGGTTGCGGCCCTGGTGCAATGGAAGGGCCAATGAAAGGCGCTGCAATTGCGCATTCCAAACAGCGGGTACACAATGCCCGTTATATTGGCTTAACCGAACCCAGTATTATTGCCGCAGAACCCCCAAATCAAATTGTTAATGAATTAGTCATTTTACCTGACATAGAAAAACGTCTAGAGGCGTTTATCCGTTTAGGTCATGGTATTGTCATTTTCCCAGGAGGGGCTGGCACAGCAGAAGAATTACTTTATCTCCTTGGCATCTTATTAAATAAAGACAATAGTCATGCCTGTTTTCCACTGGTGTTAACGGGCCCCGCAGAAAGTGTGGAATATTTTACTGTCATTGATGAATTTATTGGGGCAACATTAGGCCCAGAAGCACAAAGTAAGTATCAAATCATTATTAATGATCCCGTCAAAGTCGGACAAATAATGAAACAAGGTATGGAACAAGTAAAAATTTATCGTAAACAAAAATGTGATGCTTACCAATATCAATGGTCATTAAAAATTGAACCCGAATTTCAATTACCCTTTGCTCCAACCCATGAAGTGATGGCAAATTTAAACCTCTACTTTCAAGACAACAAAGCTGAACTTGCCGCCAACTTACGTAAAGCGTTTTCAGGTATTGTCGCGGGTAACGTAAAAGGCGATACCATCAAGTTGATCCAAGAGTTTGGTCCCTTTAAAATTAAAGGAGATGCTAAACTCATGCTGATGATGGATAAGCTATTAACTGCTTTTGTTAAACAACAGCGAATGAAACTGCCAGGAAGCGCTTATGTGCCCTGCTACAACATAATAAAAACAGATGAATAAATTACTTATAATTGATGGACTCAACCTTGTACGCCGTATTCATGCGGTACTACCAGATGAAAATGATATTACCAGCGTGCAAGAACGTACGTTAGCGGCATCAAAAAAAATGCTGTTGCAGCATCAACCCACTCATTGCATTATCGTTTGGGATGGCAATGAAACATCTTGGCGTAAAACATTGTATAACGATTATAAAAAAGGCCGTAAACCCATGCCAACGGCATTAAGTGATGGTCTGGTTAACATTAAAGCCACACTGGCAGAAAACGACATCAACTCATTCGATGCCCAATCTGAAGCCGATGATGTTATCGCCACCATAGCAATGAAAATGATCAGCAATGATGGTGAGGTGATCATAGTTTCAACGGATAAAGGGTTTAGCCAACTACCGAGTAAAAAACTCACCTTGTGGGATCACTTTAACCAACAGGTTTTTGATGTTCAACAATATGAAAAAAAACTTGGGATAGAGCAATATCAAATGCTTGATTTTATTGCACTCGCAGGTGATAGCGGCAATAAAATCCCCGGTATCACTGGCATAGGGCCAAAGTCTGCTGCAGACTTACTTAATAAATTTAGAACACTAGCCAATTTGTATCGTTCTTTAGACAATCTAGGTGCCAAGCAAGCACTTAAATTAGAAGAAGGTAAAGAAATGGCAAGAATTAGCTATAAATTGGCGCAGTTGCAATGCGATATTCCACTAAATATTAATTTGAAACAATTTAGAACCAAACCGATAACAAACTAATGCAATAATAGGATATCAATATTAATACCATAACGGATTATCCAGATTATGAACGCTAAAGTGACTTATATTATCGGTGGAATATTCACAGCTTATTTACTGTTTGTTGCCGTAGTCATTTTTGTATATGAACCCCAGCCAGAAGACCGGGCTTGGGATGACCGTCAAGCATTTAATTTGCAAAAAATGAGTGAAATCAGTTTTGGGCAAAACCTTGATGAGATACGAACATTATTAGGCAGTGCTGATTTTGTCGAAGCCAAAACCGGCATTGATGGCCAATACCAAGTAATGTATTACCGAACTCACCATATGAAATCTGACGGAGAAACGACTAAAGAAGAATGCACGCCATTATTATTTAGGGATAATCTACTGATTGCATGGGGACAAGACACACAAGAACAATACTTTGCCGTGCCAATAACCAATCAAGCCCCGCAATAGATCGGTTTCCACACCCTGTTCATCAACATAAAAACGCCCTAACAATATCTGTATAGGGCGTGAAAATTCAATGTAAACTAGTACTTATAAAATAACAATCAGCTTTAATCTGCTGTTTTATATTCCCGATAAGCTTCACCTTGGCGTAACCAATCAGGGGCTGGCGCACCTTTTAAATAATGGTCAAAGTACTGTTTCATCTTAATACTGTAATCAAGCTTGTTAGGGTACTTTTTCAAATGATGCGGTTCATCTTCATATTGCAAAAACACCACGTCTTTACCTGCACGACGCATCGCAAGATATAACTCAACACCTTGCTCCCAAGGTACAGCATCATCTTTATCACCAAACATGATCATCATTGGGGTTTGAATACGATCAACATAAAATATAGGCGAGTTTTCAATATACTTTTGTGGGGCTTTAAACAAACTTTCGCCAATGCGGCTTTGGCCTGTTTCATATTGAAACTGCCTTGCTAAACCCGAGCCATGACGAATACCACTGTATGCACTGGTCATATTCGACACTGGAGCCCCCGTAACAACCGCTTTAAAGATATTAGTTTGTGTCACAGCATAAGCACTTTGATAGCCTGCCCAAGAATGGCCTTGAATACCAATTGCGTTAGGATCGCTCACGCCCATCTCTATCAGCTTTTGCACACCTGCGGTCAATGCTTTTACTGATGAAATGCCAGGATAACCGATCTCAAAGCGGATATCTGGCAGAAAAATAGCGTAGCCATTGTCAGCGTACCAAGCAAAGTTAGGCCTATGATTGAGTTTCATATCAGGAAATGCATGTAATCTATCGCTCATAAAGCGGTAAAAATACACTAAAGTTGGATACTGTTTGCCAGCTTGATAATTCGCGGGCTTAATGAGTACCCCATCCATTTTGATACCATCACCATCACGCCAATGCACTAATTCCGCATTGCCCCATTTAAATGGCTTACGTTGTTTATCTAGGGTTGTAAGCTGTACAGCTTTCTGTGGCGAAGTATTATCCGCAATATACAAGTCTGGATACAAATCATAGCGCTGTTTTGAAAACACCACAGTCGCAGCTTTATCCGCTCGAGCAAGCAAGGTTAATTTGCTGTTACTCTCGGTTAACCTGTTCACGCCTGCTACACCAATTTTGACGCTGAAAAAACCATCTGCTTTTGATAGATGATTATAGCCTTGCAATAACACTGTTTCAGCATTATTCACTACCGCGGGTAACGGCTTATCTTGGACTAAACCAACTATTCTAAATTGAGTTTTTTGTTTTCGCCCCTCCCCGTTAGTCAGCATAAAACCTTGCTTCGATGCACTATTAAACTGCCATACATCGTATTTATCATATACCGTTATTGCACTCCCATCGGCTAACCAAGGACCAAAACCGTATCCAGGCGCTTCACTTGGGTAATCATGATCTTCATTAGCAAAGGGGGTGGAAATATTCGCGGTTAAATTAATCTTACGCTGGGAAGCAACATCATAAAGGTAAACATTACCTTGCTGATAATAAGCTAAATATTTAGCCTGCGGCGATAGCGTCGGCATTTCACCACTAGGTTGCTGAGTTAATACCGGGATTTTATTACCGTTGCTTACATCAACCAAATACACATCACGATAGAAACCTGCCCAGGTGATCATTTTTTGATATGGCACATCTGAACTAGCCAATAGAAAACGAGTTTGTTCACCGTAAGTGACATCTGGCACCATTTGATCGGCTAATTGGACTAACGTATTTGAATCTAGGTGTAAAACCGCTAAATAAGTGCGTTTTAATTCTTGCTCATATTCTTTAACTTCTTGAGGCTTAATTTTGGCGTCATCGCCATGCCAAATGCGTAACTGCTTTTTCGCCGTAATAATCTCTGGATTAAAGACATCATTTGGGTTTTGGTAATCAGCAAGTTCAGCTTGTTGTTCTACTTTTGGCACTCGACCGACAAATAAACGCTGACCATCTTTTGAAAACTGCAGGCTTGAGTATTGGTTATATGTCCAACCTTCTGACTGAGCAAATTGTTGTTGTTTATTCTGCTGCACATCAATAAGTAACATATTGTACTCACGACCATAGCGTATAGCACTCGCAGCGCCTTTTGTCACGGCAACATATTGGCCATCGTCACTAATTGCTAATGCTTCAATATGTTCATCTGTACTTGTATAAAGTTGGCGCTGTGTTTGGTTATCCAGCGTGATTAACACAACCTGGTGAAGCTTACTCTCGCCTTGATTAACCGCAGCAACAAAATAATTACCTGCTTTATCAAAAACAAATCGTGTTACATCAGACAACTGAGTTTGCTGTTCTGTAGCTAGGTTTATTAAGCGAATATCCGCGCCTTTATCAGCCTTTTCAATCTCTGGGGGCTCACTATCAGCTTTTGCATTGTTAGTATTTTTCGTTTCTGAAGCTGTTGACTTTAACGCTATAGGCTCTGAAGTAGTTGGTTCTGGAATTTTTGATTCAGTATTTGCCAACTCAGACTCAGCAGGCTCTGGTTTATTAGCTTCAAACTTCACGACTAAAAAATGACCGTCATCGCTAAATGAAGCTGAATTGACCTTGTCAAATTGTTGCTGTTTTCCATTTTCGGTATTGAGCAACACAATTTGATGAGGTAAATCGTCCTTCTTTTTGGTTTCTCGATCAAATAAAGTTGCTTCAATTGTAGCCAACACAAATTTACCATCAGCACTGACGTTAACATCGGTGCCATTGATAATTTCATATTGCTTGCGATTATCACTAAAACGAATTAATGCACGACTATCTCCCCTATCTGGAGTAGCCTGTACCGCAATCACTTTGCCATTATCCGAAATAACTGGCTGTTGTAAGGTTTCAAAATGCATTATGTCATCAAGAGACAGTGCACGTTCCGGAGCCGCATGGGCACTAAATGACAGGCAAATTGCCAATGGAATTAAATTGAATAATTTCACAGTTTTCCTCTAATGGTTGCCGTAATGGATTATCTGTAATTTTAACTAGGTAATAATAAGCTTAACGTGCCAGCAGTAGACTTAACACACTACACTCGACCAAAGTCGTCTATATAAAAAATGCTCACCGCATAAGCTAATGCTCGCCAATAGCATATTGAACTGCCGATAAATTTTCAGCCTTAAGATATGTTACAAGTAAACAACTTGTAACAAAGGCTCATAGTAAAACAATCGGAATAGATTTGACTTAAAAATAACGGAAAAAATGTGATAATACTCACTATTTTCTGTAAATAAACGTTAAAAGTGGTTAAAATACGCCGCAGAAATCGACGATTTCTATCGTCACTTGGCCGTGTTATGTATGCGGTCTAACAATTGCAGTAACCACAACCGTGGAAGGACTATTCATGTCAAAACGTACAATAACCGTGATCCCTGGTGATGGGATTGGACCAAGCATTATCGATTCAGCATTAAAAATCCTCGACAAAGCAGGATGTGATTTTGAATATGAATTTGCAGATGCAGGGTTAACGGCGTTAGAAAAGCACGGTGAACTCATACCCCAGCGTACTTTAGACCTTATCGAAAAAAATCGTATAACGCTTAAAGGTCCGTTAACTACACCTGTCGGTGAAGGTTTTACGTCTATCAATGTCAGCTTACGTAAAAAGTTTGCATTATATGCTAACGTGCGCCCGGTGATTTCATTTAAGGGAACCCAAGCGCGCTATGAAAACATCGATATTATTACCGTGCGTGAAAATACCGAAGGTATGTATTCAGGCTTAGGTCAAAAAATCTCTGATGATGGCCAAACAGCAGAAGCGACCAGTATTATTACTCGTCATGGCGCAGAACAAATCACCACATTTGCTTACGAGCTAGCCCGTAAAGAAAACCGCAAAAAAGTGACTATCGTTCACAAAGCTAACATCATGAAATCAACTTCGGGTTTATTTTTGAAAGTTGCTCGCGAAGTAAGCTTACGTTACCCAGATATCACCACAGAAGAAATGATCGTTGATGCCACGTGTATGAAACTGGTTATGAACCCTGAAAACTTTGATGTGATTGTGACCACTAACCTATTTGGTGACATTTTATCTGACTTATGTGCAGGTCTAGTGGGCGGTTTAGGTATGGCACCAGGCGCAAACATTGGTCGCGATGCGGCTATTTTTGAAGCCGTACACGGCAGTGCACCCGATATTGCAGGTAAAAATCTAGCCAATCCAACTTCTGTTATTTTAGCGTCGATTCAAATGCTGGAATACTTAGGCATGTCAGATAAAGCTGAGATGATCCGCAGTGCAGTAGCAGCGGTTATTGAAGAAGGTGACCGTACCACCCGCGATTTAGGCGGCACTCACGGCACAACCGACTTTACGCAAGCGGTACTTGACCGTTTAGGATAATGCTTATTTTTTAAAATAAGCAATCAACTAAAAAAGCCCCTCATGCATTGCATAAGGGGCTTTTTATTAATGTAGCTTTAGTTTCACAATAACGGTTTATGCGTAGCTAACGCCCTTTTCAGGGAAAATCCATAAATGCACAGTCACTTCATCGCGATCGTGATAAAGGTGCTTACACTGCATTTTAAAATCAATTTCATTTTCAGTTAAAATGGTCGCCATGGTTTGTAAAATCGTGCTGACTTCTTTATAGCGGCTCTTCATCGGTAATTTAAGGTTAAAAATAGCTTCTTTAAACCAACCATTAATCGCCCATGCTTCCATCAATTCTGCAACTCGAGCTGGCTTTTCAACCATGTCACACACTAACCAATAAATATTTTTACGTGGTGGTTCGAAACGGAAACCATCTGCACGAAAATGCTTCACTTGGCCCGTTTCCATCAATTTTGGATCCATAGGGCCGTTATCAATGGCTGCAACCATCATCCCACGGCGAACTAATTGGTAAGTCCAACCACCAGGGCAAGCACCTAAATCTACCGCGTTAAGACCACTACGGCAGCGAGTTTCTTGCTCTTCTTTAGTTAAGAATGCACCAAAGGCTTCATCGAGTTTCAGGCTTGAGCGACTAGGAGCATCGGCTGCCATTCTTAAACGAGGGATCCCCATAAAATGAGGAGAGCTATTATGGTTTAATGAATATCCGGCATACGCTTTACCCGGCCCAATAAAGCACACATGAATAATCGGTCGACGCGGATTTTCAGCATTCAGCAGCGCACCACTCTTTTTTAGCCCTTGGCGAAGCGGTACAGTCAACTTCCGGCAAAATGCAGATAATTCTTTAGCTTCATTGGTGTCAGGTGTTTCAACGCGCAACTCACCACACTTTGACATTTTAGCTAATGAGGCAACGATAGGACCAACACGGTCTTTCTCTGGCAAATCACTCAGCAACTCACCTGCAGCAAACATTTGGCGAGCAAAAATCAATGAACTCAGTTCCAATTCCTTAACTAACGTATCGGCACCATTTTCATCGAAACATTGAAATATCACATAAGCATCGTTGAGATTGGTTTTAACAAAACCATCGACATTTAATTCAGCTGCACGTTGTTGAATTTCTGCCGCACAGTCTTTTTCATAGCCTGAGCGACAAAATAGGAATAGGTTTTTCATTTGGAGCCTTAGCTTAAGGGTATTCGCATAATAGCGAGACAATAATCTCGCTATTATACCCAAAAACACTCACGGTGGGAGAATTTAGCCAAGCCATTATTCTGCTGATTTTGCATGCCAAATAGCTGCCGCAAATAATAACCACCCCACTAAGAAACATAAGCCGCCTATTGGTGTAATTGGACCAATCCATTTAGCCCCCGTAAAGGCATAAAGATATAACGAACCAGAAAACAATATTATCCCAGCAATGAAGCTATAAGCAGCCCAGTTAATCAGTTTTGACGGGATCCAATGTGCAGAAAATGCCAACGTAATCAGTCCAAATGTATGATAAAACTGATAATCGACCCCTAGTTTAAAAATACTAACCAGCTCTGGTGGCGCAATAGATTTAAGTCCGTGGGCAGCAAAGGCACCAAGCGCTACCGCCATAAAACCACTCAACGCAGCAATTAATAACAAGCCTTTTTTCATCTTACTTAACCTTCTTCATACTGATACTCGACGCATTTTAATAATGATGTGAACCCATTTTTGTGACTTGAGGCACGAGCTTTGATATTGATATGTCGGTAACCATAGTTTAATTAAAACTAGTCTACTCGAGCAATAAACTGGCTGATGTGATTAATTGCAATATTAAGATTACCATCAAGGGTATAACCTGACGATTTTCGCGGTTGTAAACTATGGTCACCATCACCAATCCAACAGACTTCAGCATGTTCACCTAAATCCCATGTAGGCACTTGCTGAAGATTGCCAAACTTATCTCGTTCACCTTGAACAATTAACATCGGGTGAGCATTATGCTGAATGGGCGCAAGTCTTGGCTCTCCACCTTTAAGTGGAATAAACGGATAGCCTAGACACACCACCGCAGCTATTTTATCGATTACAGAGGCAATAAGTGGCTGTTGTAATTGATGATCTGAACTGGTCAATATTGCTGACATACGTCCGCCCATAGACTTACCCATCAGAATTATCCGCTGACAATTGATCAGGCCAAGCGCCATCTTTTGCTGAACATCCATCAATACTTGTTCATAATGTACCAGCAATTTAGGCGCTCGATCAGGCGGACGACGTTTACCATCTTGCATATTGGCTTGCATATACAAAAAATTAAATCGATAAACTTGATAACCTTGTGCGACTAATTTATCTGTCATTGAAACCATATACTCATGGTGCATATTAGCACCAGCCCCATGAGCAAAAATAATCAATGTGTCGCTTATCGGCCCTTGTAATAGATAATCAATAGCTAACATCGGAGCATTATCCGGTGAGCAACTCACTACGAGACTCCTCGGTAAACATATCAACCATCCATTCCCTAAAGGCCGACACTTTACCTATTTCAGAATGACTTTGCTGACACACTAAATAATAAGCATCTTTGCTGACTAATACCTCAGCAAACGGACACACCAATCGCCCTGCTTTGATATCAGGCCTAGCAAGTACGCTATAGCCTAGTGCTACACCTTGACCATGGGCCGCGGCTTGCAACACCAATGAAGAGTGACTAAATATAGGACCTTGATTCACATTGATGTCAGTCACGCCACATTGCCTAAACCAAGCCTGCCAATCTTGGCGGTTGGAATCATGCAGTAAGGTATGGAACTTTAAATCACTCGGTTGGGTTAATGGTTTAGGACCATTGAGTAATAATGGCGAACACACAGGAATAAGCACTTCATTACGAAGTTTATCAGCACGTAATCCAGGCCAATTGCCTTGGCCATAATAAATAGCCACATCGACATCGTCAGTTAATGAATTAGAATCACTGTCTACGGCTTTAATACGTACATCAATATCAGGATTCTTTTCACTAAACTTTGCTAAACGAGGAACTAACCATTGAATAGCAAAACTAGGGGACATACTCACTGTTAACGAGCCGACAGCGCTTCGAGCCAGTAGACGATTAGTCGCTTCTCCAAGCTCAATAAAAATATCTTTAATGTCTAGAAAATAGCTTTGCCCCTCTTCCGTTAACAATAATGATCTATTTTTACGTCTAAATAATTTTAGCCCTAAAAAATCTTCTAATGCTTTAATCTGATGACTCACCGCGGCTTGAGTGACAAATAACTCTTCTGCGGCGCGGGTAAAGCTCAAATGTCGTGCTGCAGCTTCAAATGCTTTGACTGCATTTAAAGGCGGTAATCGTCTAGACATAATGATCAATCTCTCATTTTTTAATTAGTTTTTCTAATGATTATCGGTATTTTTTGTCGTTTGTAAAGAACTCTGTGTTTGGTTAAATTAGCGCCATTGAAAATACAGTTGGACAATCTCTACGACGTAAACGGGATAGTCCGGCAATTGTGATTGATTAGCCTGGAGGCTCACCCTTATGTTCAACCTAAATACCCTTTTTGCTATAGCGCTAACATCCATTCTAGGATTAACAACAGCCCAAGCGACTGAACTAGAACCTATCGATATGGTTGATTTACATGCAGAGTTATCACAAAGCATTGAAGCCATGCAAATCGATATGAATAATGATGTTAATAGTATTTTAATTGCTGACAATGATGAACCACAAGAATCATTAGAAGTGACATCATCAAATTAAGTGATTAAATAAGACATCGATTTACATTCTCAATTTCACTGACCGTAATATCATTGTACCATTAGTAACGTTGAGCAACGCCTAGTAAAAACAATATAGAATGTAGCATAAAAAAACCGCATATAATGCGGTTTTTTTATTTATCATGCTTAGCATCACGGTCATTGGTGACGTTATCACTCACAGCCTAAGGGCGATAAACTTTAACGTTTGTATAACCCTGCTCAACAAGATATAAAGCTTGCAGTTTACTCATCACACCACGGTCACAATATAACAAATACGTTTTAGACTTATCTAAATCTGCAAATTGCGTCGCTAATTTAAAAAATGGAATGGTTTTAATCATTACATTTTCAATCAATAGTGGTTTTCTTTCTTCTTCTTCCGGCGCGCGTACATCAATAATTATTTCGCCAGAAGCGACATCTTTAACCGTTTCGGTTTCGGTTACTTGTTGATTCATTTCAGCCTCAATATCACGAATATTCATCACTACGGCAGCCTCAACTACCCTATCAATTAAATCTTCAGAGAACTTTAACTCTTCCGCTTCAACTTTAGATAATACCGCTTTAACGGTAGGCTTTTGTGAGATCACACCACAATATTCAGGAATCGACTTAGCAAAATCTTCAGTACCAATAATACGACTCTGATTAATAATGTCTTGTTTGTCCATGGCGATAAGCGGACGTAAAATAAGTAAATCTGTGCAGCGATCAATCACATTCAAGTTAGTCAGTGTTTGACTCGATACTTGACCTAGGCTTTCACCTGTTACCAATGCTTGAATACCATACTTGTCTGCAATACGTGTTGCTGCACGCATCATCATACGTTTGAGAATAACACCCATTTGACCATTCTCAATACGCTCAAGGATCTCTTCAACTACAGGCTCAAATGGCACAGACACAAAACGTACTTTGTGTGATTCACCATACTTTTTCCATAAATGGTAAGCGACTTGCTTAACGCCAATCTCGTGCTGAGCTCCACCTAAATTAAAGAAACAGTAATGGGTACGTGCACCTTTTTTAATAAACTGGAAACTCGATACACCAGAATCAAAACCACCCGAAATAAGCGACAAAACATCTTCTTGTGTCGCCATTGGGAAACCGCCCAAACCTTCAATGCGACGTTCTACCATGTAAAGCTTATCTTGATTGATTTCAAGGTTAACAGTCACATCTGGATTTTTAAGTTTAACGCCTAACGCATCAGTGTGTTGATTTAATCCACCGCCGACATAACGTTCAACTTCAATTGAATTGAAGTCATGATTACCAGAGCGTTTTACCCGGACACAAAAAGTTTTACCGGCAATTTCATCACGGTATTTTGGCAAAGCTTGCTGATAAATATGGTCGATCGAATCAAAACTGTATTCACTCACTTGCACAACATGAGCAATACCTGGAATGCAGGCTAGTCGCTCTGCAAAAACGTCACATAATTCCGGTTTATCGCTCGGTACTTGCACTATGATACGATCATACAAACGTTGTACTTTGGCACCTTCATCCACATTTTTAAGCACATTACGTATATTAGTTTCAAGCATTTTGGTAAAGCGCATTCTTACCGACTTGCTCTTCATCATGATTTCAGGGTACAGCTTTACGATAAACTTCATGGGGCGTCCACAGGTATCAGCATCACAATAGCACTACACTCTTTGTAGCTAAGTAAATAGAGATAGTAATACGTTGATAATAAATTGAAAAAATAGCAAGGCTCAGTCTACTCAGTTTGCTTACGTTATTAAGTAAAAAGCAAAGCATATGCAATAATTCGCGGATTATACCAAAGGATGCCTATTAACCAAACCTATTCACTTTTTTATCTGCTATTTATTATACCAATCCTATTAGATATGTGATCTTTCAGCGGGAGTTCAAAGTGCTGTAGGCAAGCCAGATGATTGAAGCGAATCGTGATTCTCGGTAACAAGCTCCTGCATTACTCTACCTCCAGCATCTGACCGCCATGGAGGGTGGGAATGTCTTATTTTTTATGGAAAAAAATAGACCATGCAGTCGTATTTTGAAAGCATCTAACGAAGCATAAAGGACTTTGAAACCCGCCAGAATGGAGTCTCTCAGGTATTCCACTTCTGTGTTACATCGATTTAAAAGGGAACAACCATTTCTACATCAATGTGCCTTGAATTGAAAAACCTGAGAGACTCTGAACCGACCAGATATTTAATGAGATTGGTATTATAGACAACGACATAATGAATAACCTTCAGAGTCAGCATAACCGTCGCTAAAAAAGCCATGTCGATAATTAAAGCAGACTGAAAACAAAAAGGGCAACCCCTACTAAAGAGGTTGCCCTTTTGTTTATGATTAAAACGACCCACTATTCAGTAACGATAATTTCATTCGACTCTTTAGGCTTTCCTTGCTCAATGGATATTTCAACACGGCGATTTCTAGCTTGATTATCTTTAGTATCATTAGGTACCAACGGACGATTAGACGCTTCGCCAACCACCTTCATACGTGTTTCATCAAAACCAGAGACTTTTCTTAATTCGTGAGCCACAGCCACAGCTCGCTGAGTTGATAACTCCCAATTTGAACTGTACAACTCATTACTAATATCCGCACCATCGGTATGCCCCGACACCGTAATGATCCCAGGAACATCCTTCAATAACTCGCCAATTGAACGCACAATTGGTTTAAATTTTGGTTGTAAAAAACCAGAACCTGATGCGAACGAGCCTTTTTCGCGAATACGGATGATAATTTGCTGACCTAAAGATTCAATTTCAATGGCACCATCAACAATTTCTTCATTGAGCTTTTCAGCCATTTTTTTAACTTGTTCATTAATATTTTCTTGCGAAGACGCTGCATCTTTTTTAACGGCTTCAGCTTCTTGCTGAGCGGTCGCGGCAGCATTACCGCCACGTTGTTCACCATTTTGTTTCTGAGTGCCACCCGCACTGTCATCCTCACCGGCTTGATATTCAATCGTTGGCTGAGTCATTTCATTGGTTTGTTGATTAATGATCTCAATAGGGGTGGGATCAGGTCGTCCAGGGCGAAACTCAAGCGCGATAACCGATGTTCCCTTAGGAATATCTTTCACTTCAACTTTGTTTTGTACTCCAAATGCATACTTCATTGAACCGGCAATCTGCTTAAACTTCATGACGTCCATTTCTGAGAACGCCAAAAGCAACACAAAGAAACACATTAGCAACGACATCAAGTCTGCAAAGGTAGCAAGCCACAAAGGTGCTCCCGCTGGTGGACAATCACACTTGGCCTTAGCCATGAGTTACTCTCCGTCCGTTGTGTCAATGACTCGGAGTTTTTCTGATAGGTAATTCTTCAAGAATCCTTCAATCACCCGTGGATTTTGACCATCTTGAATCGCTAGTACCGCATCCATGATTAAATTACGATTCAACAATTCTTCATTCATTCGTAATGATAATTTATCCGCCAACGGGATAGCTATCATGTTCGCAATCACGGCACCATAAAGTGTCGTTAATAATGCCACGGCCATTGACGGACCAATAGATTTAGGATCATCCATATTAGACAACATCGCCACTAAACCCACTAGAGTACCAATCATACCCATCGCAGGGGCAACATCTCCCATGGCTTTAAAAATACTAATGCCTGTTTTGTGGCGTTCTTCCGTTAATGCAATATCTTTTTCTAAAGCATTACGCACCACATCACCATCATGACCATCAACTAACATATCGACAGCTTTTTGCATAAAGGTGTTGGTAATAACCGCCTCTTCTAAGGCTAAAAAACCGCCTTTACGGGCGGCATCAGCCATGGTGACAGCTTGTTCAATCAAATCTTCAGGTTTATCTAATTTAAACATGAAGGCTTTCATACCAATCTTTATCGAACCTAAAAACTGCTTGAGGTTAAATTTCATCATCACAACGAATAAAGAGCCTGCCACAACAATCAAAACTGACGGTACATCGATAAATAATCCAACACCGCCGCTGGTGGCCATCGCACCAATAATAAATGCAAAAGCACCGATAATACCTATTAGGGTAGCTAAATCCACAACATCTCCTCAACCGCAGTCATTACGCTGCCTATTTGTGCTACTTTATTGTGCTACGTTATGATGCATTAGCGCACGCTATATAACCCGAATAATCCAACATCATATCGTGTAAACTATCTTGCCCATCGTTATGTATTACAGCAAGAGTTGCAATACTATTTTACGTTAGCAATGTTAAACCATGACTTGTTATCGGACAAACTCCGCTCAAGTTTAGCTTGTTTTTGCATATTCTAAACAAAATTCAATAACAAAGCGTGCTGTTGAGCAAATAACCAGCGACTGTATTTGACCGATACGCTGGGCTGATATACCTTGTCACACGCTGAATGAAAGGAATATTAATCGTGGCTAAAAAACCAGAAAACCTCAGTTTTGAACAATCATTAACTGAACTTGAAACCATTGTTGCTCATTTAGAGCAAGGTGAAGTCTCGCTGGATGATGCACTTAAACAATTTGAGCGAGGCATTAAATTAGTGCGACAAAGCCAAGCCAAACTTGAGCAAGCACAGCAAAAAGTCTCTATCTTATTAAATGAAGATGATGCTGAATTAGCGCCGTTCACTGTTGAAAGTGAATAATCGTCAAATAGTGTGTATTGAATAATAGGGCTTGATACGTGTTAGCTGAAGCGATAAAAACATACCAAACACGCGTTAATGGTATTCTAAACCAACATTTAACGCAGCTTGATGATGCGGCGCCAGACTTAAAAGCAGCAATGCTTCATGGGGCATTATTGGGTGGTAAACGCATTAGGCCTTTTTTAGTCTACAGTGTCGGTGAGATGCTTGGGGTTAATAGTCATGCGCTTGATAAGGCCGCTGCTGCCATTGAATGTATCCATGCTTATTCCTTAATACACGATGACTTACCGGCAATGGACAATGATGCACTTCGTCGTGGTCAACCCACGGTTCATATTGCATTTAATGAAGCTACAGCAATTCTTGCGGGTGACGCACTGCAAACCTTAGCTTTTGAAATAATGACGGCACCCTGTAGCGACTTACATCCAAAACAGCAATTAGCCATGGTTAGGGCATTAGCAAAAGCATCCGGGTATCAAGGCATGTGCGGTGGTCAAGCAATTGATCTCAGTGCCACAGATAACAGTATAGAATTAACTAGATTAACCGAATTACATAATAAAAAAACCGGGGCATTAATCAGTTGTGCCGTCGAGCTTGCTTTAATTGCTGCCGACATACCTGATGAACACTATCAATTGATGATGAAATACGCCCAAACACTTGGATTAGCGTTTCAAGTACAAGACGATATTTTAGACATCACAACAAGCACAGAAGAGCTGGGGAAACCTCAGGGTTCTGATCAGCAATCGAATAAAAGTACCTTCCCAAAATTGTTAGGTCTCGAGGGTGCCAAAGACTGTGCGGAACAACTAATACAAGATGCACTATCAGCGCTGACTAAATTACCATACAATAGCCAGTTAATTGCAGACTTCGCCCACTATATAGTTGAGCGAAGATTATAATAAAGAGTCTGAAAATCTCGCTATGAGTTTTGATATTTCTAAATTCCCAGTACTAGCTAAAGCTAATACGCCAGAAGAATTAAGGAAGTTACCTCAAGGTTTACTTCCACAAGTGTCTGATGAACTTAGACAATTTTTACTTCAGTCTGTAGGTATTTCTAGCGGACATTTTGCTTCTGGCTTAGGCACAGTTGAATTAACTGTGGCACTTCATTATGTCTACAATACCCCATTTGATCGACTAGTGTGGGACGTAGGCCATCAAGCATATCCGCATAAAATTCTCACCGATCGCCGTGAGCAAATGCACACCATTCGACAAAAGAATGGTTTGCATCCTTTTCCATGGCGTGAAGAAAGTCCATACGATACCTTTAGTGTCGGTCACTCTGGTACTTCTGTTAGTGCAGCATTAGGGATGGCAATCGCCGCGGAAAAGGAAGATGCTGGGCGAAAAGTTGTTGCCGTCATTGGTGATGGCGCCATGACAGGTGGGATGGTGTTTGAAGCCCTTAATCATGCTGGCGACTTGCACAATGACATGCTTGTGGTCCTCAATGACAATGAAATGTCGATTTCAGAAAACGTTGGCGCACTTAATAATCATTTAGCACAGCTAATGTCAGGCCGTTTTTATACCACTATTCGTGAAAACAGCAAAAAAGTCCTACAAGGTATGCCCGTCATTAAAGAAATGGCTAGACGCACTGAAGAACACCTTAAAGGCATGGTAGTACCTGCTACATTATTTGAAGAGCTTGGGTTTAATTATATTGGCCCAATTGATGGCCATGATGTGGACTCCCTTGTCGAAACCTTGCGTAATATGCGTAACCTGAAAGGGCCACAAATATTGCATATCATGACCAAAAAAGGTCGTGGTTATGAGCCTGCTGAAAAAGATCCTATCGGTTGGCACGCAGTGCCTAAATTCGACCCTAGCCAGTTTAAGAAACCGGTAACAAAACCAGGTTTACCCACTTTTTCACAAGTGTTTGGTAAATGGTTATGCGATATGGCGGCCACTGATGATAAGTTAATGGCGATTACACCTGCTATGCGTGAAGGCTCTGGAATGGTTGAGTTTTCGCAGCATTTCCCTAAGCAATATTTTGATGCTGCAATTGCAGAACAACACGCAGTGACTTTAGCTGCAGGTTTTGCCTGTGAAGGTTTAAAACCTGTCGTCGCTATTTACTCGACCTTTTTACAACGTGGATATGATCAACTTATCCACGATGTTGCATTACAACGTTTACCCGTTTTATTTGCCATTGACCGTGGTGGTATTGTTGGCGCAGATGGACCAACTCACCAAGGTGCATTCGATTTAAGTTTCATGCGCTGTATTCCAAATATGATCATTATGGCGCCATCTGACGAAAATGAATGTCGCCAAATGCTTTACACTGGATATTGTTATCAAGATGGACCTGTCGCTGTTCGTTACCCTAGAGGGTCTGCAACAGGTGCCGAGCAAATTGAAACCATGACAATACTCCCTATTGGCAAAGGCGTGTTAACCCGTCAAGGCCAAAAAATTGCCATTATTAACTTTGGCACCACACTGGCAGCGGCAACAGATGCTGCTGACAAGTTAGATGCCACAGTTGCCGATATGCGCTTTGTTAAGCCGCTTGATCTAGAATTACTTGAACAAGTTGCAAACAGTCATGATGTCATTGTGACCATAGAAGAAAATGCAATCATGGGTGGAGCGGGTTCAGGAGTGCTTGAGGCATTGCACAAAATGCGTATTGAAAAGCCTGTATTGCAGATTGGTTTGCCAGATGAATTTATAAAACATGGCGCACCTGATGAAATAATCGCAGAACTTCGACTTGATGCAGCAGGTATTTTAGCGCAAATCCAAGAGTTTATAGCTTAATGCTTTTGTATTTTTTATGGTTGCGATGATTATATTTGCTATTCATAGCATCAAATAAAGCCAATAAAAAAGGACTGAAGATTCAGTCCTTTTTTGTGTCTGTTTTTTAACAACTCATGATGAATGCTAAAGATCAATACCATCGACTAATACAAGAAGCTAATGTTGAATACTAATATTAGAGACCTATATTAGTAACTAACTTAAGTGTCAGACTTAAATTAATCTTTATGCTTCGACATCCACACTTTCGCCGCCTTGAGATACCATCACCATTGCTGGGCGTAATATACGACCATTCAATAAGTAACCTTTCTGCATAACCATCATCACAGTATTAGCAGGATACTCAGCACTTGGTTGCATACCAATGGCTTGATGATGTTCAGGGTTAAATGGTTGACCTAAAGGATTAACTTGGGTCACACCAAACTTCTCAACCGAGGTTAAAAAACCCTTCATGGTCAATTCAACACCTTCATAGATAGATTTAGTTGCTTCATCTTCAGGGTTAGTCCCCTGTAATGCTCGCTCCATATTGTCTATCACAGGCAATAATTCGTTAACAAATTTTTCTAAAGCAAATTTACGTGCTTGTTCGACATCTTTGGCCGCACGAGTACGGATATTTTGCGTTTCTGCTGCTGCACGCATTTCAACATCTTTACGTTCAGCTAGTGCAGTTTCTGATTCAGCAAGGCGCTGCTCTAATTCTTCAATTCTAAAATTTGCTTGGGTTAATTCATCCATCAAACTTGCTTCATCAGCCGCGACATCAGATGTGACGACTTCTTCCACTTGATTTTGCGATTCGTTACTCATTTTCACTCCGGCTAAAAAATGCGTTATTGGCTATTCTAGGACAATAAAGTGGCCATTTACTGGAATTTAACAGTAAATCTCACACTTTTAATTTGTTTGAGTATATTATGGGGATCAATTTTCATGTTTCAAGGCCTAAAGGCATAACAAACCCGAATATGACTAAAATGTTTCAGACTATTGGACTCATCGGTAAGCCACATCATCAAGGTACTAACCTTACATTAACCCGGTTGCATCATTGGTTAAAAATGCAAGGGTATAAAGTCATTGTTGAAGAACGAGTATCTGCAGAATTAGGTTCAGACGTTTGTTCAATGGATCTGCTTGAAATGGGTGAACACTGTGATTTAGCCATCGTAGTCGGCGGTGATGGCAATATGCTAGGTGCTGCCAGAGTATTGGCTCGTTTTAACGTTGCTGTTATTGGTTTAAATCGAGGAAACTTAGGTTTTTTAACGGATTTACCACCCGATAATTTTGAAGAAGCTTTATCGAAAGTGCTTAGCGGTGAATTTGAAACCGAACACCGTTTTTTATTAGAAGCTGAAGTTCACCGTCATGGAAAAATAACCTCAAGTAACACAGCTGTAAATGAAGCGGTTCTTCACCCAGGTAAAATTGCTCATATGATCCAATTTGAGGTCTATATTGATGAGCAATTTATGTATAGCCAGCGCGCAGATGGAATGATTGTCTCCACTCCTACCGGTTCCACTGCTTATTCTTTGTCTGCTGGAGGCTCAATTTTAACCCCTAATCTGCAAGCTCTTATTTTAGTGCCTATGTTTCCACATACCCTGTCTTGCCGCCCTATTGTGGTCGATGCATGCAGCATTATAAAACTTGTAGTATCGCCAGATAATGGTGAAAACCTCGAAGTCAGTTGTGATGGCCATGTGCATTTAGCGGTATTACCTGGCGATGAAATATTTATTCGCCGATCGTCTGAACGCCTTAGACTCATACATCCCAAAGGCCACAATTACTTCCATGTATTACGCCAAAAATTAGGCTGGGGCAGTAAACTCTTTTAACATTTTACACTTTTTTACATTTTCAATATCTGTCGCGTGAACCCCTTCACATTAACATTGACTAATTAACGTTATTTTAAAGCCAATCGTTCAATCGTTTGGCTTTATTTGTATGTCTCTGCGTCCCCAAAATGAGTCTCTGAACCGATACCACTATTCCAGTATTAGACACAGATCTCATTTTTATCAACGAAAACGTTATCTTGGTTATTAAAATGATCTCGATCAACACTTTTAACACTTAAATAACGTCTATTACAGCCTCGTTAGCGAAACGCTAACAAATAATAATAATTTAGTACCCACAATACCAGAGGTATGCATGACAATATTACAGTTACTCGCTAGCTTAACGCCCATTATAAGCGTAATGGTATTTTTAGTCCTTATGCGCTTACCGGCATCCAAAGCGATGCCGATATCAATGGTAGTGACAGGGCTAGCGGCGGTCTTTATTTGGCAAATGGACACGCAACTCCTTGCTGCATCTGTCGTTGAAGGGCTTCTATCTGCATTAACCCCGTTAACCATTATTTTTGGTGCGGTATTTTTGTTAAACACACTCAAATATTCCGGGGCTATGGACACCATTCGAGCTGGTTTTACTAACATCAGTGCGGATGCTCGTGTTCAAGTTGTGATAATTTGTTGGTTGTTTGGCTCCTTCATTGAGGGCTCAGCAGGCTTTGGTACACCAGCGGCCATTGGGGCGCCGTTGTTAGTACTATTAGGCGTACCACCGATTGCAGCTGCTGTGGTTGCATTAATAGGAGACTCTACAGCCGTATCGTTTGGGGCGATTGGTCTACCCGTATTGTTTGGTATGGAACAAGGTCTAACTGAAGGTGGAGTCAACATGGCAGCAGGTCAATTTGCTGAACATGGTGGTACTTTTGTGGGTTACGCACAGTTTATTGCTAAGCACATGATTACAATAGACTTAGTGACAGGTTCATTGATTCCGTTAGTAATGGTTTGTGTCTTAACCGGCTTTTTTGGTCGAAATAAATCAATTAAAGAAGGCTTACAAATTTGGAAATTCGCCCTGTTTGCTGGCTTTGCCTTTACGGTACCTGCATGGTTAATTAACTATTTTGCAGGTCCTGAGTTCCCATCGGTTATTGGTTCACTTGTGGGTATGGCATTAGTCATTCCAGTGGCTAAAAAAGGTTGGTTATTACCATCACAACCTTGGTGTGATTTCAGTGAAAATGACAATAAATCAGACGGAGATCTAGCTGTTAATCAAACACCCGTTAAGTTTTCACAAATGGCAGCTTGGTCGCCATACGTCATTATGGCAGCCTTGTTAGTCTTGTCTCGTGTCATTGCCCCATTTAAAAGCTGGTTAACCAGCTTTAATATTAGTTGGACAGGTTTACTGGGTACCGAACTTAAAGCAGGCTTTGCCACGCTCTATGCTCCGGGTGTATTCTTTGTCGTGGTCTGCTTATTCGGTTTTATCTTATTTAAAATGAAGCCTGCTGCAATGAAACAATCAATTACCGTATCTTGTCGTTCAATGCTGCCAACGATTATTTCTTTAGGTGCATCAGTACCTATGGTGAAGATATTCCTTAACTCTGGAGTAAATAGTGCAGGCCTCGAGTCAATGCCAGTTGCATTAGCAGACTTACTGGCCAATAGCATGGGTTCAGTTTGGGCTTGGGTTTCTCCAATTGTAGGTATTTTTGGTGCCTTCCTTTCAGGTTCGGCAACCTTCTCAAATATGATGTTCTCAGGCCTACAGTACTCTGTTGCCGACAATATCGGAATGAATCACGCTATCGCGTTAGCCTTACAAGGTATTGGCGCTAATGCGGGTAATATGATGTGTGTGATGAACGTCGTGGCTGCAGCAACCGTTGTGGGAATGGCAGGAAGAGAATCAGAAATTATTCGTAAAACAATGCCTATTGCCCTAGGTTATGCCCTAGTAGCAGGCACCATTGCAGTTATCTGGGGTGGATTTTAATTCACCATAAAGTGACTTCTAATCTAACGATAACAATACAATAACAGTAGGCACGCTATGCCTGCTGTTCATCCAAGTGTTAAGAGAACATGTTATGACTATTAATTATCAAGTAGTGATGGATACGTTAACATCACAACTCGGCGCTGACGCCGTATCGAATGATCCTGTCCGCCGTTTTGCGTGGTCAACAGATGCCAGTTATTTCCGTATCGTACCTAAAATTGTGGTGCATGCAGATACCCCTGAACAAGTTAAAATCACCCTTAATATTGCCAAAGCTAACAGCGTACCAGTGACTTTTCGTGCCGCGGGTACCAGTCTATCGGGTCAAGCTATCGGTGAAGGTATTTTATTGATTTTAGGTCATGATGGCTTTCGAAATATTGACATCAGCGAAGACAAATTATCCATCACTTTAGGCGCCGCAGTGATTGGTTCTGATGCTAATTTAGCGTTAAAGCCGTTCAATAAAAAAATTGGCCCCGATCCTGCCACCTTAGCTTCAGCTAAAATAGCAGGTATGGTGGCAAATAATGCCTCTGGTATGTGTTGTGGTACCGCTCAAAACAGTTATCAAACAATCAAGTCGGCTAAATTAATATTCGCAGATGGAACTGAACTTGATACAGGCTGCCCACATTCAAAAGCGGCATTCAGTCAATCGCAGCCCATGTTGCTAGCGGCCTTAAGTGATTTGGCACAATTAACCCAAAACAATCCGACTTTAGCAGCACGTATTCGTAAAAAATTCTCAATTAAAAATACCACGGGCTACAGCATAAATGCACTGGTAGACTTTAGTGATCCCTTTGATTTAATCAACCATTTAATTGTAGGTTCTGAAGGCACACTCGCATTTGTTAATGAAGTGACTTATCACACGGTTGAAGAGGCCAAATACAAAGCCTCTGCCATGGCCGTGTTTTTCAATATGGAAGATGCCGCGAGTGCAATCCCCCCTATTATAGGTGATAGCGTAGCTGCAGCAGAATTACTTGACTGGGCATCAATTAAGTCGGTTACCGGCAAAGCTGGTATGCCGCTATGGCTCAGTAATTTACCCGAAGGTTCAGCAATTTTATTAATTGAGTGTCGTGCAAACGATGCTGAAACATTAACAAAATATACTGAAGATGTGATTGAAAAAATTGCTCATATCAAAACGGAACGTCCAACCGAATTCAGTAATGATCCTGCTGTTTATGGCCAATATTGGGCGATGCGTTCTGGTCTATTCCCTATTATTGGCGGAGCAAGACCAAAAGGCACATCAGTCATTATTGAAGATGTTGCATTTGAGGTTCAGCACTTAGCCGCCGCGGCAGCCGACTTAACCGCATTATTCCATAAACACGGTTATCCTGAAGGGGTCATTTATGGCCATGCATTAGCGGGTAACTTCCACTTTATTATTACACCCACTTTTGCCTCACAAGACGATATCAATCGTTTCCATGGCTTTATGCAAGATGTCGCAGAAATGGTGATCAACAAGTACGACGGGTCAATGAAAGCTGAACATGGTACCGGTCGTGCTGTCGCCCCATTTGTTGAAATGGAATGGGGTAGCGACGCTTATACCTTGATGAAGCAAATTAAACAGGTATTCGATCCAAGTGGATTATTAAACCCTGGGGTTATCCTCAATGACGACACGTTGGTGCACGTTAAAAACATTAAACCTTGTCCCGTGGTTGATGACTTTGTCGACAACTGTATTGAGTGTGGTTTTTGTGAAAAAACCTGCCCTACATCGGCACTGAACTTCTCGCCACGTCAACGGATTGCGGTACTTCGTGAAATAGAACGTTTAGAACAATCTGGTGACCAACAAGCTGCGGCAAAAATGCGTGCTAGCTCCAAATACGATGTTATTGACACCTGTGCAGCGTGTCAGTTGTGTACCATTGCCTGCCCAGTTGATAACAGCATGGGTGAGTTGACTCGTAAATTACGTACACCATACATCACCACCACAGAACAAAAAGTGCTCGACTTCCAAGCTAAGCATTATGGTGCGGTTAACCAAGTGATCAGCACAGGCTTTGATATTTTAAACATTGTCCATAAAATAACAGGTGATGGCATTACCAATTCGATAATGAAAGCCGGCCGTCTTATTTCTAAAGAAGTACCCTATTGGAACCCTGACTTCGCTAAAGGCGGAAAAGTGACTAAACCTTCAGCGCCTAAACAAGGTCAGCCAACGGTTTTATACTTCCCAGCTTGTGGTGGCAGAACCTTTGGTCCAACGCCGAAAGATCCTGACAACCGCACATTACCAGAAGTGGTTATCACCTTACTTGAGCGTGCTGGCTACAATGTCATTATTCCAGAGAATACCCGTAGTTTATGCTGTGGGCAGATGTGGGAGTCAAAAGGTGATTTTAAAAATGCCAACGCTAAGCGCGATGAACTGATTGAAACGCTCAGTAAACTGTCTGAAAATGGCAAAGTGCCAATAGTAGTTGATGCACTGTCTTGTACTTATCGAACACTAACGGGTAACCCAAAAGTGAAAGTGCTCGATTTAGTTGAGTTTATGCATGACGAATTATTACCAAGCATGACCATTACTAAGAAAGCCAACATTACCCTTCATCAAGGTTGTAGCGCTCGTAAGATGAAGCTAGAGCCTAAACTGCAAGCTATTGCAGATGCATGTACTCACAATGTTGTATTACCTGAAGGCATTACTTGCTGTGGTTATTCTGGTGAGAAAGGCTTGTACAAGCCAGAAATTAACGCCAGTGCTTTGCGCAACATTAAAAAGCTCATTCCGCTAGAAACCAAAGAAGGTTATTACGCTAACCGAACGTGTGAAGTGGGGTTAACTCACCATAGCGGTATTTCTTACCGTCACTTAGCTTATCTACTTGAAGAATGTACACGTTAGTGAACTAGGAACAAGGTCAATAAAAAGGACATTGATAATCTATCAATGTCCTTTTTTATTGGGATATGAAAGTGATGCCAAAGTGTATAACAAGTTCTTGCTAGATCGCGCAAGCAAACAACTGCTGTTGCAATGTATCGCCATCAAGTGGTGTCTCGCTAATGATCTCAATTCGCGAATCAAGCGCATCATCTAATTCATCTAAGCTCAGTGTATCATCGACCATATTGACACTTAAAATACCATCGTCAGTGATAACTATCGCTTTAAGCCTAAGCACATTTAACGCTTTGACCAATTCAACCCACCGCATAAACAGCTCAAAGTTGAAACTGCGTTGGCTATCAATAATCCAGCCACTACTGTAACAACCTTCACCTTGATTGGTTTTATAGATAAACCCTTGCTCAGCAAGCTGTTGTTGGTCAAATTGTTGATCATCGTCATTCACTGGCGATGTTGACGAAGCCATTGGCAAAAACCATTGCTTAGCACCGCCTGTTAATAAACGTGTAGGCTTAGTCGATGCTAATGATTGCTTGCGATTAAGCTTAGCTGTGGGTTGATCCAATAAATCGATAATCTGTTGCAATAACGCTGTTTGAGTAAAGTGAGCATCACAATAAAGTACCGGAGTCTCGGCTCGCTGTAGCTGAGCCATAAACTCGGTTAACTGTTGTTTATCTTGCTCAGTATAGTATTGCGCTTTATTGGCAATCACCGTATCAGCAATTTGTAATTGCTGAATAAAAGTATCATGGTTGTAATAACGGTCGTCACTGATTTTACGTGCATCAACCAAGCATAAGCTGGTTTGCAATTTAATCACTTGTTGAAAATGTGGGGCCTGTAATAACGTTATAATTTCTGCAGGATGACCAAGACCAGTCGGTTCAATCAATAATCGGTCAGGTTTAGCTTGTTGAATAAGTTGATTGATCGCCACTTGTGTCATCACACCAGCAGCACAGCAAAGGCAACCACCGGGCACTTCTTTAATCACCACACTTGGCAATGCTGCTGCTTGGTTTGGCTGCTGATCAGCTTGATTATTATCTGAAGTTGCCGTAACAGTATTAAGCAAACTGCCATCAATACCAATTTCGCCAAATTCATTAACCAACACTGCCCACACTTCATCAGGCGGCTTATGGGCTAGCAATTGTTTAATGAGCGTGGTTTTACCCACACCCAAAAAGCCAGTAATAATATTGGTTTTTATCGGTTTAGTGATCATTTTTTCGCTTTAGCGTATTTGCCTTTTCGGGTAGGCTTTACGTCTGTTTGAGATGGCTTGCCGCGTTTATGTTTAAACGCTTTTTTCGGTTTTTCTGCCGCAACATCTCGGTATCGGGCAGGCAGTGGTGCGCCTTCTTCATACCCTGTTGGCACCATTATTGGCAATGTTTGTTCAATGAGTTGTTCTATCGCTCCAAGCAATTCAAGTTCTTGCGGGCTCACCAGCGAAATGGCTTCACCACCTAATCCTGCTCGACCCGTACGCCCAACACGATGAATATAATCTTCGCACTCTTCAGGCAATTCAAAGTTAATCACTCTTGGCAGCGCTTGGATATCAAGCCCACGAGCGGCCAAGTCTGTGGCGATTAATACTCGTAACTGACCGGCTTTAAACTCTTCTAATGCACGGTTGCGTGCCCCTTGGCTTTTATCACCGTGAAATACCGATGCCTTAATACCGTCTAGGGTTAACTCGCGGTATAAATGATCTGCCGTTTCTTTGCGGCTGGTAAACACCATCACTTGCTGCCAATTATGTTTACCAATGAGTTCCGATAACAGCTCGGCTTTACGGCGAGTATCCACTTTATACACTTGCTGGACAACATTGGCGGCTGTGGTTTGGGTTTCAACATGGACGAATTCAGGATCGTTTAGCATCTTAGCGGCAAGGGTTTTAACCTCTTCAGAAAAAGTAGCCGAAAACATCATGGTTTGATGCTTTCGAGCAATTAAGCGTTTCACTTTTTCGATATCTTTAACAAAGCCAAGGTCGAGCATCCGGTCAGCTTCGTCTATCACCAAATGAGTAACCGATGATAAATCCAATTCATGCTGACCAATAATGTCGAACAATCGTCCTGGTGTTGCCACCAATACATCCACGCCTTGCTCTAATGCCTTACGCTGAGGGTTGATACTGGCGCCACCATAAACGGCTAAACTAGTAAGATTAATAAACTGGCTGTATTTAACTAAGTTCTGTTCGATTTGAATCGCTAAC
This sequence comes from Shewanella polaris, assembly GCF_006385555.1. NCBI lineage: Bacteria > Pseudomonadati > Pseudomonadota > Gammaproteobacteria > Alteromonadales > Shewanellaceae > Shewanella > Shewanella polaris. The sequence continues at coordinate 1,329,209 of NZ_CP041036.1, read as the reverse complement.
TCACGCGTAGGCGTCATGATAAGTACACGTAAACGTTGCGACGGCGACAAATCCACATCATCTTGTGCCATGAGCTGGCTTAACAAAGGTAATGCAAAAGCAGCTGTTTTCCCGGTGCCGGTTTCAGCACTGGCTAATACGTCTCGACCGGTGAGCGCTAGCGGAATCACTGCTTGTTGAACAGGAGTAGCAGTTTGATACCCGGATTGATTAACCGCATCTAATATTAATGGCGGTAACCCTAGCGACGTAAATGACATAACAGACCCAATAAAAGCAAATAAAAATAGGTCGCTATTGTATACTAATCCCCAACAGAATAACTAACCTCAGTTAGGTTTAAGGGATGAGATAAAGATAGAGAGAAACCAATATTTCACCAATTTCATATCAAACTAGTCATATGTTTTACCTGCAAGGTATTTTCATCTAAAAGCTACATCAATATCGGGTCGATGGTCAGTCAATGCAAATGGCTATGGGATAACCGTTTATAATCCTTATCTGAGCTTAACCCTGTAATCTCACAGGTTTAATGCAGTCCTCATATGCAGAAGGCTTAATCGGTAACAAGTATCCACAATATGTAATGGTATTAGGTTAGTAACTGACTGTTTGAAATGCGTTTATGCTCTTGAGTTGCCATTAAGTACTGCTGTTCGAAGTCATCTCGGCATAACGCATGTGAAAATAAATATCCTTGTGCATAATCACAACCTACCAAGGTCAATAAACGCCGTTGATTTTCGGTTTCAACACCTTCTGCTATCACTTTCATCCCAAGTTTATGAGCCATTACAATCATCGCTTCACACAAACACAGATCATTACTACCCGCAGCCAGATTATTCACAAAACATTGATCAATTTTAAGGTAATTAACACTGAATTTCTTTAGATAAGGTAAGGATGAATATCCGGTTCCGAAATCATCGAGCGACATTTGCATACCCGCTTTGCGATAAGCTAATAATTTAGCCTCAACATTTGGCTCAATATTAAACAATAAGTTTTCAGTAATTTCGATACAAATATTTTTCGTCGGTAAGGCTAATTGCGACATATGCTTAAGCCAACCTTCAATATCTGTAGACTCATTTCGAAACTCTACCGGTGACTTATTGATACTGATTTGCACATCACAATTAAATTGCGTTTTCCATTGAGCAGCCTGCTTGCAAGCTTGATAAAATACCCAATTGCCAATATCAATTATCATTCCAGTATCTTCAGCAATAGAAATAAAATCTGCTGGTGGAATTAACCCCATAGTAGGGTGCCTCCAGCGTATCAATGCCTCGGCTTTGGTGACCTGCTTATTATTAACATCAACAATTGGCTGATAATATAGCTCAAATTGATGTTGAATTATGGCAACTTTGAGATCCTGAATTAACATAATCCGTTTTTGTGCATGGTCTTGCATTGCAGGGGTAAAATAATTAAACCGATTACGCCCACTTGATTTAGACGTATACATCGCTTGATCAGCATTCTTTAATAACGTGTCGGTTGTTTTGGCATCGTCAGGGAATAAGGTGATACCAATACTGCCACTAATATGAGCAATTTGATCACCTAGAATATAAGGCTCGGCAAGCGTTTTTAGAATTTGTTGGGCTACACGTGCTACCCCGTTAAAATCTGCTAGATTGGTTAGTACTATTGTAAACTCATCCCCACCGAGGCGGGCCACTAAATCGTTTTCTCGTACACATTTTTTGAGACGGTCTGCAGTATCAAGTAATAACACATCGCCCATATCATGACCCAAAGAGTCATTAATCTCTTTAAAATAATCTAAGTCTAAAAACATCAATGCAAAATGATTATCTTGTCGTTCAGAGAGCAATATTTCTTGGTTTAAAAAGCTTAATAACATTCGGCGATTAGGTAACCCCGTGAGCGCATCATAATTTGCCTGACGCCATATAAATTCTTCAGTTTGTTTTTTCTCGGTAATATCAGAAAATAACGCCACAAACTGTGCAGTTTGAGATTTTGTTTGGATAATTGAATTAATGGTTAATAATATAAGATAGTTTTCACCATTTTTTCGCTGCATCCACACTTCGCCATGCCAATGCCCTTCCCGATTGAGCTGTTTTCTAAGTTGTTGATAAAAACGCTTAGGTTGCAGGTCTGTTTCAAACATACGTAAATGCTTGCCTTGAACGTCCTCTTTGCTGAATCCTGTAATTAAAGAAAAAGCAGGGTTTGAATCAACGAGAATTCCCTTAGTAGTAAACACACTCATGGCTTCACTGGAGTTTTGATAAACAGAAGTAGCAATACTCAACGAGTCTTCAACTTGTTTTATATCAGTAATATCACTATGGGTTCCGCAGACTCGAAGTGGTTTACCTCTGTCATCAATATCAACCACTTTGCCAGTTTGTAAAATCCAATGACTAACGCCCTTTAAATCCGTCAATAAGTACTCAACTCGCTGGCTAATACATCGACCTTTCACCATTTCATTGATACTGCGCAGAAACTTAAATTTGTCTCTGGAACGTATCGCGTTGAACCACAACTCAGGATGTAGATTAAGATCTTCAATTGAACACCCTAGAATATCTGCACTATATTGATTCACGCTAATACGGTCACTGACAACATCCCAATCCCATGCCCCTAATTCACTGCTATCAAGCACTAACGCGAGATGCTCTTTACTTTGTAATAAGGCTTGTTGAGATTGTTTTTGCTGGGTAATATCTAAAAAGCCCGCAATCACTAAAAAAGTATTGTCTTGAACATGACGACGGCATGCAACGGTCATATGGGTGTAAACAATCGATCCATCTTTGGCAATAAAACGCTTATCCGTTTCATACTCATCAAGTTCGCCGTTGGCCATCTTATCGAACAATAATAAATCTTTATTGAGATCATCTGGGTGAGTTAATTCTGGCCAGGTTAATGATGTTAATTCTTTTTCTGTGTAACCGAACATCCGGCATAAGTAAGGATTTACTTTCAGCCAATATTTCGTTTTAGTCGTAATTGCAATCCCTATATTGCCAATATCAAATTGATTTTTAAAAAGAAAATCCTCTTGCAATTTGACTTGAATATTGCGGTCATAAAATTCTATTTTGACAAGTAAATGGCCAATAACCATGGTGAATAAGGGTAAAATAACTAATATAGGAAATAACACATTACTTATGGCTTGTAAGGCTTGTTCATAGGGCAATAAGAATAACCACAACAGCGAAATGACATGTACAACAATGCCAAAAATGAAGAATTCTCGATAACTAATTTGATCTAATTTGTTATGCCTAAATTGACGCCAAACCAACCCTATCAGCCCACTACTTACCAACATGAATATTCCAATCCACACAGCTACGCCGCCTAAATGGAAACGATAAAGTGCCATGATAATTGTTGCAAGCAGGGTTGGAATGGCACCAAAGAACAATCCACTTAAACAAAGCACCACAGAGCGAGCATCAAACAATGCTTCTTGTTGGTTTACCAAGGGATCTATCATGATCACGACACCAATGGTGCCAATCAGTCCACCCATTAAAAATTGCCATAGAAAAGACGCCACCTTGCGTTGATGGGTGGACGATAGCGAATACACATAAACCAGCGCCAGTAATAACGCTGCATTTTCTAAAATTGAGAAAAAAATATTTAGATTAAACACCTATACATTTCCCTTATCCATCCATAACAAACACAGTAGCATCCAAGCTATCTCTATTTAGTGTAGTAGAAGCAAACCAACTGAAAGGTATTTTTAACTTTATACCGTAACTCATCCCATATAAAGAACATAATATTTATGTATCATTTTTATACTACATTCTATCGTTACCGCATCACAAACAAACTTAATGCACGTGTTAAAGAGCTACTCAATATTCCGGTTATGCCAAAAACGCCATCATCTCAGATCACAGTTACGCGTAAAGTGTCGTACTTGTTATAAAATCACTTAATTATTGTTACTTATTGGATACAAACTGGCTCCATGTCACATAATAACCAGCCTAATATAGATATGTTTGCTGTAGAGAATATTTAATTTTATACAAAGGACAATCAATATGGCGACTAAATTTTTTATCCCCAGCGTCAACATTCTTGGTCAAGGCGGCGTAGATGAAGCAATTAAAGACATTAACGCATTTGGCTTTAGCAAAGCATTAATTGTCACCGACAAACCATTGGTAAAAATTGGTTTAGTTAAAAAAGTGGCTGATAAACTTAATGCCAATGGCATTGAAGTGGTTATATTTGATGGCGTACAGCCTAATCCAACAACAGGTAACGTGACAGCGGGACTTGAACTATTAAAAATCAATCAGTGTGATGTGATTATTTCTTTAGGTGGCGGTTCACCACATGATTGCGCCAAAGGCATTGCACTTGTTGCCACTAATGGCGGCAAGATTAAAGATTATGAAGGTGTGGATGTATCAACTAAACCACAAATGCCGCTAGTTGCCATAAACACCACTGCAGGAACTGCGAGTGAAATGACTCGTTTTTGTATTATTACCGATGAGGCAAGGCACATTAAAATGGCCATTGTCGATAAAAATACGACCCCAATTCTTTCTGTGAACGATCCTGAATTGATGCTTGAAAAGCCTGCATCACTTACAGCCGCTACAGGTATGGATGCATTAACACATGCTATTGAGGCTTATGTTTCTATTGCCGCTAACCCCATTACAGATGCCTGTGCAATCACAGCTATTGAGCTCATTCAGGCCAATTTAATTAACGCCGTTAAGCAGGGTGATAACATTCAAGCCAGAGAACAGATGGCTTATGCACAGTTTCTAGCTGGCATGGCTTTTAATAATGCCAGTCTAGGCTATGTACATGCGATGGCACATCAGCTTGGCGGTTTTTATGATTTACCACACGGTGTATGTAACGCATTATTGCTACCTCATGTACAAACCTACAATGCCCAAGTTGTACCTGCTCGTCTCGCGGACGTAGCAAAAGCAATGGGAGTAGACACTACAGCAATGTCTGATCAACAAGGAGCCAATGCGGCAATAGAAGCCATTAAGCAATTGTCGAAAGCCGTTAATATTCCTGAAAATTTAACTCTGCTCGGTGTAAAAGCAGAGGATATTCCAACATTAGCAGACAACGCACTCAAAGATGCATGCGGTTTTACTAACCCTAAGCAAGCAACACATCAAGAGATTTGCCAAATTTTCACTAACGCACTATAACCAGTTCGGCAAACTAATACTCAAGCTCACATTAAATTGTGAGCTTTTTTTAACCGATCATTTAATGTAAAAAACTAGCAATGACAACAACTTATTTTTAATTTAGTAAAAAGTGATGCTTAGATCTAAGTTCTTAAAATAAGGATTGACCAAAATAAAAAATAAGGTCTATAGTAAAACCACTTAGATAGCGAATAGGTAGGTAAGCAATGACAGCAATTACTCATGTATACAATTACACAGTTAGATGCCCGCATTATCAAGATAATGAACAACCTCCAACATGGCTAAACCACATCGAAGTAAACCAGTCTTGTGAAATTGCACTCGACCGTATCACTAAATGGCACAACATCTCCGGCACTAAATCATTCGAGCTTGAAGATTTTGTGGTTAGAAAAGCCGATAATGAAGAAGCTTTTTTTGCCATGCAAAGTAGCCGACTTAAGAACGATGGCCATGCCCTTGTCACCTTTAAAATCTTTTTAGACAATTGTTGCCAAGATGCTTCTCCAAATCAAATAATGGAGCATTTAATCGATGACTATCAACAACGTATTGCTAAAATTGAATAATAAACTCAACCTATTTCACATTCATATTAAGGAGCTATTATAGCTCCTTAATTTTTATTGTTTATTCTTTGCTTTAGTATTAATCCATCACCCACATCACAACTTATCTTTATGGCCAACGCTCATAATGCTCGCAAATAATACACATCATTAAAGCAATTAAGCCGCGTTAGCACGCATACCATGTGGAATAGGTAAGCCATTTTCATTCACATTTACAAATACCATTTTATCGATAAAGGCTATCGGCGCATGATTGACTTTATTGCGTATTTTACAACGTACCGTCACAGAGCTCTGGCCCAAGCTTACTAGCTCAAATCCAAATTCAATGATGTCGCTAGTTTGTGCTGGTGCCATAAAGTTAATTTCAGATATAACCTTGGCAATATGAAATTGGCTGCGCATTTGGCAACTGGCAAAAATACTAGCTTCTTCATTTACCCAACTTAATAGTTGGCCACAGCATAAACTTTTAGTGCTATTAAGATGAATTGGCATGACGATATGACGTGAGAAATATTTCATGATGACCCCATTATTTGCTTAATTAATTTTGCGCCAAGCGACGCATACCTCAAAATAAGTAGCAATGTTCAAGCCAATTATTTTAATCATTAAAAACAGACAGATAAAACCATCATACGTTTTTCATGAGGTCGTAATGCCCTCAAAAAATACATTACCGCACCAAAAAAGACAAAGGCCACACTCAGTGTGACCTTTAATGAAGCAATTTATTTACAAGAAGATTAACCCATAAGTTGTTTTAAGGTATTCACAAACACCTTGATGTCGTTCGCACTAATATCTTTATGAGTGACCAAGCGTAACTGCCTACTTGGGCTAATAATGATACCTTTATCTGCCAATGAAGCGGCAAGCATCTTGGGGTTGATATCATCTGCTAATGTCGCGAATACCATATTAGTTTGTACCAAATTAGCATCAACAGTAAATTCTGGCATTTCAGCCAGCAATAAAGCCAAAGCCTTAGCATTATGGTGATCATCCACTAAGCGGTCTACCTGATCTGTTAATGCTAACTTTGCCGCTGCAGCAATAATCCCCGCTTGTCGCATGCCACCACCCAACATTTTTCGCCATCGAGTGGCTTTACCAATTAGCCTCTCATCGCCTAACAGAATAGAACCTATCGGCGCACACAAGCCTTTTGATAAACAAATCGATACTGAGTCAAAATATTGAGTAATATCAGCTATGGCAATATCTTGAGCTACCGCAGCATTAGCGACACGAGCACCGTCTAAGTGAATTTTAAGGTCACGATTAAACGCAAGGCTTTGGGCTTGAGCTAAATAATCTTGGCGTAATACCTTACCGCCGATGGTATTTTCTAAACTCAATAACCGTGTTCGAGCAAAATGCACATCATCAGGCTTAATAGCCGCTTCAATATCACTCAGCAAAATGCTGCCATCAGTTTGATTATTCAGTGGTTGAGGTTGAATACTGCCTAATACTGCAGCCCCACCGCCTTCAAACTTATAGTTATGTGCTTGTTGGCCACAAAGGTATTCATCGCCCCGTTCACAATGCGACATGAGTGCCAGCAAGTTAGCTTGAGTCCCCGAACTGACAAACAAGGCGGCATCAAAACCAAACATATCTGCAGCCATATCTTGTAAATTGTTTACTGTGGGGTCGTCCCCATAAACATCATCTCCGACCTCAGCTCTAGACATAGCTAAACGCATTGCTTCAGTTGGTTGGGTAACCGTATCACTTCGAAAATCAATCATCCTGAACTCTATCCTCATTCACACAATAATTGCAGAAACAACACCATTACTTCGCAGCAGCTGATATTTCAGTTAATGCCGCTAATGCTGCATCATAATTGGGGTGTTCACTGACTTCAGTTACTAATTCTTGATATTTCAATAATCCTTGAGTATCAATAATAAAAATAGATCGTGCTAACAAACCGTGATCTTTAATCAACAAACCATATTTTTCACCAAAATCACGCCATACAGAGTCTGATAATACGATAATGTTATCTACGTCTTCAGTTTGGCAAAAACGTTTCTGGGCAAACGGTAAGTCTTCACTAATAGTCAGCATCACCACATCAGTATCAAATTGAGTAAATTCTTTATTAAACCGTTTAGTCTGTAACGCACATACTCCAGTATCTAAACTGGGAACGGCACTAATCAATACGGTTTTACCTTTGAAATCACTTAAACTGACAGGATTGAATTTTTCATCCACTACAGTAAACACTGGTGCAATTGTATTTAAACTCGGTATTTTACCTTCTAAAGCGACAGGGTTGCCGCCCATGGTAATCATGGTTTTTTCGCCAGCAAAACTCGGAGTACTAATAACCGATGTGGATAGTAATGTAATCGCTGCAAAGGTAGAAAATAGCTTCATGGAAAACTCCTGGTATAAAAAAACCAGCAAATGCTGGTTTTTATCAATATTAAGTTGGCAGCAATATTATTTTGCTGGAACTTCTTTAACATGTAAATCCATTTGTGGAAATGGAATTTCAATATTTGCTGCATCTAATGCATTCTTGATTTGCTCAAGTAATTCAAAGCGTGCAGGCCAATAATCACCTGTTTTAACCCATGGGCGAACCACGAAGTTAATTGAGCAATCAGCAAGTTCTGCTAAACCGATAGTGTAACCAGGATCTTTTAATACAGACTGGTTGTTATCAAGGATCTCAGCGATAACTTTCTTCGTTGTTGCAATGTCAGCAGAATAAGACACACCAATCACTAAATCGATACGACGCTTTTCTAACGCAGAATAGTTAGTAATAGTACCGTTCATAATCGCTGAGTTAGGCGCGATAATTATTTTATTGTCACCCGTACGAAGACGAGTTGAGAAAATAGTAATTTCATCCACTACGCCAGCAACACCTGCGGCTTCAATAAAGTCACCAACGCGGCATGGACGGAAAAGCACCATCAACACACCAGATGCAAAGTTAGAAAGCGAACCTTGTAACGCTAAACCAACAGCTAAACCTGCAGCACCTATCACAGCAACTAATGATGCTGTTTGCACACCAACTTGACCAAGTGTGGCGACAATAGTAAATACAAATACTAAGGCCCAAGCTAAGTTAGCCACAAATGAAACTACAGTTGCATCTACTTTTCGATTAGTAAGTAATTTGCTTGTTATGCGTTTTGCTACACCGGAAAAATATTTACCGATAAGAAAAATAACAATTGCAGCTAAGGCTTTAAGACCATAAGTCATAAAAAACTCAGGCGCCTGCTCGATTAAAGCGTCTAAACCTTCTAGGTGTTCCATTTTTTGTCTCCCTTTATAGCAGAATTACTCTGCCGAAATAATAAACTCTACGCGCCGATTACGCTGCCGCCCTTCTATTGTGGCGTTATCCGCCACCGGCATATTGCTACTCATTCCAACGACCTCAATAGAAGATGGTTGGAATTGGTATTCATTTACAAGTAAATCTTTAATTGTAACTGCTCGTCTTAACGACAACACCCTGTTAAAGGCATCACTACCAATACTATCGGTATGCCCTTCTAAACGAACAACCACTTGTGGGTTTTGCTCAATATATTGTTGTACTCTAATGAGAGTGGGTCTCTGAGTTAACAACACTTCTGATTTATCAAAATCAAAATACACAGGTTGAAGAATAGACCCAAAACAATCTACCGCTAGTAAAATATCTCGTTGTTGACGACATTGTTCAGCAATAAGTGCAGCATTATTGGTAATTGTTGCACCTAATTCTGCTTCATCAAACTCATCATCAACTTCGTCATCTTCATCGACAATGAGTATTTCAGTATCAATACAACCATTTGCCATAACAACACTATTTGCAGGAGTATCATTACAAGCGTCTTTCTTATCAGGCACTCCATCAAAGTCAGTATCAACCCAAGCATAAGCATTACAGATAAAAAAACCAAACAAGATCAATGTCACAGTTCGAATGATAGCCATACATACCCCTTCGACATGACATCGAAATTTGTTAACGAGTCGTATTTTAACTGTTTATGGCTTAAATTAAAAGACAACTCCTTATAATCAATATCTTGCGAAAAATATTTACAAAAGTGCCAGATAAGCCCAGCCATAGCTATCGGCCTCACTCCCAAAAACATTACCCAGTTCAGCCCTATTCAGTAACAAAAGACAAACAAGATATTAACCAATATAAACAGAACTTGTTGCTTTGACACAATTTATAACAAGCTTAATATCTCTGTTCCCCGCATTAACATTGACTTTGCCGCATTGAAAAGGGTATATAAGGTTAGCTTTTTGATGTTTGATTTATATTTAGCACCAAACTGATATTATTTATTATAAAAAATAAACAATAAAGTTGCTCAGAACTGCTTAATTGCCTTCAAATACCCGATATATCAGGTGTTAATTGCATAAGCAGTCATAGACAACTCTGCAAACAATTATTTCTGTGACAATATTTTATCACAGGCAATCACAAGCTTAAGGTGGAAGACTTAATGAGTGACGCAAAACCTCAAGGAACACTGTTTGGACACCCTAAGGGGCTGTTCTTACTTTTTACAACAGAACTATGGGAACGCTTTAGTTACTACGCTATGCGTGCCATTTTGGTACTTTATCTTGTTGATAAAGTTAAAAGTGGTGAAGGTGGTGGTGGTCTAGGCTGGAGCCAAGCAGATGCATTATCACTATATGGTACTTTTACTGGCTTAGTATATTTGACTCCACTTATTGGTGGTTGGTTAGCCGATAACGTATTGGGTCAACGTAAGTCCATTTATATTGGTGGCTTCTTAATGGCAGCAGGTCAATTTACCCTTGCTGCACCACATAGCTGGATGATAGGTTTCGAAACCACAATATTTTATATTGGCTTAGGAACCTTAATCATAGGTAATGGTCTATTTAAGCCAAATATTTCAACCATGGTTGGTGATTTATATCCTGCTGGAGATCACCGTCGCGACGGTGCATTTACTATTTTCTATATGGGTATCAACTTAGGCGCTGCACTGTCAGGCTTTATCGTTGCTTGGGCTTATACTTCATTTGGTCATGAAGCGGTTATCGATGGTAAAGACGTATTTATCAACAACTGGCAAGCAGGTTTCTTCTGTGCAGGTGTCGGTATGATCGTATCCTTGATTATTCAATTCTTCTTTGCGCAAAAATTACTTGGCGACATCGGTACCGAACCGGCCGCTAAAGTTGAACAAAGAAAAAATGAAGCTAAAGGTGAAACCAGAAGTGAGCCACTAACGAAGGTTGAACGAGATCGTATTAAAGTCATTATGGTAATGGGACTATTCACCATTATTTTCTGGGCTGGCTTCGAGCAAGCCGGTGGTTTAATGAACTTGTTCACGAACAATTTCACCGATCGCATGATTGGTTCATGGGAAGTGCCTACCACTTATTTCCAATCACTCAATGCTATTTTCATTGTTGTGTTTGCACCTGTGATAGCTTCTATTTGGATCCGCCTAGGTAAAAATGAACCCAACTCACCGATTAAATTTGCTTTAGGCTTATTCTTATTGGCTATTGGTTTCTTATTCATGATGGGTGCAGTGTTCGAGATGGGCGGCGATGCTTCTGTTAAATCAAGCATGTGGTGGTTAGTAGGAGCTTACTTCTTCCATACCATGGGTGAATTATGTTTATCTCCTATTGGCTTATCAATGGTGACTAAACTTGCTCCACTGCGTATAGCCTCATTAATGATGGGTGCATGGTTCCTCTTTATTGCTGCGGCAAACAAAATTGGTGGCCTAGTAGGTTCATTAATTGGTCACGGTGGAGATGTCGAAACACAACTTGAAAATGCAATGGCTATTTTTGCCGGTATTGGTATTACCGCTGTTGTTTCAGGGATCATTTTATATTTAATGTCTGATAAGTTAGTTGATTGGATGCATGGTGCAGAAAGCAAGCATGACACTGAAGAACAAGCTTTAGAAGATGAGTTATCAGTAACAGCAGACCACGAAGCAATTAAACGTTAATTTGGTTTAAATTCACGGTAATAACGTTACAATAAAAATCCCCTCCAAGTTAACTTGTGAGGGGATTTTTTATTTCGCCTTGGCATTGTTCATCTGCAACAATTAATAAGTGCCCTAATTTACCGACAAGCTAACTGCATAAAACCACCAGCCTTAATATCAGATTGATAAACCAAACCCGTAAAGCGATTTTCAAGCAATTGCTGCTTATGCTCATAAAAATGGGTGCCAATACAAATCTGTTCATCTCGCAATAAAATTCTAGTTTGTAAACTCGGTTTACTCCATTGAGTACAGCCAAGGGATGGAGACTCTGGTAACACCAAAGGAGTCAGGTCATTACCATGACGTAAATAGCACCTTAGGCCTTTTCCTGACTGTCCAATAGAGACGCGGTATTGGGGCAAATCGATGCATACATAAATAATATCGGTATTGATACGCAACCCAGATTTCACCATGCGTTCATTAAGATAAGCCAACAAATTATCTGGTTCGATTAAGGTGTTACTTAAGCCATTTCTAAACAGCTTTAGTTTCTGATTAATAAAACTGCGCAATAATATACAACCGAAAGCAGCGCTGTTGTCCTCTGGCGAAAAATGGGCCATATACATGACTAAATGGTCTTCACCCACCATAGTTGAATCAATAAAGTAAGCACTCACATCATTGTTTTTAAACAAACTATAATTGATATCCGCAGTGGGATAAGAAATATGGGAAGCTGGAAATAACTGTTGTTGAACACTTTTGGCGGCTTGGGAGTTTTGCTCGAGTAAAAATAAATTGTCCGTGAGTTCTTGATAAGACAACTCATTCATTTCTTGCAAATGTGACAGTCCAGAAACATTCATTGGCGTAGCAGCAGACATCATTGCCTGTATAATCGCCTGTTCAATCATGAATAAATCAGCAATAGGTTTAGTCAAATAGTCGCTGGCACCGAGACGCAATGCTTCCACAACATCAGCCATCACATCATTACCAGAAATGACAATCGCAGGTATCGCAGGATTAATATCTTGCATTTGCTTAAGCATCGACAGACCATCAAGGCCTGGCATAGTTAAGTCAGCAATAACAATATCGAAAATGGCATGTGAAAAAAACGAAATACCTTCATGGCCATTACAGGCTTGTTGAACTCGAGCACCTTGGCACTGCAAAAACTCAGTAACCACATGGCGAAATATTGGGTCATCTTCAACAAAGAGTATCTCAACATCAGTTAGTGCCATAAAACAACCTCATAGACCTACATTATCGAGGTTGTTTTATACCTCGACTAATCTAGTTCATCTAAATATTCGTCAAGTAAATCATCATCTACCTGAGTTGATGGTACATCACCATCAAAAACCTTGTAATCCATATGCTGCAAATAAGCATTTTTTACAAAAGCATAAGGGTCAAGAGCATTGTCTAGTAATCTTTCTTGATCAATGGCTTTAGTACGAGCGTCTAAGCCTTTTAAACCCCATTTGAGTACAGACTGCCACATCGTTAACTCAGATAAAGGAAAGTATAGACCATCCACCCAATCAGAGGCGATTTCTCTCGTCACAATTGGTCCATAGAATGGTGCCATAAAATAAGGACCATTTGGGGTTCCGTAATAACCTAAAACTTCGTTGAAATCGTCTTGTTTGCGGCGCATTCCCATCATGTCAGCAACATCTACCAAGCCCAGTAAACCTACGGTAGTATTGATGGTAAAACGGCCACCAGCATTGGCTGCCCACCCCCACTTTCCTTGAAGGGTATTATTTATCATCGAACTAGGCTCTTCTAAGTTATAAACAAAATTATTGACCCCCGTTCTTACTGGGTTAGGAACATAATCTTTATAACTATGTGCCACAGGACGGATAAAGTATCTGTCTAAAAACAGATAATTAAAATCCCACATGGTGCGGTTAATTGCTTCAAATGGATCACGATGATCATTGTATTTGATTTCAACTGCGGGTAATGATGCGACAACTTGAGGTGCTTCGCCTTTGGCATACACGGGCATGCTAACTGCAACAACCACCTGAAGTAATATCCATTTATACTTCATATAATTCTCTTTAAAATGACAAAAGGTACTACTCAACAAACTGCTCTTTCTGTCTTTTTATTAAAGCAATTTTTGTTCAAGTCGATATAATTTAGCTGGCAGTGTTAGGCTATACCTTACAATGTTTAACCATCAAGCCTTGATAGTATGTCTTTGTTTCCAGCATTATCCACTAAATCTATAGTGAGTTACCCTGTTCAAAGGTAACGGAGGGCTAAGGATACTGAGCCTGTTGACAATATCAATCAAAAATTTGTAAATGAGGTTAATATTCTTCATTGACATCCTGGTTGATTTCAATAAATAAGCATGTTTATTTGATAGGATTTCTATGGCTGTACCCACAACATTTCCCGCTAAAACGGTCAATACCGTCATATCAAAGCCTGCAGATGCAAGTCAACAAACCGTGCCAGAAAAAAAACAAACACAAGCTAATAACCCCCCCTTACCAACGCAAACTTCAAGCGATAAATCAGTGGTATCCACTTCAGCAGCCGCTAAATCTGATTTAGCAGCAGTATTACTGCCAGTCAAGGTCGTACAACCGCCAGCAAGTGCACAACTCGATGTCACCATTGAAAATAAACAGTATCAACTTAATAAGACCGCTGAACTGCAAAAATTATTACAACAAACAGCACAAGTTGTTATTGCAAGCGATCAAGCTAAACTGGTAGCCCGAGCAGAGGCTAATGCAAACCAAGCTCAGATCCAAGCACAAGTGCTTAATAACCAAGCCAGTGGCATATCCCCCCTTCAAACCACACCGACAAGCTCAACGACGCCACAACCAACCCAAACGCTTGCTACTCAAATAATTCTTCTAGCGCAGCCCATTCAGCTTGCGCTACCACCAGCACTTGAAGAACTGGCAAAACAAAATGGAGTATCAACACAACAGCTAGCTACATTAGCAGCAAGGGTACAAGGTTACCCACTGCCAACGGCCGTGCTCTCTCAGGGGCAATTGACATTTTCAAGCGGTACAAGCATACAATTACCTAGCAATATATCACTCAATGCAGGGCAGTATTTAGCAAAGGTGGTAGTGCAAAATCAACAATTACAGCTATCTCTTACACCAGTGATAGCAGAAGTGAATGTTGATTTAACTAAAGTAGTAAAAATGCCTCAAACAGCACAATCTTACTCAGCAGAAAGTATCGTTATAACCAAAAATGAACCAGCCCAAATTCTTAGCCAATTTCTAAAAAAACTCGAAGCGACCTCATTACCGCCAACCGATAATGCGGTAAAGGCAAATGACATTCCACAGAAAAATGCTCCTGCATCAACGACATCAATTACAACTCCGACTCAAGATAACAATGCCACTAAAGTGACCTCTGCCGCCATTAACCCGTCGGCAAAACTCGGTGGTTTAGATAGCAATCCTACAGTGTTAAATAACGTATCAACATCATCAACAAAGCAAACCGGTCAAGCCACACCGCCGTCAGAAGCCAATCTAAGTAAAACGACTACAACAACATTAGGCTTAGACAATAGCGCTACAAAAGATATGCTCGGCAAAGTGAATAAAGACCCTGCCCCCATTGAAGTATTGAATAAAGCCTTATCAAAAGCGGGAGCAATGCCAATAAAACAACAATTGACTCAGCAGACCCCGCATAATTTGGCGACAGAATTATTTAAACATTTACCCCAAATGAGCCCACACCCTTTAAGTGCATTGAGCGATCCAGCATTACTCAGCAGCGAACTATACAGTTTAGCGGCACTTAACCTTGCTCAAACACAACTTGGACATTCAACTAACTTACAGCCCTCACCACTATTTTCTGGGAGCGCAATAACCACCTTATTCCAGTTATTATTGGGTGTAAAAACAAAATCAACAGGTTCAGGGATCAGCGATAAACTTCAAGCACATCTAGCACAATTACAACAACGGACACTCAGTAAACTCAGTGCAAATTCGGGATTATTTGCAGCATTGGATAAACTAGGTGGAGCAGACTCTCTGGCACAATTGGCCAGCAGTATTTCGTTATACCAACACGCCAGTACCGATCCTAATCAAGCCATGACATGGTATTTTGCCCTACCCTACTCAATTAACCAACGCGATGAACAATTTGAAGGTAAATTTGAGCAAGAGCAGGATCAAGATAATAACAAAAAAGCAGGATGGAAACTCCAACTCAAATTTAACTTAGCGCAAGGTTCATTATTAATTTGCGCACATAAACACGCTGAAGTGCTTGATATTCAATTTAAAGGCAATAATCAAATGTTACTCAGTAAAGTCGATCGCTTTAATCAAGCATTAGCAGATAAAATAACTCAAATAGGGTTTACACCAGGCAAGCTTACAACACAGTTAGCCCAAATCCCGGCAACCTTATTACCTGGTGATCATTATTTAGTTAAAACTCGAGCCTAGGGTCTGTTGATCTTTGCAGGTTAAATTTTGTTCGAGATAAAAACGTTTTAATAGAGGCGAATAGATTGATGCCTAGTCATCTAAGCAAAATCCATTCAACAAAGAGTAAAACGTTTTTAGCAGAACCCTTCGGGCAGCGTTTGTTGGTCATTTTTACTGCGTTATCGACTTTTTATGTAGAATAACTACACCACAAAGTCTCTGCCTTGTACAAATGACCAACAATTCGCTGCAAAAACAACCTTGAAAGATCAACAGGCCCTAATAGAGAACATGATGACAGACGATCCTAAAAAAATATCACAGGCTGTTGCACTTAGTTTTGATGGTAAAAGTGCACCTAAAATTACCGCAACGGGTAAAGATTTAGTGGCCGAAGAAATCATATCAATCGCCAAAGAGGCCGGGATCCATATCCATCAAGACCCGCATTTAAGTGAATTTTTGCAACTGCTAGAATTAGGTGATGAAGTGCCTAAAGAACTGTATTTGTTGATTGCTGAACTCATTGCGTTTGTATACATGCTAGATGGTAAATTCCCGGAACAATGGAATAACCTCCACCAGAAAATTGTAGTTCAAGTGTAAACGATGACACAATGCTAGAGGCATCAGAACTCACACAAAGTAAAATGAGAAATATACGCTATAAGTCAATGAATTAAGATATCATTCAGTGCGTCCGTCATCATAGGGGCTAGTACACATCAATTCAAAATATAATAATGTAGTGATATAACTTAACCTCATAATGTGTTCCTTTTTAGGCATTTAAATAATGTTGCTATACCTTCATAATGTACGCTACCTCGTCACCTCACAATGTGGATTATAAAGATAAAATACAATCAACATTCGAAGTCGGCACACACTTAAATTAAGCAACTGAAGAGTTAAATCGACAAATGTTTATGAAAACCAGCCTTAAACTGATATCCGTACTGAGTCTTACCTCTATCTTGCCAGTCTATGCACAAGTGGTAAATTTTAATGATTACGGGCCGTTACAGGTCTATGCTCAATCACCAATGCAATCGATCAATCTTAGCCCACTGTTACGCTCAGGTTTTTCGTTGCCAGAAGGGCAAAAGGAATGGTATATCACAGCGAATGCGGCTAGTGTCTGGTCAGAGTCTGACGTGCTATTAGCTGATTATTATCAAAATGCAATTAGCAGTGGTCTAAAATGGCAAATCACCGAAGATTTACTGTTTGATGCCAATTACACTTGGCAATTTAGCGGTGATAACCATCTGGACTCATTAACAATGTGGTTTCATGATGCTTTTGGTTTTGATCAAAATGGCCGTAAACAACAAGCTAAACATCAAAACCAAATCCACTCAAAAAAATACGGTATCAATATTGATAGTTTTACAGAGGACTCCCTCAATAATTCTTTCAGTGCCTATTTAGGCTATCAATTATTGCATAATGAACATCACGGCTTATCAGTCGGTGGAACGTTATATTACAAGTATGTCGATTCCGGTCCATTTGCTGACGAAAGTTTCCAACAGAGCGTGCAAATTAACTACGGTTATCACAATGGTAACCACCATGTTAATTCAACTCTTGGAGTCAGCTTTTTAAACGATAAGGAACCTTTGTCACAAAGGGATTTTGAACCCTATTACTTAATGCTGGGGTTGGGTTATGAATACCGTACAGGCCGACATGGTTGGTTAGCTGAATATCATCGCTACGATGGCATGGTAGACTGGGATAAAAATTTCTCACAAGCATCTAACGAAGCCCTGTTGGGCTATCGCTATTACTTCAACACTAGTGCCATAGAGTTAACCATGATCGAGAATTTTTTGAATATGGATAACAGTGCAGATATTGCCTATACCTTAGGTTATCGCCATAAATTTTAATATGAACCCGGTATCGCCTATTAATTAATGTCATCAGTGATGGGTAATACATAAGTATCTGTATAAATGACGTATTAATAGATTGATAATCTACCTTATACTCGAAAGGGGTTGCAGCGTTAATACACTCAAGTTAGCGTTACGTCGCTTGGGTGTATTAGCATTGATAATACTAAATTTAAAAGTATTAGCGTACTAGACCGTTTAATTAAAAAATGAATTATACCGCTACGGTGTCGTCTGTAATATCACAACCTATCACTCTGTTCCTGCCTCGGTCCTTCGATAAATACAGCTGTTTATCCGCCGCCTTAACAAGGTCTTGGTAAGATGAATCACCACGAGGCGTAATCGTTGCTACTCCTGCGCTAATAGTCACAAAATCTGATACATCAGAATTTTCATGAGTGATTTTAAGTGACAAAATACTGTCGACGATTTGCTGTGCCACATAAGTGCCGCCAATAGCGTCAGTATTGGGTAAAATACAGATAAACTCTTCACCACCATAACGCGCCACTAAATCATAAGGTCGATTAACTGTATCTTGTATTTTCTGGGCCACTATACGTAAACATCGATCACCTTCGGCATGACCATAGTTATCATTGAAGTGCTTAAAAAAATCAATATCGAGCATAATAATGGTCAACGGATGCTTATCTCGCGCACATTGCAACCAACAAATAGGCAAAGTTTGTTCAAACTTACGTCGATTGGCTACCCCAGTTAATGCATCGAGTAGTGCAATAGTGCGTAATAAATCAGTCTGTGATTTTAACATGATCTGATTTTTAACTCGTGTTTTGGTGATCACCGGATTAATGGGTTTGTGAATAAAATCCACAGCCCCTAACTGAAAGCCCTTCACCTCTTTCTCTTCATCAAAATGACCTGACACAAAAATAATGGCAATATCTTCAGTATCAGGATCATTCTTTAAATGCGCGCACACATCAAATCCGTTCATCATCGGCATTTCAATGTCTAACAACACAATATCAGGATTGACTTTTTTACACATATCAATAGCCTGTTGGCCATCACGAGCCATAAAAATATCATAATCATCCTGCAATAGTTGATGTAATATTTTGATATTCACAACCTGATCATCAACTAATAGTATTTTCCCTTTAACTGGTGCTACGCCAGAAATATACTCATCTATGAACACGCATCACTCCTTTATTATCGATTTCAGGGTATCGATAGCATCCAAAAACTCAAGTTGATTCACTTGTTTCTTCAACTTTAACACTTGGTCATCAAGCTCTACATTACTTAATAAAAGCTCAAGATACTCTATGGCATCTAAATTTTGTTCCACTAACAACGCCATTAATTGATCCATTTTATTCAAATCTACGCTCTTTATCGGCAATAGTATTTTTTTCTCTAGAGAATTTACGGTTAATTCAACACTTTCGTCTGGAAATAACATCTCTAACATATGCAAACTATCATTAATTTGGCCTTGCATTTGGCTTAAATAAGCCGCGGGATCGACATCAACAGCATGCTTCATATTTTGCTCTAGTGTAGCGGCAAAAGCGGCAAGTCGCTTAGCACCAATATTACTCGCAGTGCCTTTAATCGTATGAGCAACTAGACTGATAGCATTGTCATCTTGTTGCTCAAAAGCCTGAGTAAGTAATGATAATTGCTCATGCATTTCAGTTGCAAAATGATGTATCACATCAATGATAAATGCGCGCTCGCCACCAAAACGACGTAAAATAGAATCTGAATTTTCTATAATGGTATCATCATCGTTATACGCATCAGCTAATGCTATCGGCACGTTATTAACTGCCGGAACAGAATAAGTATTATCTTCAAGGCCCAAGAGATTAAGCATACAAGGTAATAAACTCGTCATGTCTATTGGCTTAGCAATATGATCATCCATACCCGCCTCAAGACATAATGTTTTATCAGCAAGGGATGCGTTAGCCGTCATAGCCAAAATCGATAACTCATTAAATCTGCCATCAGCACGAATAAGGCGAGTTGCCTCAAGCCCATCCATAACCGGCATCTGCATATCCATGATCACAATATCAAATTGATTATTCGACTTAGTGACCCAATCGACCCCCTCAATACCATCTTTAGCCAAGGTCACTATCGCACCTTGTAAGCGTAGTAACTCATCAATTACTTGACGGTTAAGCTGATTATCTTCAACCACCAGCACCCTGACTCCTTTTAATGCTAAATGGGTTATTTTTTTAGCAGGTAACGGTTGTGCTACCCCATTAATGGCTTGAAAAACGGCTTCAAGCATTAAATTGGCTGTCACAGGTTTAGTGAGCATATTCACAAAAGGCGGTTGAAGGTATTGTTTGGTTTGTTCCATCACCTCGGCGCCATAAGCAGTTAACATAATAATCGCAGGTGCTTTGCCTACAGGAAACATCGTTTGGATATGATTAGCGGTTTCCAAACCATTCTTATCAGGCATACGCCAATCCATAACAATCACATCATAATGATTACTGGCTTGTAAACTTTGCTCAATAAGATCAATTGCCTGTTTACTATTATGTGCTTCACTAACAAGTGCGCCGTGGGTCGTTAAGGTTTTTGATAAAATTTTACGGCTCATCTCACTGTCATCAACAATCAGAATATTCTTATCTTGTAAATCAATATTACAATCGTTGTTGGTTACTTCGATAATCTTAAATATTAAATTAAACTCAAAACGGCTCCCCTCGCCAACCTGACTTGTTAAGGTTAATTCGCCCCCCATCAATTCAACCAGACGTTTGGTAATCGCTAAGCCCAATCCAGTACCGCCAAATCGTCTTGAGGTTGAAGATTCTGCTTGAACAAAACCTTGGAAAATTTTATCGCCCTGTTCTTGACTAATTCCGATGCCAGTATCTGTAATCGACATGGTTAAACTCACTTGGTTTGCAGTCAATTCATTACACACAACACTGACAATTACGTGACCTTCAGCGGTAAATTTAATCGCATTACCCGCAAGGTTTAACAATACTTGACGCAAACGAAGCTCATCACCTTCAATCAAGTAAGGAATAGCCGGATCTAAATCAAAAATAACTTCTACATTTTTACTGTGTCCATTAGTCGCCAACATCACCGCTAATTCGCGCATTAAGGTTTCGAGTTGAAGCGGATGCAAATCAAGTTCTAATTTACCCGCATCAATTTTAGAAAAGTCTAAAATATCATTTAACAGTCCTAGTAATGATTTCGCGGCACTCTCGGCTTTAGTCACATAATCAGCTTGTTGAAGGCTCATATCAGAATGTTGAATAAGTTGAAGCATACCTAGTACGGCATTCATTGGGGTACGAATTTCATGGCTCATATTGGCTAAAAATGCAGATTTAGCGGCACTAGCGGCATCAGCAGCTTGCTTAGCGAATCGCAATGTTTGTTCTAGTTCGTGTTGCTCAGTGATGTCACGGTTAACCCCAACAAAACGCACGGGTTTATCCGATTTGTCGTAATATATTTGGGCTCCTGCATGAATATAACGAATTTGATTTGAGCGGGTAATAATCCTAAATGTCGTCTCGTAAGTGGTTTTTAAAGAATCAACGGCTTGTTGTAAAGCCCGTTCAGCCATAGCGATGTCATCTGGGTGGATCCGTTGTTGCCAATGTTGATAACTTAACCCTGTTTCACCGAGCGTTAATGGATAATCGTACATGGCAAACATACGATCATTCCACTGCAAATTATCAGCGACTAAATCTAAATCATAAATGCCTAATTCTGCTACTTCAGCCGCTTTGATCAGTTGATTACTGGCCGACACTAACTCTTCTTGTTGTTTGAGCATTTGATCGATGTTTAAAGCTACACCCAGAAAACCAATAATGTCCCCATTGTGGTCACGCATAGCCGATAACGATAACGACACTTGACATTGTGAGCAATCTTTACGCACGTATGTCCAAGTACGCGTTTCGGGACCGACATTTTTCGGACCATATACAAAAACATCAGCGACACCAATATCTTCACCAAATTCTTCACTTAACTCTTTGCTGCGTTGACGAACTTCAGCGGGAAGGTGCCATATTGCAGGGCTTTTTATGCCCACAACCTCTTCAGCCTGGTAGCCAAGTAATAACTCTGCACCGCGGTTAAAAATATTAATAATACCGTCATCATCGGTCGAAATAATGGCGACTTCCGATGCTGCGGCAAGCACATTGGTAAGTAAAGCCGCGAGTTCATTATTTTCAAGTTGGGTATTTTTACGTTCAGTAATATCTATTCGGAGTGCAATACAACGTTCAAGATCACCGTTATCATTCATTACAGGAGCTATAACAGTATCAAACCATTTCACATTGCCTTGCTTATCAATGTTACAAATTTCACCTTGCCAAGTCTTACCAGAGGTAATCGTTTGCCACATGTTTGCCCAAAAAATATCATCATGTTCGTTAGACTTTAAAATAGAATGTTTTTGGCCGATCATTTGCTCGCGGGTAAAGCCTGATGCAATGCAGAAATAATCGTTAACAGCAAGGATAACCCCATCACTGTCGGTTTCTGAGTAAAGTAATTGCTGGTTAATATTATCCAGCAAGGTTTTATTTTCTAATAATGCTTGTTGTAAAGCATGAGTCCTTTCTGTCACTTTTCGTTCAAGTCGAGCATTATGGTTTAAAATTTGTTTTTCAGCTTTTTGCTGCAGCGTAATATCACGAATAGTCTGACTCACACCGGTGATCACGCCTAATTCATTATAAATAGCCATTGACGTCATCGAAGTAGAGAGTAACTCGCTATCTTTACGCTTGTGCTGGCACACATAATTTAATATCGGCTTCCCCTTCAGCACTTGAGCAAAGTGTAATATCTCTCGTTCACTATCACCTTCAGGAATAATAAAATCAGTACTTTTAGAGCCAAGCACTTCTTGTTCTTTATAGTCAAATAGGTTTTCAGCACCTTGATTCCATCCAGTAATAATGCCATCACAATCATAACTAATAATGGCATCAAGAGAATGTTCAAGAATATTAGCGCGTCTTGCTGTATCGGCTAACAGTATCCGTTTACGGCGCTGATTAAACGCATATAATCCAACTACCCCAGCAAGTAATAAGCTTAAAACCGAGCCATAAAGAAACACAACAGTAGGATTAGTTAAATGTAACTCACTAATAAAATTAGGATAAGCGCTTAACGACACTCGCCACTTGCGGCCAAAAATATCTCGTTCTAACGATGAATCATATCCAGAGAGTATATTTGTATCCTCAGCATGAGTTTGATAAAAAATAACGGTATTTTTATCATCAGTAATATCAATTAAGGTCAACTTTGCTGAATTTCTTGATAGGTCTATATTGGCAAACACTTCATTAGCGGCTAATGGCGCATAACTCCAACCAAATGCTTGTTTTTCTCTTTCTTCAAGGGTTACGGGTGTAAAACCTGTATGGTAAATCGGCATTAAAATGAGAAATGATTGTAACGGAAGACCTGTGGCTTGTATTAAGGTAATCGGCCCAGTTAAGCGAACTTCACCGCTCAAATATGAATTCTTTGCCGCAATCCTGCGGTTATCTTCCGAAGCAATATCTAACCCTACAGCCAAATAATTCGATTCAATGGGGTCAACATATTCAATATATTGAACGAGATAGCGTTCACCATCATGAGCATTTAGTTGCTTAATGGTAAAATTAGGCCAATCATTTAATTTCTGCTTTTCGACAAAACGGGCTTCATCAGCTACAGGTACTCGGCGAATATAGCCAAACCCTCGAGCCCCAGGAAACTCACTGCCAATATCTCGAGTTGAGCTATATTTTTTAAAAATTTCGCGGGTAATTTTATCTTCACCAATCGTAGAAACAGCACCTCTCGCACCGCGTAAACCATATTGATACAGTACGATACGATCAATAATATTATTGGTAACCTGCTCGGTTACAGATTCAAGTGATTGGTTAATAATGATGTTATTTTGATTCTTAACACTGACAGCAATAGCAAAACTGACCACTAAACCTAAGGTCAACACTCCTAAACCCCATTTTAGTGCATTTTTATAGCTAGATAGTTTGGTCATTTTAATCATTAATTAAGAGTCATTGCGATTAACTGTGGACGAGAACAACAAATTTTACAAGCTAGACATTGAAAAATATAGTTTTTTAAACCGTGCCAATGTCATATTATCAGGGTGGCAATTTAAAGAGATGCTGATAGATAAAAAGCGCTGGCAAGAAAAAGCTGACAAGTGGTCAAGATGATCTCAAAATAGTCTCCAGCACACTTTGTGTCGTTTTGAATCACTATAAATATTAAATTCAAACCATTTTTGAACAGTCATTCAAATAGTGTTATTATAGCTATTATTGCTTTATCGATAACAATTCGGTTTAATCAGCTAATCCATATATAAAGTACGATGAGGATGAGATGTCATGGCAAAAAAGAATTACCAAAGAGAAGACGTGTTAGATAACGTCATCAAGTTGTTTTGGCAGCAAGGCTATGCAGCATCAAGCATTCAACAAATCACTAAAGCCACTGGTTTAAAGCCTGGTAGCATTTACCATGAGTTTGAAAGTAAAGAAGGGCTTTTCCAAGCCGCGTTAGCACGCTACGCCGAATTTTCAATTAACGCGGTTCACCAGAAGATGGCCAATGCACCAAGTGTTAATGCGGCGATTAAACAAATTTTACAAGATTTGGTTGAGCAATCTAAAGCTTGCGATTACTGCGGTTGCTTTTTAATTAAAACGCAACTTGAATTGGCATCACAAGGCAATAAACTGTATCAGTTTGCCTCAGCCCAATTGGCCAACATTGAGCTAATTTATGTCGATTACTTACGTAAAAGCCACACCGAAGAACAAGCCAAAGCTTATGCGGCACAGTTAATGACCGTTATTTTTGGTATTCGTATATACGGCTACCAAGCTGACTCCGCAAACACAATCACTCAGACTATTAATGCACTACTACCTTGGTTAAGTGCTTAAATCACGCTTTACGAGAATAGTATTTTACTCATATTAGGGCTTGTAGATTTGGACGCGTAACATTGCTGATATTATTAATGACAGGTGAATGATATGAGCCAATTCGATGGCCTTTGTGACACCCATGATTAGCACCTAAACACCAACATTAAGTGTTGGTGTTTTTATATTTAGCGGTTTTTGGTTTAGCGGGATGAATGTATAACGATTAACAGTTTACCGTTATAAACTTATGTTGAATAAGCCAATCCGACCAATGATCGGATTGGCAATGAGTATTAGAACGGTGCGTCTATATCAACCACTGAGATCAACTTGTGATTGACGAACTCCTTGATGCCGATACCAACAAGTTCGCGGCCATACCCTGAACGTCTTATACCACCAAAGGGCAAGTCTGCTTTAGCCATTGTAGGGTGATTAACGAAAACCATACCTGTGGATATTCGCTTAGCGACTTCTGCTCCGTGCTTTGCATTGGCGGTAAAAACTGACCCACCCAAACCAAACGGTGAATCATTTGCAATATGCACAGCGTCATCTTCATCCTTTGCACGAAACAACATCGATACCGGACCAAAAAACTCCCAGTTGCGCGCTGGGTTATCTTGTGAAATATCAGTCAGAATGGTCGGTTGCACAAAATTGCCCGAATCAGGAACACTTGGCCCTACTTCAGTTGCCGTGGCACCATAAGAAACCGCTTGGCGTATCTTGTCTTTAATGTCATCTGCGGCAGCCCTAGAAGAAAGTGGCGCCAAGGTAGTGGATGGCTCAAATGGATCACCCGCTTTCAGTTTTGCAACACCGGCGATATAACCCTCAAGAAACCGATCATACACCTCATCAACAATGATCATGCGCTTTGAGGACACACATACTTGACCACCATTCCAGTGGCGGCCAAAGACCGCCCAGTTGATGGTTTTTTCCATCTCAGCATCGGCTAGAACAACAAATGCATCCGCACCGCCAAGTTCAAGCGTCGATTTCTTCAAAGCCTTACCTGCCTGAGCGGCAACAACTGCACCAGCCCTTTCCGACCCTGTTAATGCTACCCCATGAACTCGTGGATCATTAATGATGGTTTCGAGTTGCGACCGTGTTGCATAGAGATTTTTGAACACACCCTGAGGCAAACCAGCCTCCAACATTAATTTTTCAAATGCAGCAGCAGCCTGCGGAACATTAGACGCATGCTTAAGCAACAGGGTATTACCTGCAGATATTTGTGGTGCCGCAATTCGGACCACCTGATAAAACGGAAAATTCCATGGCTCAATCGCCAACAATACCCCTAGCGGCTCGGCGATAATCTCGGCCTCGTAATCGGTAACGGGCAGCTTTTGCGGTGCCAGCAGCGTTTGGGCATTAGTTGCATAGTAATCAAAAATATCTGCCGACAGAGCAACTTCGGCTTTAGCTTCGGATACAAGTTTCCCCATCTCGATAGTCAGCAGATTGGCGAAATAATCAACCTCACGGCGTAATATCTCTGCCGCGGCGTGCATCACGCGTGCGCGTTCTGTAAACCCTGTTTCTTTCCATGATAAAAATGCAACATGCGCATTTTCAATCGCTTGATTAACCTCGAAGTCGGTTGAATCCGGGAAAGTGACCAGAAGAGCACCCGTATAAGGATTACGTGTTTCATAAGTCATAATAGTTACCTTTGTTGGATAATGTACCAACGGGGGACTGATGTTTCAAAACCGTCCCCGGTCCAATGTTGCAAAAGCTTGTGCCAGTGCGGCGTTACTCGTCCTAGGGCCAAGTCAGTACATCATGATTGTTATGAGTTAGACTTTGATTTGTTGGCCCACGTGGATCACGCGCTTGCCGAAATTCTCACCGTTAAGCAGACCGATGAATGCATGAAGAGCATTTTCCAATCCCTCAATATTCTCTTCACGGTATTTGATCTTGCCACTTTCAACCCAGCCCCCCATCTCCTTGGCAAAGTCGGGGTAGAGATAGCCAAAATCATCAAAAATGATAAAGCCTTGCAGCTTGATCTTCTTGCGTAGGATCTGCCCCATCAGCCAATTCATCCGATCCGGCCCAGCTGGCAATCCGGTTGCGTTGTATTGCGACACAAGTCCACAGAGCGGGATCCGAGCTTTCGGATTCAATAGCGGGATGACCGCATCAAAAACCTTGCCACCGACACTCTCAAAATAGACATCTATGCCATCTGGGCTCGCCTTGGCAAGTTGATCAGCAAAGTCTCCGGCCTTGTGGTCAATACAGGCGTCAAAGCCCAGCTCGTCTACCGCATAAGCGCATTTTTCAGCGCCGCCTGCAATCCCGACAACACGACAGCCCATCAATTTTCCGATCTGGCCAACGGTAGCACCAACCGGACCTGTAGCTGCGGCCACTGCGATGGTTTCGCCGGCCTTTGGCTCACCAATCTGTTTCAGGCCAGCCCAAGCGGTAAAGCCCGGCATGCCCAAAATCCCAAGCGCCCAAGAAGGATGCAAAGGTGACTTACCGAGGTTGGTCAACCCTGCTCCATCTGACAGAGCATAATCTTGCCAACCATTAAAACTGAGCACGTAGTCGCCAGGGGTAAAACCATCGATATTCGAATCGACGACCTGCGCAACCGTACTCCCAACCATCACTTCACCGATCTCGACGGGGACAGCATAAGATGGCGCATCGCTCATCCGCCCGCGCATATAAGGGTCGAGCGAAAGAAACTCAGTCCGCAGTAGCATCTGATTGCCAGATGCTACTGGAATTGCTTCCTCAATTAAGTTCAACGTGTCTTTAGTGGGTTCACCTTTAGGTCGTTCGGCTAGAACCCATTGTCGATTTGTTTTGTTTGTCTGTGTCATGTTCAGTGTCCCCTATAGTGACGCTTCAAGAATACGACGAACATCAGTTGGGCTGATGTCATGGCGTTCACCGAGGGCAGTCATGCCATGGGCCTTCAAGTCGGTGATAATACGCTCAATCTCGGGCGCACCAATATCGTAGTCACTTAACCTTGTTTTAATACCTAATTTCTCGAAGAATGCCCGTGTCGCCATAATCGCAGCGTCAATTCTTACATCATCGGAGCCTTCGTTGATCCCCCAAACATTGCTGGCATATTGCAGCAGTTTGTCGTGTTTATGCTCGCGTTGATCGTTCATCAAAGATGGCAATACAACCGCAAGTGTACGTGCATGATCAGTATTATTAAGCGCGGTGATCTCATGTCCGATCATATGAGAAGCCCAATCTTGTGGCACACCCGCACCAATTAATCCGTTCAAGGCCAATGTTGCAATCCACATCAGATTAGCGCGAATATCATAATCTTCAGGTGTTTCAAGTGCTTTTGGACCAAGCTTGATCAGAGTTCGCAACATAGATTCGGCAAAACCATCCTGAACATATGCAGCACTAGGGTAAGTCAGATACTGTTCGACAATGTGGACAAAAGAATCTACCACCCCGTTGGCAACCTGACGAGCAGGCAGTGTATAAGTAATCTCGGGATCGAGTACGGAAAATAGCGGGTAACAATATGGGCTTCTGAAAGCAAGTTTCGCTACTTTATCTGGATCAGTTATTACTGCACCAGAGTTCATTTCAGATCCTGTAGCGGGCAACGTCAACACGGTACCAAATGGCATCGCCGCCTTAATATTCGAACCGCCGGAAGTAAGGATCTCCCACGGATCACCATCATACAAAGCTGCTGCTGCAATAAATTTGGTGGCATCGATGACAGACCCACCGCCAACGGCAAGTAAGAAAGTGATGTCATTATCGTTGATGACTTGGATGGCATTTAACGTAGTAGCATAATGCGGGTTCGGTTCTATGCCGCCAAACTCAACCAATGTACGGCCTGTAAGTGCAGCGCGAACTTGACCTAGAACGCCGGTTCTTTCCGCACTACCACCACCATAGATAATCAATACTTTTGCATCAACTGGAACATGCTCATTCAGATCCGCGATACGGCCTTTACCAAAGAGAATGTGTGTTGGGTTGTGAAAATCAAAGTTTTTCATGATCTAAATTTCCTTCTGTTTCAATGTGAAGGTGTACGTCTATGTGGGCGTACATCGATTTTTCTGCGCGTAGCATTTGAATGTGGGTAGATGTGATGAGTGGCTTTAGCTAGCTGCCGCGCGCTCTCTTCAATCATTTCCTAATGGCAGGCGGTGATAACGAGTTTAAGCAGATTGGCCATCTAGTCTGTCTACTGTCTGAGTAGTCAGTTATTGCCAAGCGTAAACCGCTATTGGAGAGGGGTGGTATGTTTGCTGCGACAGATTCTTGCCTAACAACGAACAATGGCTCATTCATGAGGTCATTGGCGGGTCGTTTGTAACTATCACAGCGTCCATTGGCGATAGCCTTAATGCCATACAACTTATTGTTCGTACTCGCTTGCTTCATACCTGCTCACATATAGTTTACTATATAGTCAACTATTAAAATGAATTGATGTTAGCTAAATAACGGCAATAAACTAGCCTGAATAAGACTTAAACTGCCATGGGTAAATTAATGGTTAACACGCAAAAGACACCATATATTACTAACCCATCAACATAATATGCATCCCCCAGAACACAAAATCAATGATAACCAACAAAGGTTAATACAACGCTAAGTGAATGACTCCAACAGTGAATACCAACGTAAAAAATCTGCCATTTAAAGAAGCAACAACATTCATAGTCGCATCATAGCAGAGCCTATTTTCAGTATCGCAACGACGATTAAGGTGAACATATAAGTCGGTGGCATAATCTCTGCCAGTTCAGAATTAAACCAGTCATTGTCGAGAGTAGAAAATAATCAGAAACCATCAATATGGTGGTGATATAGCTAGCTTGTTTAAAAATAATTAATCACAGTTCACGTTTTTACCTGCTAAGTCCCATCCCATGTAACACCTAGCATTTGTAACGTCCCCGGCCAAATATCATCTAATAAAGTAGGATCGTTGCAGACCTGAGCATGGGTCAAAACCCCTTCAAAAAAGCCAAGCACACAGCGGGCACTCATAGCAGGATCGGCGACATTAATTATCCCTTCCAACTGGGCATCTCGGATTGCTGATTCAATATATTTGAGCAAATCACTAAACGTACGCTGTAACTTTTTATCCAGTTCGGGCGCGAGACCACTGATCTCGGCACCCACATTGAAATTGGGACAACCGAGGATCCGGCCATGCTTCTCGAGCGCCTCATACTG
The DNA here is from genome assembly GCF_006385555.1 of Shewanella polaris. Classification (NCBI taxonomy): domain Bacteria; kingdom Pseudomonadati; phylum Pseudomonadota; class Gammaproteobacteria; order Alteromonadales; family Shewanellaceae; genus Shewanella; species Shewanella polaris. Next base: position 1,298,840 of record NZ_CP041036.1, on the reverse strand, counting down.
TGTTTGTCGTATATCGTCAAAATAGGATCTCAGTCGCTCTAAAGGGGGTCGAGTAGCAGAAAAGAACGTATTCATTTTCGGTTTCTTTGCTTCCCATCCCTCGCGGATCGACTCAGCAGCAAGCTCGGACTTGGAGTTGAAAAAATAGTAGAAACTGCCCTTCTTCACACCCGCGCGTTCACAAATAACATCAATAGTGAGAGTGCCATAACTGCTCTCCCACATCAGGTCTGATATTGCCCGTAGCAGACGTTCTCTACCATCACTTTTTCGACCCATTTGCTGATACCTATCATCGGTTTTAATTTATTTTAGTTGACTGTTTATCTATGTCAATACTTCGAATTATTCTGGCCTCAACGTTATTTCCTTAAATCAATAGTGTTGATTACAAAATGAAATCAACATGGGAATTTGAGGTAAAAAATCCATCTCATACAATATTTATAAAATTTGTTTTTTTAAGCTATAACGATCCACTGCTCAGTAACCGCTTACACTTATTGTGACTTAACAAAAAGCCCCGCAATGCGAGGCCTCTAGAAATATAAAGCAGCTTATTGCTCTGTAGTCTCAGGGTAAAGACTATTCCACTGATTAAAGCGCACTTTACGGAAGTTGGTGTAATGGTCTTGACCGTTAGACCCGACAAGGACAAGTTATGGTGTTATGCCTTGGAATACCAGCTTCAAAAGTAGCGTGTTTATTAACCAATCAAGTTTAAGGTGGTAAAAATAATAAATATCCTCCCAACATTCAGCTCAAGACAAAACAGCGTTGAAGACAAGTAAAAGGATATCAATGAGTTAATGCTTTTTACACTGTTCAATACGGAGATCTGTAATCGAATTAAAATGTGTCAGAAAAGCAGTGCTCATAGTCATTTATCAAAGAAATTATTATCCCTTGATCTGATCACTCCTTTCACAATTCGTAGTGCGAAATACCAACCTACAAAAAATTCTGTTCAGCTAACAACTGTTCGAATTCCTTTTGGGGCAACGGCTTACTAAATAAGTAGCCTTGACCATAATCACAGTTAAGCTCATTAAGCAGATGATATTGCTCTTCTGTTTCTATGCCTTCAGCAACTACCGTTAAATTCAATGCATGTCCCATGGCGACAGCTGCACCAACAAGTTCTAAATCGGCTGGGTCAACGGTGATATCATTAACAAAGCTTTTATCCACTTTTAAGGTGTCAAAAGGGTAACTACGTAGATAACTGAGTGATGAGTATCCGGTACCAAAATCATCCATTGCGATATTGACACCGATATCGTGAATACTCCTTAAGTTCGTTTCAATGATGTCATCACCACTGAGTAATACCCCTTCGGTAATTTCTAGTTCAACTGAGGTTGGATGAATTTGGTATTGCTCTAATTTGATGTTCAGCACCTCAACAAAATTGTTTTCCCTAAATTGTTTGGGCGACACATTGATAGCAATTTTAAACTGAAGATTATATGTTTGTTGCCATTTTTGTGCCGCAGAAAATGCATTCTCTATAACATATTCACCGATAGAAACAATGAGACTGGTTTGCTCTGCAATAGGAATAAACTCATCAGGGGATACTTGACCGAGTATACTGTTTTTCCAACGTAGAAGTGCTTCCGCGCCAACAATCTTACGGGTTCGAATCTCGATTACAGGTTGAAAATAAACTTCTAGCTCTCCGAGTTTCAGAGCGTTACGTAATTGCTCTTCAATTTTCAACCGTCGATTCATATCGTGGTTCATTTGTTCTGTATAAAAATGATAAATATTTCTACCACGATCTTTTGAATGATACATTGCAGAATCCGCTTGCCTTAGCAGCTCTTTAGGATCTTCACTGTCAAACGGATATAAAGCGATCCCTATACTGATAGTAGACACGACCTCACGGGATTTAAGTATAAAGGGTGTATAGAATTGTTTAAGCAGTTTATTGGCAATAATTTCAGCTTCTTCAGGCTCATGTATATTAAGCATAATGATAAACTCATCCCCGCCCAGTCTGCCGACGACATCATTGTCCCTAATAGTGCTTTTTAGCCGTGTAGCCGCTTGAATCAACAAATCATCACCGACTGAATGACCCATCGTATCGTTAACTTTTTTAAAGTCGTCTAAATCTAAAAATAATACTGCGATTTTATTTTTTACTCTATGCGCATCTTTAAGCATTTGTGACAATCGATCAAGAGAGAGTAATCTGTTCGGTAAGCCCGTTAAGCTGTCGTAATGAGCTTGTTGGAGAATTTTTTCTTCTTGTTGTTTAAAAAGGGTCACATCTTGCTTGAGAGCCAAATAATGTTTTGTGATGCCAGCTTTGTCAAAAATAGGGGCTATGTGGGTTTGTTCCCAAAACAGTTCACCATTTTTCTTTCTATTTTGCAGATCGCCCTGCCATGTGCGGCCTTGAGTGATTGCCCCCCATAGCTCTCTATAAGTCGATTTAGCGGTTAAACCTGACTGTAACATGCTCGTTGGTCGGCCAATAACCTCATTAGAGGTATAACCGGTGATTTTTTCAAATGCACTATTTACATATTCAATGCTGCTATCGACACCAGTTAATATTATTGAAATTGGACTTTGTTCTATGGCTTGTGACAAGGTAGAGGCATGTTCTTCGGCTTTTTTCTGAGCACTTAAATCAATATCGATACAGTATATCTCGGCTTCGTTATCGCTGTTGTAAATTAAGGTATGAGATGAATAAACGGGTACATGAGTGCCATCTGCACGCTTAAGAGACTGTTCCTCTGCTTGCATAGGCACACCATCATTAATCCATGCATTTACGTTGTTAACGACTTTGTTTTTGTATGACAATGGAATAATAAGGTCTTCCATTCTTTTGCCTACAGCCTGTTCTTTTGAATACCCATAAAGGTTTTCACTGGCTTGATTCCAAAAAATCACGTTACGATTTTTGTCATAACCTTGAACAGAAACTGAAGGGATTTTTTCAAAAATCTGCCTAAATTTTGATTCACTGAAGAGTAATCTCTGTTCTACTTTAATACGCTCTGAAATGTCTTTAACAAAACAGAAAAACATCCCCCCATTATCATCATCCCAAAAACTAACATTTACCTCAACGTGCAATAGCTGTCCCTGTTTATGTTTGTACATAGAGGTATAGTGAATCGCTTTGGCTTGCTTGGCTTTAATAATATTTTCTGTTGATAATTGATATCGTTCATTAACTTCGATATGGTCAATATGCTTATTTAACAACTCATCGAGATGATAACCAGTAATCTTAGCAAAACTTTGATTCGACTCAATAATAAAACCATCAACAGAGACAATAACAAAACCATCTTGTGCTGTACTAATAATATTACGGTATGTTGTTTCACTACGTTGTAATTGTGCTTTGATGTGTTTCTCATCGATCAGATCACGACTGACACCAACAACGCCTTGCACTTCTCCTGATGAATTCAGAATTGGCGTTTTATGGGTTCTCAAAATATAGGCCGCGCCATCCGATGTATTGAGCCATTCTTCATCCATCCAGGGCTGGTTTTGCTCCATGACTAATTTATCTGCTTTGATAAACATTTCCGCTTGTTGGCGATCAAATAAGTCATAGTCATCGCGATGCTTAATATCTTCTGGATTGAGTTTTAGTGCATCCGAAAATGCTTTATTACACCCTAAATAGATCCCTTCCTTCGATTTATAAAAGATCAGATCAGGAATACCATCAATAATACTTTGTAAGAGATTTCTTTCCGTTTCGAGGAGATTTTTATGTTGTTGTAATTCTTGCGCAAGTTGTTGTCTTTTTTGATGATGCTTAAGCAGTAATCCGAGCAGTACGGAGCCACAGATGTAGACTGTGAGTAAGGTAGAACTAATATTAAGGATAATGTCATACTTATCTGCCACAGGCATGAGTAATAAACTCAATAAAACAACCAATTCAACAACAATACTCAAAGCCAATAAATGTTGCCAATTTAGTGATTGATTTGAACGCTGTATCCAATACCGCCAACCAAGGCCAATGGCTGAACTAACAAAAATAACCAAGACCCCTACGTATATACCAACCCCACCGAGAAAAATGCGAAAGCAAGCGGCAAATACTGCAGCTATCAGTGTAGGAATAAATCCAAAAAATAGACCGCTTAAACTGAGTAATACCCAACGAGTATCGAAGTGGATCCCCAAACGCAGTACCCAGGGGGCGTTCATCACACTGATAGCAATCATGCCGATAAAGATGCCACTTAACACCTTTTCATATTTCTTAGGTGCAATTTTTTGTATCGTAATGGCATCATAAATAACAACAAGTGCCAGTAACAATACGGCATTACTCATCAAACTGAAAAAACTATCCATTTCTTCTCCGTGCAAATAATATCGTCAAACATAACCTCAAAACGGATGACAACAACAACTTATTACCACAACAACATAAATTATATCAATTATATCAATTATTAAGGTAAAGCTTTCACTATATTTTACTCAATATAAAAGTATCCTTAAACAAACTCAGTAAAACGCCAGTCAATAAACTGCAATGAATATATTAATAGCGATAAAATATAAAAATTAGAGAATAACGGTAGACAGTCCCTGTAAAAAATAGCATTCCAACACAAGCAAAGGCATATGAGAATACATATTTATACGTTTGATTTTTAATACAATATCTTTAAAACTTAGCATTAATGGCAGATAATAATTAACAAAAAATGAACTTAAGGGCCGTCTTTTGCCATAAATGATATGGAGATCAAACTTCTCATAAATATTCTAAATATGGTTTCAAAGAAAAATGAATGCACTGGCATGCATAATATTCCACTACTCCTCATCAATCTCCTCTTTAAATCGATTAATACTGAGTGAATTTTAATCATAATAGTAACGACAAATCCCTCTTCAATTAACCATATACTCTTAATGCAGAACAGCCCCGTTTTACGGGGCTGTTTAACGTAGTTATTTACTATTGCTATTTTGTCTCAGGGTAAAGGCTATTCCACCATTCAGGCTGATCTTTTAACTTCAAGTCAAACCAGGCCATAGTGGTATTCCACCAATCAAAGCGCGCTTGACGGCTGTTGATGTGATGGTTTTGGCCATTAAACTCAACCAATTCTACCTCTTTGCCTAACAGCTTTAGTGCGGTGTACATGTAATGGCTTTCACCCACTGGCACATTCGTATCAGCATTACCGTGTATCAGCAATAACGGCGTAGTGATTTTATCTGCATGATATAACGGACTTTGCTCAACGTAGAGCTCAGGGTTATTCCACGGAAAACTGCCACGACTCGCCACACCAGAATAACCATAACCCCACCAGCCATGGCCCCAATAAGATGATAAATTACTGATCCCAGCATGAGACATTGACGCAGCAAAAATATCGGTTTTGGTGGCTAAATACATGGTCATAAAGCCGCCGTATGACGCGCCCATGTTGCCCACTCGTTTAGGGTCTACAAAACTATGCGCGTTTAAGAAGGCTTTAGTCCCTTCAATAATGTCATCTGCACTGTATTTACCCCATGCATTCACATGGCGGCCACTGAATGCTTGGCCATAACCTGTTGCTCCATTGGGTTGCAGCACATACACCACATAACCTTCGGCAGCCCATAAGTTAAACGGCCAGCGACCAGTAAAGTGACGCCCAACAGGAGAAGTACCGCCATAGTAATACACTAATGCCGGATACTTTTTATTGGCATCAAAGTCAGCCGGTAAATACACCCTACCATCGATATTTTGGCCAAGCTTATTGGTAAAATCGAAATCTTGAATCTCACCCAAACGGGTATTGGCATAACTGAGTTTTTGGCTGTCGAACAACAACTCTTTACGACTAGCATTCAATGCCATTTTATACGCTTTTTGTGGCACGGTGGCCGACGTACCCGCAAACACTATAGTTGGGGTAGATTGTTCAACGGCGACACTAAAGTTAGTCACCATATCAATGCCGGTGTCGATTTTACTAAAACGACTTTTACTTTTATCAAATAAATACAGCGGTGAGCGGTCGCCTTCGGTTACCGTTAATACCACATCATCATTTTCAAGCTTAGTCATGCTGCCGATAGCAGGGTCAAAGTCTTTGCTTAATGCACTCACATTGCCCTTGTCATCACGCCAATATAATTGACCATCATAATCATTCACTTCAATGGATTTGTCTTGGATACCGACACCGTCCATAAAGCGAGGACCTGCGGTGATGTACATACCATCATCAGCGTATAACGCACCGCTAAAGCTACGATATTCACCAATCATGGTTTCAGTTAAATCTTTTAGATTCAATTCAATTAACTGAGTTAATCCATGGGCAGGCTCAGCATAATCAACCGGCGAGCGAGTCAATAACAGCGTATTTTTATCGAGATTGCTGTCGACAAAATCGGTGCTAATCTTGTTATCAGTTAACTGACGAATAAAGCCTGAAGCCACATCTAGTTGGTAAAGTTGGGTATTGTCACGCCAATAACTCCAGCGATCTTCTAATGCCCTAAAACGCTTTGAGGTCGCTTTTTCATCAGCTTTAAAGGGGTTTTGCCAATTAAATAACAGGCTGTCACCATACCAATGCAACCCCGATACATTCTCAATATCGGTTGCGACGACTTCAATAACTAAGTCCGCCATATTGAGTAACTGAATTTGTTTATTGACCACAAACGCCAATTGTTGACTATCACTTGACCATACTGCGCTACTTGGGCGGTTATCTTGCCAACGATACACCACACTGTTATCCGACACCTTGTGTAACTCAGTCACTTGAATGGGGGTATCGCCTTGGCTTGGCTGGTATTCAATAGTCGATTGCAATAAGTATTTACCATTAGGTGATAAGGTTAAGTCGCTAATCACTTGGGCATCAAATAGCTGCTCTGCAGAGACTCGTTGCGTTTTTTGCTCAGAAAAATCGAGCTCGTCAATATCGCTTTTGCCCTGCCAATCAAGACTAAATGGCGTGTCTTGTTGCTGACCATCGGCCAATATTACAATGTTGTAGTCACCATTGAGCAAATCTAACGAGACTTCATTCGCTGACTTCACTAATTGGCCATTTAAATACACCTGCGGATTATCAAGCCCTTTTACCGTTAACGTACCTTGGGTAAAACGCTGGGTAGAAACTGGCAATTGATAGGCTAACCAGCCCTCACCTTGTGCTTTTGATGATGCCGTCTGCCAAGTCAGTTGTTGATTAAACACTTGAACAGTTTCAGGTTTTTTATCACTTGATTGATCAATCAAGTTGGCAACCAAATTGGCTCGCAGCGCATCTGCATGAGCACTTTTTGATAAAGGTACTACTGCCAGTTGATTAACAGGGCCTAAGCGCTGAATGTGGTTGAGATCAATTTCAGCCCCGTGAGCGATGCCAGAAATAACTATTGTTAAGCTGGTCAATACCAGAGAAAAAGCTTTCATTACATGTCCTTATTGCTGCTATTTTTATTTATTCTTCATGCGCCTTAGTGTGACAAAATTGACTGATAAATGCATATTTTTTGTGTATCAATAATTGTCGCCCTTTATATATGCGAATAATTGATTAACGAGGATAAGTGAATTAGAGAAAAGATAGAGTGAAAATGGAAATGAAATAGGAACCGCCAGCATTAGACTGCCGGTTCACCTGTTTTGTGACGGGTCAACTTACACTAGCAGAACACGATTAATGACCAAATTTGATTCTGACACCTGCGTTAGCAATAAAGCCATCGTTACGTGACCAAATATCTGTGGTCCATTGGCCGCTAGGCGCTCTGTTAGGCAGTAACATTGGATGTTCATCGGTTTGTTTTACATCGAGTAAGTTTTCTAAATTAATAAACCAACTGACTCTGCCCACTGTAATTTCGCCCATTAAACCGAGATGCCAATATGGATTGGTTTCTTCAATATAAGGGTTATCATTAACACGTTGAGTGCCAGTATAATAGGCTTCAAAACCAGCTCTAAAGTTACCATGTTGCTCCCACATGGCAACAAAACCACCAGAATGACGCGGCGTCAATGCAATATCCCTTCGGCCTTGTCCATCAGGAGATTCCTCACTGGCATCTAAATATAAGTAGCTTGCCGTGAGCTTTACATCGCCTAAATAATAACGCAATAACACTTCAGAGCCACGGATCTGACTTTCACCTGGTGCATTTATTAATCTAACAGCGTCTAAGGTGCCGTCGTTATTTACAGAGAAAGCCTCTAACGCTGTCACGTTATCCACATTAGAGCCAAACAAAGTCAAACTCGTTTCTGCATCTTCAAAGGTATAAGTAAAATCAAGCGATGCTGTTTTAGCATGCTCTTCTTGTAAGCTGTCAATTGGTGCTAGCCTTGATAACCCTGCAGCCTCAATCTCTTCAACAAACGGTGTGGAGGCAAAGTACCCCTGCCCATAAGATCCTCTTATAGTTAAGTCACTTGGATTATATAGCACTGATACTCTTGGGCTAAATTGAGTACCATATTCACTGTGTTCATCTATACGAGCACTGTAAGAGGTTGTAATTTGGTCAGTCAACTCATAATCAAGTTGTGCAAACGCTCCGGGTACGTCATATGAATAATCAAACTCAGGGTAAGTGTCAGAGGCAAAGATTTCAGACTGATACGCTAAACCAACAACCCAATCACTGTTATCGGTATAACCCGCAATGCTATTTTCAAGCAAATAACTCTGGTGTTGATCGTCTTCTACATCGGCACCATAAACATGTACATGATCTTGCACCATCGCCGATGCTCGAGCATTAAACGTCAGTGTCTCCAATAGCGACATACTAAACACAAGGCCACCGTCAAGCCTATCGGAATCTTGTGATTGTTCAAACGAAGTGCCATCTGCCACCGTGTTATCACCTAAAGTACCGCCAGTGCGTTGCTCAGTCATAAACCCGCTAGTCACATACAGTGTTTGTCCTTCTTGCCCTTCCCAAAATAATCGAGGACGCACCGTGTATCGCTCATAACCGGCCAGATCGATCCAGCCGTCACCATCAATATCTTGTTCGTCCTGATAGTGAGCTCCCGCCGTCATCGAACCTTTTATATTCTCACTCAGTGGCGACTCAAAGTACGTAGTCACATCCTGACCATCTCGCGTGGTTGAATTTAGTAACACTTCACCACTAAGCTCATCACCAGGAGTACGAGAAACAAGGTTAATCACCCCACCGAGTGCAGACCCACCATAAAGTGATGACGCTGAACCTTTAATAATTTCAACTCGACTCAAATCGGTCGGCGGAACTTGCAACAAACCAATCGACCCTGCTTGGTTACCGTAGAGCGGCAAACCATCGGCCAGTAATTGGGTATAGCGACCATACAGACCTTGCAGGCGAATATTGGCACTGCCTAACGCCGGCGAAGTTGTTTGTAATCTTACCCCACCCGTTTCAGCCACCAACATAGAAATATTACCCGGCCTCATCGCCGCTTTTTCTTCAATCTCTTCGCGATTTATCACCTCTACACGAATAGGTTGTTCATCGGCAATCCGCCCAGAACGTGTGGCTTGTATGACAATGGTTTCCATTTCTTCTTCGTGCTCATGCTCGTGTTCATCAACATCCGCTTTTGGGTCATCATGCTCAGAATGTTCATGATTTTCACTGTGACTTTCACTGTAATTTGCACTCTGCCCAGACGTATTTGTCGAGTCGCCCACCGCACTGGCTTCACTCCCCCCAACAACACTCAATGACAAAATTAATGACACCGCGGAATAACTCAACATATAACTTCCTTTTAACAACACATTATCGAAAAATGATATGCTTAAGCTTAAAGGTTACAGTCACTGGAAGGTCAATATGAAAATAAGTGAATTTGCATTAATTGCTCAAGTATCGGTTAAAACCATCCGATATTATGAGCAAATTGATTTACTCTCCCAGCCTATCCGGACCAGTAATGGTTATCGTCATTATCAAGAAAAAGACATAGAGACATTAGTGTTCATAAGAAGATGCAGAGAATTAAACATCGGACTCGATGACATTAAGCGCTTGGTTGAAACACAAAAAGACCCAAAATCATCGTGTTTATTAGTAGACAACATCATTGCAGAGCAACTCGCACACATTCAACAAACCCAACGAGAACTGGCATTACTAGAACAATCATTAGCTGCATTAGCTTCTTGCTGTAAAAGCCATCAAATTAAGGATTGCAGTATTTTACAGACACTGAAATCAGCTTAGGTAAAGCGGTGAAAAGCGATAAAGATGGTAACAAGCGATAGCAGGCGATAACAAGCCTTACTGCTAGAATCTAGTTCGCTTGATATCGCTTTTAATCTCTTTTAATCTCTTTTAATCGCTTGATACCGCTTGTTATCTATTTCCTCGCTTGTTACCGCTTGTTATCTATTTTCTTAGCAGGACGCAGTCCGCCCTAGAAGCGCAGCGCACTATCCGCGTAGCGGCCTAGAGCTTAGAACCTAGAACCTCGCAAAATCTCACAACCACTGCTAAGTTAACTAATCGTACTAGATACAATTAACACTTGATTCAATTAAAGGACTAATCATGCAGATCATTCACCATGGAGCGGTAAACGGAGTAACAGGTTCATGTCATCAACTGGATGTGAATAATCACACCAATAATATCAGCAGTTATCTTATCGATTGTGGCCTGTTTCAAGGCGCTGAAACAGCCGGAAAAAGCTCAGCAGAACAGCTGCAAATAGACTTTTCTATCGACAACATCAAAGCACTCATTGTTACCCATTGTCATATCGATCATGTGGGGCGAATACCTTATCTGCTCGCAGCAGGTTTTAATCAACCCATTTATGCCACCACGGCAACCGCAGCACTATTACCTTTGGTGATTGAAGATGCATTAAAGGTTGGGGTCACCCGCGATCAAACATTAATTCAAGCCTGTCTGAGTCGACTTAAAAAACTACTTGTGCCAATTGACTATAATCAATGGTTTTTGTTACCGATAAACCCTGTTCCCAAAAACAGTGTAATTAACGGAGACACATTTACAAAAGCCAAACTCAAATTTAAACCTGCTGGGCATATACTCGGCTCTGCCTATGTAGAAATAGACTTAACAGGCCCTAAAAACCACCATCGAGTGGTATTCTCCGGTGATTTAGGGGCAACCTATGCGCCGTTACTGGCTAGCCCCAAAAGCCCATATAGAGCAGATACCTTGGTGATTGAATCAACCTATGGTGATAAAAATCATCAAGGACGAAAAGATCGCAGCAAACAGCTCAAAAATATCATCGAAAGTGCCGTAAAGGATAATGGTGTGGTACTGATCCCAGCATTTAGCATCGGCAGAACTCAAGAACTACTCTACGAATTTGAACACATCATTTACCGCAATAAAAATAACCCCATGTGGCAGAACATCGATATTATTGTCGACTCCCCCATGGCAGCAAATTTCACTCAACAATATCGTCAATTCAAAACACTGTGGGACAACGAAGCCAAAAACAAACTCGCTCAAGGACGTCATCCACTGGACTTTAACCAGCTCACCACCATCGACAGCCATCAAGACCATCTTGCCGTTATCAACTATTTAGACTCAGTCAATAAACCCGCCATTATCATCGCCGCATCCGGCATGTGTACCGGTGGACGGATCAGCAATTACCTCGCCCGATTTTTACCTAAATCCACCACAGACGTATTATTTGTCGGTTATCAAGCTCAGGGCACCACAGGCCGAGACATACAAAATTATGGCCCCCAAGGCGGATACGTTTATATCAACGATCAAAAAATTGACATCAAAGCCGTCATCCACACTATCAGCGGCTACTCCGCCCATGCTGATCAACACAACCTCATCAATTTCGTCAAACGCATGCACCACAAACCCAGCCATATCAGAATTGTCCACGGCGACGACGAAGCAAAACAAGCACTGGCAAAAGAATATAGGAAACTAATACCTACGGCAGAAATCGTTATCGGTAAGGAATGTTAGAGCCTAGATCGCTACGCTGCTAGGACGCTACGCTGCTAGAGGCTATAAAAGCAAATCGCACAGCGAAGCTGTCCCTATAAGGACGGTTAGTCCGTCCTAGAAAATAGAAAGATGGAGAACACATGAGATTTGAACAGTTAGATGTATGGAAAAGAGCATCCAGATTATCTTGTGAAATTTATAAACTCGCTGAGAAATTTATAATTTTTTGAGGGGAAAAAGAGCAGATGACCTATTCAGGCTTACCTGTTTGATCAAATATTGAAGTTAGGGAAATGAGTGAAGAGAGGGATGACACTAAAGGGAGGCATTATATTGTTAATATTATTTAAAAAAACAATTAACTATTCATTTGATATATAACAATTAAATATAATTTTAGAAGGTAAAGCCACACTAATAATAATCATTAAGGCATCAGTTTATAAGGTAGTAAGAATAACAAATATCGACAGAATGTAATGCTCAAAAGAAACGATTAAAACATGAAGATGCTAGGCGGAAAAAGCACTTCCTTACGAAGGGAACCTTATTAGCATGATGTATTGTCAATCTAACCAAAGTGATTAATTATAAATGTTATAAATATTGCGCGTGCTTGAGCAATACACTTTGTTGAGCATCTCTATTTGATAATAAAGGCGAGTTATCTAACGGCCATTTAATCCCTATATCAGGGTCATTCCAAAAAATGCTCACTTCAGATTGAGGGTTATAATAATCAGTACATTTGTAAACAATCTCGGCTTCTTCACTTGTCACATAAAAACCATGAGCAAAACCTTCCGGTACCCATGATTGACGTTTATTTTCTGCAGATAAATAAATACCAACCCATTGACCAAAAGTAGGTGAATTTTTACGAATATCAACAGCAACATCAAACACTTCACCACTAATAACGCGTACAAGCTTTCCTTGCACATGCTCAGATTGATAATGTAAACCTCGTAAAACACCCTTCTTTGACTTTGAGTGATTATCTTGAACAAAAGCAGTTGGTTTGCCTGTGACAAGTTGCTCAAATTGTTGTTGGTTCCAGGTTTCCATGAAAAAACCACGATCATCACCAAACACGGTTGGCTCAATTATTTTAACCTCGGGGATATTAGTATCGATTATTTTCATGATAAATAGTCTTTAACTCTTGTTAACGCTGCTTGCCAATCACTTTGTTGAATACCAAAAGCACGCTCAATTTTATGGCAATTTAATCGTGAGTTTGCAGGGCGTTTAGCTGCTGTAGGATAGTCTTGAGTCGTTATGGGATTAACTTGAATTGAGTGTGTCAGTACACCTTGCTCTAATGCAACGTCAACTATCTGCAGCGCAAAAGCATGCCAGCTAATATAAGGGAAACCAGAAAAATGATATAGCCCATAGGCCTGATTACCGTTAACGATCTGTTTCGAGATTGTCACTATCGCTGTTGCAATATCACCCGCATAGGTTGGGCCACCAAATTGATCAGCAACCACATCTAAAGCATCTCTAGTTTTAGCAAGGCGTAGCATGGTTTTAACAAAATTATTGCCATGTTCACCAAATACCCAAGCCGTTCTTAATATAATATGCCGTGAACACGCGCTAATAACGGCTTGTTCACCAGCCAGTTTACTACGGCCATACCCAGTTTGAGGTTCGGTATTATCCGTTTCGACATAACACTCTGCACTATCCCCAGCAAAAACATAATCGGTTGATATATGGATAATGGCTGCATTGATTTGGTTAGCGGCAATGGCAAGGTTATAAGGGCCATCACGATTAACTGCATAAGCCAATTCAGGTTGTTGCTCAGCCTTATCAACCCCAGTATAAGCAGCGGCATTAATAATAATATTCGGGTTGAACTCTGCGACAATTTTATTGACGTTAATAGAGTCGGTAATATCAAGTTGGTCACGATCTAATGCTAACAGAGTGACATCAGGCATAGTGTTGAGTTGCGCAACCAAGCTACTGCCAATTTGGCCATTTTTACCGGTAACCAATATTTTCATATTTAAGCCTGGCTAATTAAACGATCTAAATATTGACCATAATGATTATTCATTATCGGTATCGCTATTTCAGCAAGCTGCGCTGAATTTAACCAACCATTTCGCCAAGCTATTTCTTCTAAACAAGCAACTTTAAGCCCTTGCACATTCTCAATAGTCTGCACAAAAGAAGATGCCTCGAGTAAACTTTCATGGGTACCTGTATCTAACCAAGCAAAGCCACGGCCGAGTATCTCAACATTCAAATTACCTTGTTTTAAATACATTTCGTTTAGCGTTGTTATTTCTAACTCCCCACGGAGTGATGGCTTAACTTGCTTTGCCATTTCAACGACCTTGTTGTCATAGAAATATAAGCCTGTAACGGCATAATTTGATTTAGGCTTAGTAGGTTTTTCCTCTATAGATATGGCTTTCATGTCATCATCAAATTCAACCACACCAAATCGTTCGGGATCTTTGACTTGATAGCCAAAAATGGTTGCACCGTGTGTCTTATTTGCCGCATCTTTGAGTGTTTTACTAAAAGATTGACCATAGAAAATATTGTCACCCAGCACTAAACAGACACTATCATTATCAATAAACGCTTCACCTATTAGAAAAGCTTGAGCTAAACCATCTGGTGATGCTTGTACTGCATAACCTAGATTAATACCAAAGTCAGAACCATCACCGAGCAAACGTTTAAAATTTTCGCTGTCTTCTGGCGTGGTAATAATCAATATGTCTCTTATTCCTGCCAGCATTAACGTTGACAGTGGATAATAGATCATAGGTTTATCGTAAACTGGCAATAACTGTTTTGATACACCTCGCGTAAGTGGGTATAAACGACTCCCAGAACCGCCAGCTAAAATAATTCCTTTCATAACCCCTCAAATACTAACGTTACACACATATCAAAATATTCAACACACTAAGAAGAATGATATTACCCCTCACGTTGATAGCTACCATCCTGTACATGTTGGCACCAAGATTGGTTAACTAAATACCACTCAATGGTTTTACGTAAGCCTGTCTCAAAGGTTTCTTGTGGTTCCCAGTTCAATTCCTTGCTCATTTTGCTAGCATCAATGGCATAACGACGGTCATGACCGGGTCTGTCTGCGACAAAAGTAATCTGCTCCGCATAAAGCACTTCTTTTGGCACTAATACGTCTAAAATACTGCAAATGGTCTTTACCACGTCAATATTTCGTTTCTCATTGTGACCGCCTATATTATAGGTTTCACCTACTTTTCCTGCAGTGAGCACTTTGTAGAGTGCCCGAGCATGGTCTTCGACAAACAGCCAATCACGAATTTGATCACCTCTACCATAAATGGGCAATAATTTACCTTCTAACGCATTCAGAATAACTAATGGGATCAACTTTTCTGGAAAGTGGTATGGGCCGTAGTTATTTGAGCAGTTAGTCACTAACGTAGGCAATCCAAAAGTCCGTAACCAAGCTCTAACCAAATGATCACTTGCGGCTTTTGATGCAGAATAAGGGCTACTTGGCGCATAACATGTGGTTTCAGTAAATAAGGGTAAGGCTTCATTTGAGCTGTGCTCATCTTGCTCATCTGGATGAGGTAAATCACCATAGACTTCGTCAGTAGAAATATGCTGGAAACGAAATGCTTGCTTAGCATCTACTGGCAATGTGTTCCAATACGCTAAAGTGGCCTCAAGAAGCGTATAAGTGCCAACAATATTGGTTTGAATAAAGTCTGATGGAGCAGCAATAGAGCGATCAACGTGAGATTCTGCCGCTAAGTGCATCACTACATCAGGCTTATGTTGTTTAAACACTCGGTTTAATTCAACACGATCGCAAATATCAACTTGCTCGAAAACATATCGATCACTTGACGCTATACTCGCTAGCGATTCAAGATTACCCGCATAGGTCAACTTATCAACATTGATAACACTATCTTGAGTATTATTGATGATATGACGCACCACTGCAGAACCGATAAAGCCTGCACCACCGGTGACTAAAATGTTCATTTTTATACTGGTGCTTCCAAATATCTGAAATTGTTTAAAAGTAAGTTCTACAGACTTAATGATGAATAACGGCAATTATTGCTTTCCGTCTTATGAAAGCATTTAGAGTAATGGTGATCTATTTTTAGGCAGTTTTATCTTCGCTGTACCAAGTAAGTATTAGATTTACTGCTTTAATACAGTTCAACATATCCATTATATAAATCAACGTTCGCCACTTTTTTGAGAGTGGCGAACGAGTCAGACTTCAAACCATAATTTACATGTTATGCACGAACCGCTTTTGCTATGTGCTCTGCTTGTGCTTGTGACATTTCAGGGTCAATAGATTCAACCATCACGCGAATCAGAGGCTCTGTACCCGACTTTCGAAGTAACACGCGGCCTTTATCGGCAAGTACCGCTTCAGCTTCAATCACGGCTTGTTTTACTGCTTCTGATGCTAATATCTCATTAGCATTGTTAGCGGTTAGGCGAACATTGAGCAGCACCTGCGGTAATTTGTTCATACCAGACACGATATCAGCCAATGATTGCCCAGATTGTAATATCGCTTGTAGTACTAATAACGATGCAACCACACCATCACCAGTTGATGCATGGTCTAGGTGTAAAATGTGCCCAGAACCTTCGCCACCAATGCGCCATCCGGTCGCTTTTAATTGCTCAACAACATAACGGTCACCCACTTTGGCGCGTTTAAATGGAATATCCATTTCTTTTAATGCCATCTCAAGGCCAAGGTTTGACATCAATGTACCAACAACACCGCCACTTAATGTACCTTGTTGCTTAGCCGTTTTAGCCAAAATATATAAAATTTGGTCGCCATCTACAACATGACCATTATGGTCAACAAACATCACTCGATCTGCATCACCGTCTAGTGCAATGCCTAAATCAGCTTCATGTACCATTACCGCTGTTTGCAAGCTGTCTAAATGTGTTGCACCACAATGGTCGTTAATATTGGTGCCATTAGGTTTGTCATTAATGCTAATCACCTCAGCACCTAATTCACGATACACATTCGGCGCAATATGGTAAGCAGCACCATTAGCGCTATCGATCACAATTTTAAGCCCAGCTAAGGTTAAGTCTTTAGCAAATACGCCTTTACAAAACTCAATATAACGACCCGCGGCATCATTAATTCGGCGTACCTTGCCCAAATCTTCAGAGGCGACACATTCCATCGCATTATGATTCAAGGCTTGATCTAACAAGGCTTCAATATCTAGCTCTTGTTCGTCATTAAGCTTAGTGCCGGAATTAGAGAAAAACTTAATGCCATTATCATAAAAAGGATTATGTGAAGCACTGATCACTACACCGGCATCCGCTCTAAAAGTCGATGCTAAATACGCCACCGCAGGTGTTGGCATTGGGCCAACTAACGCTACGTTCACTCCTGCAGCCGAAAGTCCAGCCTGCATAGCCGATTCCAACATATAGCCACTGCTACGTGTATCTTTGCCAACTAACACCTCTTGAGTACCAGATGACGCTAAGACTTTGCCTGCAGCCCACCCCAGTTTCATTGCAAAATCAGGCGTAATAGGAAAGGTCCCCACCTTTCCACGCACACCATCGGTGCCAAAATACTTACGAGACATAAAAACTCCAAAAATAAAAAAATGCGCATGCGCAGGTTCTAGGAACTCGCAGGCGCGCCTTAGGGCGGACTGCGTCCTTCTAGATTCTATCAGCGAAGCGTCCTAGCAGTGACGAAGTCACGTCCTAGCAGCCGCAGGCGCCCTATTCTTAACATCTAGCAGCAAAGCGTCCTCGAAGACCGAAGGTCGTCCTAGCAGCCGCTGGTGCTCTAGGCTCTTGCTAAAGCAAAAAAACCAACTACAAAAGAGTTGGTTTTAGTGTTAACGAATAAATCAATGTTTACTGTTCAAGCATAATTTTTTCAATGCTTTTTTTGAAATCTTCACCCAGTTTAGCATCACGTAAGCCGTATTCAACAAAAGCATTCATATAGCCTAACTTATCACCACAATCGTGTGACTTTCCTGTCATATTAAAAGCTTCAACAGTATCTTGTTCAATCAGCATATCAATAGCGTCAGTTAACTGAATTTCATCACCTGCGCCAGCAGGCGTTTTTGCGAGCAATCGCCAAATTTTTTCAGATAACACATAACGACCGACAACCGCTAAATTAGACGGTGCTTCACCAACAGCAGGTTTTTCAACCATGGCTTTAATCTTAGCGGAATCACCAGGTGCTATTTCTACACCATTACAATCGGCAATTCCGTATTTATTAACTTCATTTTCAGGTACTGGAGCAACCATAATTTGGCTAGCAAATGAGGTTTGATAACGGGCAATCATCGCAGCTAAGTTTTCAGTTTTTTGATTTGCAGTGTATTCATCTAAAATAACATCGGGTAGCACTACTGCAAAGGGGCTATTACCAATACAAGGATAAGCACACAATACCGCATGCCCCAAGCCTTTTGCTTCACCTTGACGCACATGCATAATCGTTACGTCTTTAGGACAAATAGCCTGTACTTCATCAAGTAATTGACGTTTTACTCGCTTTTCTAAAGTAGATTCGAGCTCGTACGATTTATCAAAGTGGTTTTCAATGGCATTTTTACTGGCATGAGTCACTAATACAATTTCTTTTACTCCTGCAGCCACACACTCATTAACAATGTATTGAATTAATGGTTTATCAACTAACGGCAACATCTCTTTGGGAATGGCTTTTGTCGCCGGCAACATGCGAGTACCGAGACCTGCAACGGGAATAACAACTTTCATAATAATACCTGCTTATCTACCCATACCAAATAAAACAACTTTAATAGTTTTAATAAGAATTTTGAAGTCTAAAAGTGCACTATGATGTTTAATATAATAAATATCATATTTGTGTTTCCAAATGGCATCTTCTACTGATGCACCATATGGATAACTAACTTGGGCGAGACCAGTAACGCCAGGCTTAACAGCATGTCTAAACCTATAATATGGAATTTGTTTTTCTAAATCCTCGATAAAAAACTCTCGTTCTGGACGAGGTCCAACAATTGACATTTCGCCCTTAATAATATTTATAATTTGAGGCAACTCATCTATACGAGTTTTTCTTATGATATTCCCAACGCGGGTTACTCGAGCATCATTTTTACTAGCCCATTGTGCACCATCTTTTTCTGCATCAGATCTCATCGAACGAAATTTATAAACGTCAAACTCAATATTATATTGACCAGTTCTTTTTTGTTTGAAAAAAATAGGGCCAGGACTTTCTAACTTTATAACAATCGCCGTCAATAAAAAAATAGGTGATGTAATTAATCCTAATATTATTGACGAAAAAACATCAATGATCCTCTTTGCAAGTTGAGTTCTTTTTGTTGACAAAATAGAAAAAGCTTTTTGATGAAGAAAATAACCATTTTGTAGTAACTTAACCTCAGTGTAGCCAAATCTTGAATCAAGATAACTAACTAGTGGTTCAACCCAAGCGCCTAATTCAGTCGCTTCAACAAGAAATTGTTGTTTTTCTAAACTAAGTCTAGAACTTTCAAAGTGACAAATAACTTTGCTATCTAAATTTTCAATGTCATAATTATTAACAATTATATCAAATGAATAATCATCAATAATTGCTCCAATTTCAAGTTCACGTTCATCAGGACAATAAACATAAATAAGTTTTTGTTTTAACACTTGAGATTTAGATTTAAAACGGCTGATACGAACTTCGCCAGATCTTTTATTTGTAATGTTTTTTTGAGAAAAAGCTTTTTTTTGAGTAACCATAACAGACTCATAAATGTTAATTTAATTATAGTTTGAACAAATAACGCAACTAAAATATGTTTATATTATATGCACAAAATGTATTTACCAACAAGGTATTATATCAATCGATTTTAGGGATATTATGAGCATATGTTCCATTTGTACAAGTAAAAGAGATAAGACTAAGTGGAAATAAAAGCCTAACAATTACTATCAATCAAGATATAGACATCATCAATTCAGAAGAACTGATGAAACTAAATTGACTAAAAACCACATGTATTCGATGATGAAAAAAGTAAGAAGAATCTCTAAAGAAAAACACTTAAACATTTATTATTTGAGAATGAAAACAATTAATAATGGATAATAGGCTTCTAATCACTACCAAATAAATCCCGAGTGTATACTTTCTCTTCAACATCGGCCAATTCACTAGACATACGATTTGAGACAATTACATCCGAAATTGATTTGAAATATTCTAAATCAGTGATCACTTCAGAATGGAAAAACTCACGCTCTTTAAGCACTGGTTCGAAAATCACCACTTCAATACCTTTTGATTTCAAACGCTTCATTATGCCTTGGATGCTAGATGCCCGAAAGTTATCAGAACCTGATTTCATAATTAACCGATAAATACCAACCCGTTTAGGGTTACGCTTTAAAATACTTTCAGCGATAAAGTCTTTCCTTGTGGTGTTTGCATCAACGATCGCACCGATGATACTGTTTGGTACATCTGCATAATTAGCTCTAAGTTGCTTAGTATCTTTTGGTAAACAATAACCACCATAACCAAAAGACGGATTATTGTAATGTTTACCAATTCGGGGATCTAAACCAACACCTTCAATAATTTGCCTCGAATCTAGACAATGTGTTTCTGCATATGTATCTAACTCATTAAAATATGCTACACGCATTGCTAAGTATGTATTAGAAAAAAGTTTAACAGCTTCTGCTTCAGTAGAATCTGTGAACAAAACTTCTATGTCATCTTTAACTGCACCTTGAACGAGTAAATTAGCAAATATATTCGCACGTTCTGTTTTTTCACCAACAATGATCCTAGAAGGATATAAATTGTCGTACAGGGCTTTCCCTTCACGCAGAAACTCTGGTGAAAAAATTATATTTTCATAGCCTAATTCTTGTCTAATACGTTTTGTGTAACCAACTGGTACAGTAGACTTTATGACAATAACAGCGTTAGGATTAATAGCCATCACATCATGGATTACAGCTTCAACTGAAGATGTATTAAAATAATTAGTCTCTACATCGTAATCGGTCGGTGTTGCTATGATGACATATACTGCATTTTTGTACGCCTGATTTTTATCCAATGTAGCAGTAAAATTTAGTGTTTTATTAGTTAAAAAATCTGATATTTCGAAGTCTACAATCGGTGATTGTTTATTGTTCAATAAAGAGACTTTCTCTTCGATAATATCGACAGCAACAACTTCATGATGCTGGGCTAGCAACATCGCATTGGATAGACCAACATAGCCTGTACCGGCAATAGCAATTTTCATAGTGAGTAATACAACTTTATTTAGGAAATATATATTTCCATAGGCAATTATGACGAGAGTTGAGCAATCAGCAAAACTAACAAGACTCATTTTCAATTAATTTATGTATCAATAATTCGATTTAAACTAGACACCCCCAAAGAAAAAGCTTCGACAATTTATTAAATTAGTATTGGCTTGTGAGCCCTAGCCATTATAAATAGCGACTCTAGAAAGATTAGCAGCATTCAAGCCAATAACTTTATCAGTAATTATTAAAAAAGATAAAACAAAGAGAAATACTACAAATAAATTTTGGAAAATCTAGTTTATAGCACCTAACTAGGAAAATAGAATAAAGTACCTTGATGTTTTATGACACTTACATTCGTCACTAATATTATAATTTAAATATGCTGAGATGAAAATGCTGCATTTATAATCTAAGTAATTTGGACGTTCTAAAACATTATGATTAAGTTTATTCAGAAATAACAAATAAACATTGCCGATTGTGATTAAAACATTACGACCATTACTTAATAGATTATTATAGCCTTTTAAAAATAGCATTGCATACATAACAAAAAAAACTAAAATACAATTTATAAAATGGTAGTTTAAGCTCCTTACTTAAAATATTAAAATGCCACTTTATAGCTTCATATTTATTTGAAGATAAACTAGAATCACTTATAGAATATGACGCAAGTACATCTTTAACACAAACACAATCGGTTTTACCAAGGATATCTAACCACATCAAATAATCTTCATGACCTATATCTTTTTGATAAAACTTACCTAAAACTTCACAATTATATATACCAGTCAGATTAGCGATGTGATTACTATTTAAAAGTTTATTATAAGATATAATAAAGGGAGGTTTAACAACACTAATTACCTTATCATTTTTGACTCTACGATAAGCACTGCATGCTGCATGACAACGATTTTGTATCATAGCATTAAGTTGTAATTCCAATTTATTAGGCTCCCACGAGTCATCCGAATCTAAGAAAGCTATATACTTTCCTTTTGCTAAGTCTATTGCACGATTTCGGGGAGCTACTGCGCTTCCTGAGTTCACATCAGATCTAAAAACCTTAATTCGATAATCGAGTATGCTTTGAACTATTTCAATGGTATTATCCGTCGAAGCGTCATCGACAAAAAGCAACTCCCAATTTTTATGAGTCTGATTAACTACAGATAAAAAAGCACGGGCTACAGTTTTACTACAATTAAATCCAGGCATTATTATTGAAACTAAAGGTAACATTATGACACTCTTAATTAATAAGTTGAATAGCTAATTTATCCCAAGTAAAATCATTAGCTAAAGTTAACGAAGATGTAACTTTTTCCTTATAAGACTCTGAATCCAAAACATCTAAAGAAGATAAAGAATTAGCCAAAGTTAAAGGTTCAACATTATCAACATAAGTACATGCAGTATCCCCTAAAATTTCGTGTGTTGCAGTTATGACTTCTTTATCTTTAAAAGCAATAACAGGAACTCCACATGCAATAGACTCCAAAATAGTTTGACCTAAAGGTTCATAAATAGATGACATTAAAAAATAATCCGATGCCTTATAGTAATCAGACACGGAATTAGTAGGACCTACAAGTAATATCTTTTTAGTTAGGTTTAAATCTTGGATAAGCTGACGATAATTATCAAATAGTAATCCATCACCAACTATAACAAGAAATAACCGCTTATCTTTAACTAAAGCCATTGACTTAATAGCAATATCAAAACCTTTTGCGGCAACAAATCGACCAACACATAATATTATTAAATCATGTTCAGATAAACCTAACTTCTGCCGTATGATATTTTTCTCAGATGTTTTGATCGGATGGAAAATTTTTCTATCCACACCGGGCTTAGAAATTTCGATTTGAACAATGTTAGTTGGTAAGGTTGAAGTAGCTATTACTTGTTTAGCTTGCTTTAACATATTATCAGAAAAAACGATAATTCTATTTGACATTGCTATTGCTTGAAAATCGAAATAATTATGGAGCTTATTCTTGATTTTACGAAAAAAACCAGATGAACCCAAAAAATTTTTTGAAGATTGAAACTGGCTAAATCCTGGTGCAATATAAGTATTCCGCCCATTAAAAAACTTATTTGCAAAATAACAGACAAATTGATTCCGGCTAATAGAATGAGTTACATTATTATCTACTTTAATTAAATAAAAAGTGTATATAAGCTCAAGTATAGCAACAGGTAGATAAAACTTATTGAGAAAATTAGAGTTGAAAGGTTGATATTTAAAACTATAGTACTTAATTCCATCAGAAAAAAACGTCCTTTGGAATCTATCATCATTTTTTATATATCCATATAATATAATAACATCATAATTCATCTTCAAAAGTGAATTAGATATAAATCTTATAGAATTTTCAACTCCACCATATTTTCCAAAATAAGATAGGTTAGATAATAAAACAGACTTCACATTTTCTCCTTATGCCTATTTTTTTGCATAACAACTGAAAAGATAACTCCCAAAAAAGAAAAATACAAAAAAGGTATTCTTGATTGGTCCAAAACATTATTCCCGAAACCTGACGGAATAGCAGAAAAAACAAAAAGTAAAACAATCAGCTTTTGAAGGCCTGTAATTTTTTTTGAAAAGAAAAAAATTACTAGTGGTAATAAAATAAAACAAAATAATAAAAAAACCCCATAAACCCCATATCTAAATAAATATAAAGAGTACTGAGACTCGAACATTAAACCACTACTTTTAAAAGAACCAAAACCTACTAAGAATTTAAACATGTCTTCATTTATCATATTTAGCAGTAGAAAAAACTGATCCAATCTAATTTTAGATGACCTATCGCCACCTGACGACATTGAAATTAATCCATTTATTAAATATTGGAACTGGTCTGCGAAAATGATGTACAAGAAAATGCAAGAAGTAAAGAAAGCTATAGGAAACAAAGCAAGCCTTAAATTAACAGCTTTTGATTTTTGAGAATTGCTTTCGTAAAATTTATATAAAATTAAATTAAGAATTATTACAGATAACAGAGTTATGAAACCAGATTTACTCTGACCAAATGCCATAGTAATTAAGATAATCGATATATATATTAAACAAACTTTAGAACCAGAAAGAATAAATCTTGTTAAAAAATAACTTAAAGGTAAAGCACTAATAAAAGCAAAATCATAAGGATTTTGAAATGTCCCTGTAAACCTTAAGTTGGGAATAAGAGAATATTTTGCGTATAAAGAAATGACACTTAATCCAAAAGAATTAATAAAAACTATACATAGCAAACTGAATAAAGCTGTAAAAAAAATACCGAAAGACATATATTTAACAAAATCGCCAACCGACATGGTATTTAATCTTATCAAATTAAATCCATACAAAAAACAAAACAAATAATAAACTGGTCTAAAAAGTTCATATACATCGGAAAAAATCAATTCATGATTATTAATACCAGTAACAAGGATGTTTACTAAGAAAGAAAGGGAAATAAAAAAAGCTATCAACTCAGTTTGTGTAAAATATAACCTTTTGTAAAAATATGAATAAATTGAATGTAGAAATAAAAATGAAAACATTACAAAGTTGATTATTAAGACACCTGTTCCTCCATTTTCGTCGAAAATATTATTAAAAGTAGGAAAAAACAAATTAAAAGATAACAAGAAAACTAAAAAATAAATTCCTTTTATGCGTAAATTAACCTTCATTTATGAAATCCCAAGATACTAATTAAAATTTTTATTTTTTTTATGATACTCATAATGTAAGGAGTCACGGCAAGAGAATACTTTAGCTGGATGCCCACCAGCTATAGCCAAGGCAGGTATATCAGAAACCACAACACTTCCTGCTTGAATAACGGCACCCTCACCAATCTTAACTCCTCCGAGGATTATAACACGATTACCTACCCAAACATTATCACCAATTTCAACGTCTTTGATTATATATGTATTATCGTAGGGTATCGAGCCACCATTAATATTATGATTTTGAGTTATTATTTGACACTCGCTACCAGAGTGGAAATTGTTACCAATAGTGACTTTTCCTCCTCCACTTATTGCCATCCCATTAAAGTTACAATTGAGACCTAATGCTGTATTATTATTAAAATAGGACTTATTATTTACATTAGGTAATTCACGGTATTCCGAAATACCTCTAAGTGACCTATAAGTATAATAAAACCTCTTCATTTTTATTTTTATTTTACGCATGTAATCTAATAAAAAAAACATTTTTACCTCTATAAAATCAAAATAATATAAATCAGTAAATTCGATTTATTTAACTATTTAATTATATCTGCTAAACTTTTAAATGGTATTAACAAAATATTTATCACTGTACTATAGCATTATAGTTAACACTTTAACTCAGTCATTAAAATGTACGATGTTATTTCTACGACTCACCTATAAAAGATAATGCAACAAAAAATATTGAGAAAAGATAATACTTTATAAATTTAATAAAAATACATTTTAATGAATCAAATGCATTAACTTTTTATTTTATAAACAGAAAAAATATTATTTGAAAAATGACGATAAAACAAATCGTTTGTATGTTGCTGATACAATAATTTTTTTATCAACAATGCAGCTAACACACCTTCCCTATGTTCCCATTTAGTAGCGTAGCTTTCACTATAACTTTTCAATGCTTGATTCCGGGAAGGTGAATTACAGTAATTAATACCTTCCTGAAGCGAACGAATCAAATCACCGCGATTTAACTCAAATGACACTCCATTCTTAACATATCCATAATAATCTGGTTTAGTTGCATCTTTTGAAAACTCATAGTATATCGTTGCTAAATTTGCCAAAGCAGCTTCCAAATGAATGCTAGTATTCGCAGCTATAACACAGCTTACCGAGGAGAAAAAATTTATCAAACTATCTTCTTTTGAGTTAGACCAAGTCACTAAAACATTTTTAACAATGTAGTGTCTAAGGATATTAACAAAAGATTTTTTTTGGCCAGGGTGTGTTCTAACGACAACATCAAATTTATTATTAACAAGAATATTTACTAAGTGCAAAACATCATCTATATCATCTAAAATATTTACAGCGATCCCTATACTTTTACCTTTATTTTTACAGCCAAAATTTATTGCTTTTTTCTGTCCAGAAAGAAAGACATCTGTTTGATGATTATTTATTGACAAATACTTAGATGAACAATTTAAATATGTATTAAATGCCATTTGACCATCAAGTAGTGCATAATCATACTTTAATGGTGGGAATAACTCTGAGACAGATGCATGCTGCATGTATAGCGTTTTAATGTTTAATACTTCACCAATTAATCTTAAGCATCTATTATCTACATTATGATCATTTGACATTACAATTAACTTGACGATATTGCATTTACTTTTTTTCTCTAGCATAGATAAAAAAACAGGAATATATAGATATGCTTCACAAAAGAAATTAAATGCAAATTCAATTTCAACTTCTTTATTTTTACTTTTTAATTTTAAATAAAGAGGAACTACATTAAATAAAAACAATAACAACGCGACAAATAAAACTTTAAGACTGACTGACAAGTTAACGAAGTCATTATTTCCTTTTACAGCCTTATTACCCAGAACTAGAGCATGTTGAATATCTAATTTGATTAAAGCTTCCACTGTTGGTATGAGACTATTTAATTGATTCTGTGTGCCAGCATAAATAAAAACATCTTCCTTGATATTATTTACACCAAAGCTTAACTTGCTTTTTCTAGCTATAATGTAAAAAAATGCTAAGACTCTTAAAATAACACCTTTAATTCTAGTTTTATTATTTATAATGTGGGGTACATCATTTAGCTTTTGCCCGTAAAGATACGCTAGATTAAGTTCATCTTCACGTTTTAAAGCATCGTTAGATAATCTAAACAATTTAATAATATTCATTTAAATAACTTCATTCCCCCACTGTAGCTTAATTATAAGTAAACAATTTAACATGTAATATGCTATAAAACTTCATTACTCAGATTAATCTAGTTGACTAACCCTTGAAGTAAACTGATGTAAACCTCAAACACTTTATTTTATATTAATACCATAAGTATCTTCGTCTAGCTCAGCCCTTATTTAATCAAGGTTTATTTATTTGTATATACTTTATAGTTTTTACAAGGCTAATAAATATACGCTTGTTGGCTAACCATAATGAACCAAAGCGAGGTTCATCCTGTCGACTTCTTATATTAACTGGCAACTGCTTTATTTTAAATCCTTTCAGTAGAGCCCATGTAAGTAATTCAGTACCAATTGAATCATAGGTTTCAAAAGCGCCATACTCATCATAAAGGTGTTTTTTATAGACTTTCAGGCCACATAAAGGATCTGTTATATTGAATTTTTTTGAAAAATATTGACCATATAACCATTCGGAAAAACGCGCAGATTCTGCACGTTGACCAACAATTAGATCGACGTCATCAGTCAACATCGATTGAATTATTTTTTTCACAGAATAAGGGTCATGTTGTCCATCTGCATCCATAGTTAGTAGATAATTAACATCCAAATCTGAACTTGCGTATGCAAGTCCTTGGTTAATAGCCTCTGCGTAACCATGGTTCATTTTTAAATCAACCACCAATGCACCAGCCTTTCTAGCAGTTGCACCTGTATTATCAGAAGAAGAATCATTAACAACAACAATAGTGATCTCTGGTCCCACGATGTCAAGAAGTTCAGTTATCACCCCCCCAATACTCGCGGCCTCATTGAAAGCAGGTATAATGATAGCTACTTGACTTGATGCCATTTGATATAGTCTCCAGCTGCAACAGTTTCGGTAATTTTTTTACCAAGGAGCTTTTCTAGGTGATAAGGTTCAATAGCATCATCAGGACATGGACGTAGACATTCTAGATGTTCTTTAGTTAAAACCTCACCAACTTTTACATCTTGAGTCAAACGAATTGAGCGACGCTGTACAATCACTGTTTCTTTCTCATTGTCTTCCACTCTTTTGATGCCTGAACCCAAGGATAAATAGAGCTCATTGGAACGATCAACCATTTCTCGCCATGAATTTGGATTCATAGCAAACTTATGATCTGGCCCTTCATTATTATTAGAATCGGTAAAATGTTTTTCAATTATATTAGCACCCAGTGCTATCGCCCCTAAAGTAGTAGCATGACCAGGTGTATGATCACTTAATCCAAGTATGGCGTGTGGATACATAGATCTTAATGTTTTTAATACGTTAAGGTTGATATATTTAAAATTTTCTAATGATGCCGTATAATTTGTATTACATTGCATTATAACAACTTCACCGGTATGACATAAAGTTTGTTGCACAGCTCTATCTATTTCATCTAAAGTCGAGGCACCACAAGCGAGGAGCATTGGCTTGCCCTTTGAAGCCATTTTATTGATTATTTCCGGCCATGTAATATCACCTGAACCTACTTTAAATGCAGGTACGTACTCATCAACATAATCGACTAAACTTGTAGAGTATGGACTTGTAAAAAACTCTACGCCAGCATGTTTACAAGTTTCAACAAGAGTCTTAGTCCAATCTAAATCAATCGAAGCATCTTGATAAACTTCAAAAACTGATTTTTTCCAATTTTTTTGATGAGACTGCTCACCCTTTAGCACTTCAAAACCATGTTTACTGACAATGGAATCAGCTTTAAAATGTTGAAATTTTGCAGCATGAGCTCCTGATTCTGCTGCTAAATAAATTAATTCTATTGCTTTATTTAAGTCACCATTATGATTAGCACCAATGTCAGCAATGAAATAAGGTTCACCAGCAGCTGTAACCGAAGTATTACCTATGTTAAATTTACTTGACAGAATCTTTTTTGAATTCATTTGCTACACTCTCAATTTCATTAATTAATATTGGTAAGTTATAATTATATTTTTTTTCAAACAAACTTACATCCATCCTCATATCTTTAGGTCTAGCGGTTTTTAACGCTATATCATTTACAGAAATTGACCGATATTTAAAATCCTTAAAACCAGATAACTGAAGGAATGCCTTCAAAAAATTTTCTTTAGACATACCACCTTTTGAACCTACATTAAATACACCTGGTATTTTTTTTTGTAGACAAATGAGAATCACATCACATAATGTGTGAATTGATAAAGGTGAAAAGAAAACATCATTAAATAGATTCAGTTCCTGATTAGATAAAACTAATTTATAAATAGAATTACATAAACCTTCTGAACTTTCACTTAAGCTTTTACCAAAAAAATTTGTTCGTAAAATCACAACGTTTTCAGATTTAAAACTTTTTTCACCACAATATTTTGTCATTGCATAATTATTAGTAATGACAACATCTTCTTCAGTAGAGTTATCAGCGTCATAGATATGATCTGTGGATATATGAACTACAAAAACATCTTTGTGGTGATTGCTATAAGCTGAAATATTTTCAGCAATTCTTGTATTAACTTGATATGCAAAATTCAAATCATATTCACAAGCATCAACATTAGTCAGTGCTGCCAGGTTAACTATTAAATCGGGTTTAACTTCGGCTAATAAATGACTGCATTTAATTTTGGAGGTCATATCTAGATTATAATCACTATTAGGTGACGTTCTGGTTAATGTGACCAACTCATAATGAGGTTGTAATAACTTAACCAGGGAAGTTCCAAGTAGCCCATTAGAGCCTATTAATAAAAGCTTTTTCACTTATTGACCTTATGGGTTTTAAATTTATATTTAAGTTCAGCTAATTTCCAATCATCAATTGTGTCAATATCGTGAGCATCATTTGGATTGATGACGAATGGTATACAGGCATCAGTAATTAATCGTTTCTCTGTCATGACAACATCAGGTTTAAAGATGTAAAATTGTCCCGCATCATGATAATTAACAGCAAGATCTTGGCTTCTCATGTTATAGCACTCAGGGTGATTAGATACTAAAAAACCATCCTTTCTAATTAAAGACCGTTGAATCGGGTGGCTATATTCGAGAACTGATGCAATACTACTTGCAGTAGCATTTGATTGTAGTACTTGAATAGCTTCTGATAACATATTACTAGTAACAAAGACTGATGTTGGATATACACAGCAAACGAGATCAAAGTTTCGATCACAATTACTTAGCACTTCTTCAATAACATCAAAAGTAGTAGCGAAGTCATCTGAATTTTTCTTACTCCTAATAAATGGTACCGAAGCTCCATAATTCAAAGCAATAGACTTAATCTTTTCTGAATCTGTAGACACAATAACGGTATCGATATCATTAACTGCTAATAAAGCCTTAATCGGATAACTAATAATCTCTTTACCTAAAAAATTTTTCAGATTTTTACCTGGTATTCGCTTACTACCAGCTCTGGCAGGTATAATAGCTAGTATTCTAGTCATCTATTAAATCTCCTATACAGTAAAGCTTGGATCTACATGAATTTTAATTAAATCACGTAACCCTTCAACTGTTTCCCATTCGGTATTTGTGCCGGAATTATACTTAAAACCAAAAGGAACCTTTTGTGCTTTATGATGCATCATGTACTGATTCTCTGTATAAGTATAAGAAACTGAAGGAAGTATTGCATAATAAAGGCCTAAATCGATAGTATTTAAGGAATCCGTATCCGTTATCATCTCTTCATGTAATTTTTCACCAGGACGGATACCGACATTACGAATTTCACACTCTGGAGCAATGGCTTTTGCTATATCTAAAATTTTATAAGATGGAATCTTAGGGATAAAAATCTCACCGCCTAAATGGTTCCCTAAAGCAAACATAACTAAATTTACACCATCTTGTAAGGATATGTTAAAACGAGTCATCTCTTCATGAGTAATAGGTAAAACACCATCTTTACGTTTTTCTAAGAAAAAAGGAATAACTGAACCACGAGACCCCATGACATTCCCATAACGAACAACGCTAAATTTAATATCTTTTGAACCACGGATATTATTAGCAGCAGCAAACAGTTTGTCAGAAACTAATTTAGTAGCTCCGTATAAGTTTATGGGTGCACAAGCTTTGTCAGTTGATAGTGCAACAACATCGTGGACACCACACGCTAGTGCAGCATGAATAACATTCTCGGCTCCATCAACATTAGTACGAATACAC
Source organism: Shewanella polaris (assembly GCF_006385555.1). Classification (NCBI taxonomy): domain Bacteria; kingdom Pseudomonadati; phylum Pseudomonadota; class Gammaproteobacteria; order Alteromonadales; family Shewanellaceae; genus Shewanella; species Shewanella polaris. The sequence goes on along the minus strand of NZ_CP041036.1, from coordinate 1,267,385 downwards.
TCAGTAGGGTTATATTCAGCCGTATCAACTTGTTTAATCGCTGCTGCATGAATAATTACATCTACGCCCTCGCAAGCCTGTGTTAATCTACTTTTGTCCCGCACATCACCAATAAAAAAACGTAACTGAGGATAATCATGAGCAGGGTACTTCTGCTTAATTATTGATTGTTTTAACTCATCTCGAGAATAAATGATAATTTTTTTTACTTCTGGGTAACGCTCTAAAATTGTATTGATAAATTGCTTACCAAATGAGCCAGTACCACCGGTGATTAAAACAGTTTTGTTATTCAACATATTAATTTCCATTGTTAATGATTTAATTATTTTAACTCGAATTTGCAATTAACTTTTGTGTCAATAGACTGAACAAACCGAGTTCATCACTTCATTATGGGTTGCCCTGCACATCCAAAATCAACCGACAAATATAATAAAGAGATGAATAGTGTAGCAATATATTTTTTAAATGAGTTCTATCTATTCCTATATAAATATTAGCAAAGAAACCAATTATATATTGTATTGGTTACCTTTATGTCAAAAAAACTCAAAACGTTTGATATAAACTTAAAATTTAGCATCTAATAAACATTAATAATATAGACTAAAAAAAATACCATTAAATGTTATAACTAAGAATTAATCCATTGATGCAGATGCCATTATTGGATTAATAATGTTCAAAATGACTTTTACCTAAACCATCATAAAAATATTTTACATTAATCTAGGAAACTGGTCTATTCACAAAAACCATTTTACAAACAACATCTATAATAGTGGTTGGGGTTTACAATTCAGTTTAATTAAGACATTAAAATATTAAAATATTAAAATCGCAAGTTTAACACTTTCAGAATAAGTACTCTTATTATATTTAAATTAAATTTAAAAGACATTTTACGAATAGAATTAATAGCAATATAGTATTTTAACCTATGAATAATCTTTTTATGTCCTTTGCCCCAAATCAATGGTGACGAATTTAATAAAATAACAGTTGCTAAATGTGCTATATTTTTTTTGATTGTATCCCTTTCAACTCCTTCCTCATATATATAATTTGTTATTCTAATATATTGCTTTATTAAATAGACTCTTTCAGTATAATAATAATATACTGTTTCATCTATAATATGAGAAAACCCAGGGACACCCTGATAGCAACATATGTCTGATATCGTGATAATGTCCTTATTTTGTTGTAAAATTGAAAGCACCATAACTTCATGAGGATACATTAGTTTATCTTCACACTGATACAGTTGATATAATAATTTCATATCTATATATTTTTTATTTAAGATCATACCAGACATGTATGAATGTTTAACTGCAACCTCGGAAATACCACTTAGACGGTTATAAAGTGAATTTGAATACTCAGAATAAAATTTATTCTTATGGGTATTAAAAATACTGCCATATATTATACCTGTAGCACAAGAATCTAGCAGGCCCTCTTCAATAATTTTTTCAACATACTTAGGGTTAATTAAATCGTCATCACTGAGTAAAAAAACAAAATCAGTTTCAGCTTTTGATACCACATCTAATAAGTTCCCACAAAAACCTATATTTTTTCCCTGTCTAAAAACCTTTAAGCGACTATCATCTAATTTATTTATCTCAGACCAAGTATTATCAGGGGAGTAATTATCCATAACAATGATGTCTATTAATTCACTTTTTACACTTAAAGCAGATTCAATTGCAAGTTTTACTTTAGCGCAGCGATTATATGTTGGAATACATATAGAAATTAATTTTTTCATTTTATTTTTTTTCTTATATTAAAGTAAAACTTTTTTGAGAATATATAGATATAGCTATTAGTCAACAACAGTATAACGGTGCAAAACAATATAATTAAAACCTTAGCGGATATACTTATATATAAAGCCTGTTGATTTAATAAAGGCGATAGGGTAAACACAATAACAAAAGATAAAACGGGCAACAAAATTAAATATCGAAAATTAAATTCTAATTTATCTGTTGATTTGTACCCTAAATAACTATATAAAATAACAGCAATAATTTTCTGTATTAATGTCGCTACCGCCGCACCATAGATACCATAGATAGGTATGAGAATATAATTTAAAAATATATTTAATAATGCAGCGAATATACTTATAGCAGCATATCTAGTTGTCGAATTTATCAATAAAGGCCCAGCAGTAAATATATATACAGATTGAAATACAAAAACAAATATTAATATCATTGCGTAATTATATGCTTCAAGATATGCATCTGTAGCCATTAGCATTACAATCTCTTTCGAAAAAAGGCTAAAACCAATGCCAAATAAACAAAAAATAGGTACTACAGTATGTGCGATTTTTATTATTTCCGTTTTATCGGTTGCTGACCCTTTCATCTTTTCAAAAAAAAAGGGGCCATATGCCATAGTAAATGATCCTATTAATACACTAAAAATCATACTAATTTGGCTTGCTACTGAATACAATCCTACAGCTGTTAAGGTAAGAAAATAACCTACAAATATCCTATCACACATAGTCGTTACAATATTCGATACGCTATGTGGAAATAACGGTAGTGAGTATTTTAATACTGTTTTTAATATTTCAAAATTATAATAAAAACCATTACTCTTATAAAAATTAAAAATTGAATAACTAAAAAAAACTATATTTGTAAATAGTAACCCAAACAACAAACCCTCTGACTTTAAATTTAAAAGTATAATACATACAAGATTCATCATTATAAGCAACAATGTATACAGAAAACTAAGAAAACCAAACTTTTTTGATTCTTGTTTTACTTGATACATGCGTTTTAATATTGAATAAGCTGGATAAAATGCAATACAAGCAAGTCCAATTTTTAAGTTGTGATGCAAATCATCATTATTAGAAAAGACATTAAACAAATCGTTATAAAAAAAATAGAATAACAGAGTGAATATAAATGATATTAATAATACTGTTGTAAATATTGTGCCAAATAGCTCTCTAACTTTTTCCTCATCAGCTTTGAAATCATAATAAAATTTCCCAAGTCCATTTTCTAAAGAAAAAGTATACAACAAAATAAGAAATGCATTTATAGCGAGTACTAAGCTATATGAACCAAAATCAGCTGGTGACAGGTAAGCGGTATAAATAGGCATCATAAAAAATACGAGGCCCTTCTCAAAAATAGCTAAAACCGTATATATAAACGAGTTTGTTAATAATTTAGACATTTGTTAACTTAGCTTTGATGTAACTTTCAATATTATCTTCCGTATAAATCTGCGTATAATTTGAATTCATCCACAATGTCATCAGTTCTACGGACCTATAATCTAATTCACCAAAACTAACTTCAATTGGTTGGTACTTACGGATAATCTCAACTAACTCCCTTGGAGTATAAGATGAATCTGATAGAATCTGAAATTTATTTTTTTTTGTAATTTGCATTATTTTTTCGATATTAACGCAAATATCATCAACATTAACAAGGTTTAACTCTTGCAAGCCTTCCGTTAAAGCGACTTTTTGACATTTATTTGACATTGTTATTAAGTAATCTAAAAGTTTTCCTCGGCCATCACTTTCGCCATAAGTTCCATATAATACAATCTCTTTACACAATACTTTCGTGTAAGTATTGTAAAAATCCAAAAATGGTACAATTGCTTTTTTTGATGCGGAATATAAATCTATTGCTATATTTTTATTATCAATATTTCCGAATTGCCAATAACTACCAATATAAATAAATTCAATATCACTATTAATTTCAAGTACTTTTAATATCTCCAGTGGTTTTTTAACATTTATATCAATAATACTTGCTATGTTATTATTATCAAAGCAAGCAGACATGTAAATAATTTTATGAGGCTTAAATTTAGATAGTATAATTTCAACATCATCATCGAATAAATAATTATTTACACCAGCAATAGGTGATATACGCCTACTGACATTACCTATACAGTAACCTTGTGCCATCAAATATTCGACAAGCTTATTTCCAATATAACCTGTTGCACCATAAATTAATATGTTCATAACCGAGTCTTAAAAGGGCTAACGCCCCTTTTTTTTATTAAAAACTTAAACCAAAAAATTCTTCAAATTTCTGAATAATGAAATCCAAGTGTTGCTTAGATAAGCCTGGGTAAACACCGATCCAGAAGGTATGGTTCATAATAATATCTGTATTTGTTAATTCACCTACAACACGATACTCAACATTTTCAAAATATGGTTGACGTGTTAAATTACCAGCAAATAATAAACGTGTACCTATTTTGAATTGATCCATAAACTTCAATAAGTCAACACGGGCGATGCCACTATCTGGTTTAATCGTTATAGGAAAGCCAAACCATGATGGGTCAGATTTTTCAGTAGCCTCTGGAAGAATAATAAACTCTTCGCAACTAGCTAACCCATCTTTAAGGTAAACAAAGTTCGCTTTGCGTTGTTCAACAAATTTTTCAACACTGTCCATCTGTGCAAGTCCACAAGCTGCCTGCATATCAGTGATTTTCAGATTGTAACCAAGATGAGAATAGGTATATTTATGATCATATCCCTGCGGCAAAGTGCCTAACTGCTGGTCAAAACGTTTACCACAAGTGTCATCACATCCTGGAGCACAATAACAATCACGGCCCCAATCACGGAATGATTCAATTAACTTTCGAAGTTCTTTGTTTTTGGTAAATACCGCACCACCTTCACCCATGGTGATATGATGAGCCGGGTAAAAACTGACGGTGGCTATATCACCAAATTGGCCAACCATCTTACCGTCATAAGTTGAACCGAGGGCATCACAACAATCTTCAATTAACCAAAGGTTATATTTATCAGCAACGCGGCGTGCTTCAGTTAAATCAAATACATTACCTAATGTATGCGCCACCATGATAGCTTTTGTTTTGTCAGTTACAGCTGCTTCAATCATATCTGGCTTGATTTGGTAGGTTGGAATGTCAACATCAACAAAAACCGGCACTAAACCATTCTGGATTGTAGGATTAACGGTTGTAGGGAAACCAGCAGCAACAGTAATAACCTCATCACCTGGCTTTAATTGGCGCTCGCCCAACGTTGGTGAAGTTAACGCCGTCAATGCCAACAAATTAGCCGATGAACCCGACGTAGTGGTTAATACATATGGTACACCAAGGTATTCACCTAGTCGCTTTTCAAATGCATCATTGAAACGGCCAGTAGTTAACCATCCATCCAACGAGGCTTCGACCATCATTTTAAGCTCATTTGCACCTAACACTTTACCTGATGGTGGTACGACGGTTTCACCCGCTATGAATATTTTTGGTGCATATTCTATTGCAGCATATTGGTCTACTAAGTCTGCTATTTGTTTTCTAATTAATTCTTTTGACATTTTATTTTCCCACTCTTGCTGCAATGTATTCTCTAATTTCAAAAATTGTATGTTGTTTTATATTTTCGCCGGCAAGCCAGGCTTTCTGCCACTTAACAATACGATCTAAAGTTTCTTCAAGTCCCCATATTGGTTGCCAATTCAATTTCATTTTGGCTTTGGAACAATCCAATTTTAGGTAATGCGCTTCATGAGGATGTTCACCATCAGATAAATACCAACTGGCATTTCCACCCCATTGTTGAGCTAACTTTTCAACAAGCCACTGAACAGGTTGGGCATCTTCATCTCTTGGGCCAAAATTCCATCCCTGAGCAAATTCAGGGCCGTGCTCAAATAAATGTTCAGCCACAGTGATATATCCAGATAACGGTTCTAGTACATGCTGCCAAGGGCGAATAGCATGTGGACTACGTATTTCTACCGTTTTTTTTGCGGAAAAAGCTTGTAACATATCAGGAATAAGTCGGTCTGCCGCCCAATCACCACCACCGATTACATTACCTGCTCGAACGGATGCAAGGGCACAACCATGAAGATGATATTTGTCTGCATTAAAAAATGATTGTCTATATGATGATGCGACTAATTCGGCACAGCCTTTGCTGTTACTGTATGGATCATATCCGCCCATAGCTTCGTCTTCACGGTAACCCCAAACCCACTCTCTGTTTTCGTAGCATTTATCGCTGGTTATATTAACAACAGCCTTAACACAACCAACTTGTCTAATCGCTTCTAGTAAGTAAACGGTACCCATTACGTTAGTAGAATACGTTTCTATTGGGTCATCATAGGATTGGCGCACCAATGGCTGGGCTGCCATATGGAAAACGATTTCAGGTTTAAAGTTTTGAATGCTTTCTCTAAGGTGTAAAAAATCACGAATATCACCTTCTTCAGATACCATTTCCTCTGCAACATTAGCTTCTTCAAATAAGCTTGGTGTTGTCGGCGCTGCTAATGCGTATCCTTTAACTACTGCGCCCATTTCCTGTAACCACAACGAAAGCCAACTACCTTTAAAGCCAGTATGACCAGTCATAAAGACCTTTTTACCTTTCCAAAAATTTGGATTCATCGTTTACTCCCAAATTTTCCAAGGTGCTTTGCCGGAATCCCAAAGATTTTCTAGATGAACTTTATCACGCAATGTATCCATTGGTTGCCAAAAACCATGATGCTCAAAGGCCATTAATTCGTTATCTTCAGCTAATGCCTTCAAAGGTTCTTGTTCCCAAGTGCAACTATCACCATCAATAAGTTTCAGCACTTCAGGAGATAAGACGAAGAAACCACCATTTATCATAGCTCCGTCACCACGGGGCTTCTCTTGAAAACTATTAACTTTCCCAGCTGTAATGTCTAATGCACCAAAACGTCCTGGTGGGAATGTTGCTGTTAAAGTTGCTTTTTTTCCATGACTTCGATGAAAAGCAATACTTTTAGTAATGTTTACATCTGAAACACCATCACCATATGTAAAACAGAATTCTTTTTCATCTTTTAGATAATCACCAACACGACCTAAACGCCCACCTGTCATGGAGTCATCACCAGTATCAACTAAAGTCACAGTCCATGGTTCAGCTCGTTTATGATGAACTTTCATTTCGTTTTCGTTCATATCAAAGGTGACATCTGACATATGCAAAAAGTAATTGGCAAAGTACTCTTTGATAACGTACCCCTTATAACCACAGCAGATAATGAAATCATTAATACCATGTGCTGAATACATTTTCATGATGTGCCACAGAATGGGTTTGCCACCAATATCAACCATTGGTTTGGGCTTTAATGAGGTTTCTTCACTTAAGCGTGTCCCTAAGCCTCCGGCTAAAATAACTGCTTTCATTTTTATTTTATCTCCTAGATTAAATCTGTTTTGCGGGAGTAAATGCATCAGAATGGAAAGAATCCGATGGTAACTGCCTTTCTTTGAATTTTTTAGCTGCATCATTAATCATGCTAAGAGAACCGCATGCATATACTTCGTATTTAATTAACGAATCGAAGGTGTCACAGACTATGTCTTGCACATAGCCTTTACAACCTATATAGGTTTCTTCACGTGATAGCACTGGGGTGACATTTATATGTTTATAGGCTTTTGCTAACGCAAAAAGCTCTGTGCAATAAAGTTCGCCTTTATATTGCATCCCCCAATAAATATTAATTTCTCTTTCATCCCCAGAATGAACTAAATTTTCAACTATCGCTTTGATAGGTGCAATACCAGTACCTGTAGCAAGTAATATAAGCGGTTTAATATTATCCCGTACAAAGAATGTTCCTTTAGGCCCTTCCATACGCATTAACTGATTTACTTTCACTTGACCAAAAATCTGTGTTGACATTTTTCCATTTGGTACTTTACGTATATGTAATTCGATTCCCTTCCCTGTAACATTAGCATTTGCGATAGAATAACTACGCTTAATCCCATTAAAACTTAAATCTATATATTGACCAGGAAGATATTCAAACAGAAGCGAAGGCGGGAATCTAAAAGTTAAAATAACAATATCATCTGTTGTATAAGTAACACTCGAAACCTTGCATGGAATTGTTTGTTGCTTAATATTTGACAGCTCAGGAAAGTAATTCGCCTTTAGTGTTATATTTGTTTCTGCTCTCGATTTGCATGTTAGAACTTTACCCGATGACACAGCTTTACCATTTTCATTAATAACAACACCAGATAAAACATCAGCAGAACAAACACCACAGTCACCACTTTTACAGCTATACTCTAGGTAAATATTCTGAGCTATTGCATCATCTAAAATATTAGATTCACTTTCAAATGATATACCTGATGGCATGATTTCAATTTTATAAGTCATATTTTTAACTAATGTTGAATATTTTCAACATCTACACTCACTAATAATTAGGATGATGAGACACATTTAATCCATTTTGAGACACGTCAATCTTCGCTAACCCGCATACAACTCAGGTTTCGCTGTTTTCTTGAAAACAGTCCCAATAGGTAAATAAAGAGTTGAGCCTAGATTGCTAGAGCGCTTCGCTGCTAATAACTATAAAGCAAAGAGTCTTAATTCTCTTTTCTAACAAAATACCTAATTAATACAAACATGACACCTAACATGCCACCTAGCATGGTGCCTAACACACAGATTAACGCTCGTTTAGGCTTTGATTTCTCTTCTGGTATTAACGCTGGATCAATTGTTTTAAATACGTACTCATCGCGTACTTCGGCAAACATAATTGTTTTCGCTTGCTCTTCGATAAGTTTGTATAAAATTGAGCGAATGTCTGCAATCTTTGTTTGTTGAATTTGAGATTTCAAAAATATTGTACTGCGAGTTGCTTCAGCAACATCGCGGTCTTTCATTTCTTTATTAATATCTTGCACTAACCAATTAACCCATTGATGAGCTACAGTTGGTGAAAGATGTTCGACAGAAACGGTTACCATACCAGTGTCTTTTGCTGCGTTAATGGCAATGATTTTACTGAATACTTTATAGGCTTCTTGCATTGACGGTTCAGATTTGTATGGCAGTTTTACTTCGCGCAACCATTTGCTTTCAACCGAATTATATATTTCGTCATCGTAGCTAATTGAGTTATCAGCCATATTCCATTTTTTAGCAGCCATTAAGTCAGGTAAAATATTATGTTTTTGGATAAAGTTACTGGTAAATTGGCGTGACTTCATCACTTCTATTGCCATTTGTGTTTTATCTACACCACCAGCACCCAAGTTGATACCTGCCATGCTTGCTAAACCACCAAACTGCCCAGCAAGTGCCGCTAAACCGCCACCACCTTGCTCTGAATCAGCCGGTGCTAACAAGGCTTCTGACTTATAGATATTTGGCTGATTAATCGCAAATACAACTGAGGCTACAGCGAAAATAAACGTGATTGCAATAATTAACCACTTGCCTTGCCAGATCACCGAAAATAACTCACGAAGGTCAATTTCGTCGTCACTAGCCGAAACCTGTGGAAATTGGTGATCTTGTTTATATTGGTTTATTTCATTGGACATTTAACGTTTGTCTCTTTGTTTTAAGTTTCGAGTACGGTTTACGGAACGGTCGCAAGCTTCCTTACTGAACGCTTCGCTTACGGGTTACAGAAAATCGATTACAGATTTCGGAACGCTTTGCTGACGGTGAACAGTATACGGTGTTCGGAACGGTCGCAAGCTTCCTTACGGAACGTTTTACTGACGGTGAACAGTGTACGGTGTTCGGAACGGTCGCAAGCTTCCTTACGGAACGCTTTGCTGACGGTGAACAGTGTACGGTGTTCGGAACGGTCGCAAGCTTCCTACTGAACGCTTCGCTTACGGGTAATGACCACAGACTACTGCACGCTTTATTTAACGCTCCAGGTTGCGCTTTTTAATCGATTTGATTAATCCAGCAATCATTGCCGCTATTTTTTCTGATTTAACGAGTAAATCGTCAACAAAATTTGAATCAAGGTAGCCTATATCTTTCCCTATCATTGCCTGTGTCATGGACTCTGCTAGTGATGCTTTAGCAATATACAGAAACTGTATTTGTTCTTTTGTGCCCTGACGTTCTATTCCTTCAGCAATATTTGAAGGAACGGAGAGGCCAGAACGAGTAATTTGATCTTTAAACCCAAAATCTCGTAACTCTTTAGTCTCTATATATATTGATCGTGAAAGTTGATAGCTCAACTGCCACACTTCAAGTTTTTGAAATTTCATAACCATCCTTGGTTGATATAGAAACAATCTGAGTTTAACTAATTCGGTTTACGCTGGACGATTAACCCAAAAGCCGTAAGGACGTAGTCCGCCCTTTGGCGAGCCTGCGAGTTTCTAGAACCTCCAGTTATTAGATCCCTGATACAGCAGCAAATGCTACAGCAGTATTATAAATAATCTGAGTAACTTGCGACCAAAGCGTTAAGTTATCTTTGTACTCTGTATCGAGAGGCACAATAACAGTGTCGCCAGCCGAAATTTGTGAATCGGTATTGAACCAAATGTTTGTGGTTGGCATCATTACCGAACCATCAGCCTTAATGACATACACTCTATCTTCATCACCGCGCTCTCTCGGACCACCTGACATTAATAAATAATCGTCTAGTGTTAATCCTTGTTTATATCGTTGCGTTGAAGGATGCTGAACTTCGCCCATTACCGCTACGGTTTGTTTAATGGTAGGTACATAGAGCACATCATTGTCTTCAAGCTGAAGGTCTGCCTCTGCAATGCCTAACTTAATGGCATTAAGATCGACTACTAATCGGCCGACTGCTTTGATATTTTCTAAATCTGCAAGCATCAACTGTGTTTCGCTATAATTAGTTGCTTTACTATCTGTTGACACTCCGCGGGTAGCAAGATCACGGCGTAGTTGGTCTGCTAGTTTTTTAATCTCTAACTCTTCTTGCATTCGCACTGATTCACGCACAAAAACGGCTGCTTGAGGATAAGCGTATTCAGTATATCCACCCGCTCTGGCGATTACATCGGATAATTGTTCACCGCGTCTGATGTTATAGGTACCAGGGAATTTAACTTCGCCTTTAATTTCGATGACTTTTCTTTCCTGCCATTCTGGCGTAGTCAGAATCGTCACCATATCGCGACCTTCCAATTCAATATTATCTTGTTGATTGCCATTAATAACAGCATGGAGGTTAATTTGCTTATGGATGATATCGGATATTGCAGATGTAGTATGTGTGCGAGTGAGTTCAGCGCGCTCTGTGTAGGCACCTTCTAAAAGCCCACCAGCGGCTTTGAGTAAATCTGTTACTTTTGCAAAATTCGTTAATGGGTAAATACCTGGGTGACGAACTTTACCTGCAATGGCGACAATTTTAATGCCTTGTTGTGCACTACCTTGTTGAGTTAATTTTGAAACAATTGGGTACAGTAATTCTTTTCGCGACATAACATAACTGAGTTTGATTAAGTCGCGGTCTTCAAACAAATTAGACAACATCTTAGCAACTTCATCACCGACTAAGGTTTCTTCTGCTAATTGGTCTTTATTCAATGCAGCACCCGCTAAAGCTACGCCAGCAATTTGATTGGTATATTTTTTAGTGACGGTATTATCTAAGGTTTCGAATCCCGCTTTAAATAAGTCTGCATCTAGTAGTGAGTCACCTTTAAGTGATTCAACTTTACTAACACGTTTTCTAACTAATGCATTCAACTCAAAACGATTTTGTGTATCGTCATTATAATTAAATATCACTACCTTATCACGAGGTTGCAATGCTAAATTCTGGATTGACCTTGGTGACGTAATGGCTTCACCTGGCGCAAACTGTAACGTTTCAATGTCACCGTGATTATTTATTTCACGAATAATCAAACCATAGTCTAAATCCGCAGAAAGTAATAAATCACCCCAAATAGACGGTAATAAATCGCTAATTCGTTGTTGCTTCCATTGATATTTCCCTGGGCGTACAACTGCACCAAGGACAGTAATTGCATCTTCATATTGATTTGATGCACTTTTAACCCGAATATAATCCCCAGCTTTTGCTAACGTGTTGTTGCCTTTATTAGACGTTAAATCGACATTAACAATGGTTTTTAAACCGTTATCATTATAGCGTTCGATACTGCTATTTTTTGGATAAGCACCTTGTTTAAGGCCTGCTGCCATGTTGATGACGTTGGCAATTGTTTCATTCTTTTTCAATTCATAAATAGCTGGGCGTCTAACTTCACCCGCCACACTGACTAACCCACCGATTGACGGAATAAAGACTACGTCACCTGAACGAAGGTTAATGTCGCCAGAGGCGTCACCTCGAAGTAATAAGTCGTATAGATCAAATGAGCCAACTAACTTACCCTTACGCTTAACTTGCACATTTCGTAAGCTACCGATTTCATTGACCCCACCAGCCACGAAGAGTGCTTGAGTGATGGTAGATAAACTTGAAACAGTATATGACCCTGGCTTATAAGCATCTCCAGCGATAAAAATGCGTATAGAACGCAATTCGCCCATACTGATATTTGATTCAATACCAATCATTTGTTGCTTTATACGCTTAGTCAATTCTTGACGTAAGTCAGAAAAATTTAATCCTACAACCGAAACAGGACCTAAATCGGGTATTTGAATAGTGCCATCACGATTAATGGTTAAACTGTATTCGTTGCTTTCTTTGCCATATAACTGAACTTTAATCACGTCTCCAGGGCCAACCATATAATCACTTGGTACAGGAACGTCTGTTACTGGAGCAAACGTAGTAGGTTCGCCTTCGAACATTTCATAACCAAAACGTTTTAGCTCTTCTGTATCACTGTCTTGTTTGAAATCAAACTCGTTCTTTTTAACTGTTTCTGGTTGTTCATTTAATTGATTTTGACGAGGTTCAACAACATTCGGGTTTGTTACGTTAACAGAGCTATTGGCACTGCCTGATAACATTGAAGGGTCTATACCATACTGACGCGCAAGTCTTTCCTGTTCTGCTTGAGGCAATTGTTTAAACTGCTCGATCATTTGCGGGGTTGGAGTAACGGCGTGCACTTGTGTGGTTAAAATAATAAAGGCAGATAAGCCCGCTATTAATGTATTTTTGGTTTTATGTAGCACCAGGTATCTCCAATATTATTTTTTTATAAGAAGGTTATAGATTCTAGGAACTCGCAGGCTCGCCAGAGGGCGGACTACGTCCTTCTAGGTTTTAGGGTTCTAGAAGCGAAGCGCCCTAGCAGACCGAAGGTCGTCCTAGCACCGAAGCGCCCTATTTCAGGCACGCTACCGACCCGCGTGGCGTCGCCCTGATTCAGTACATCCTGTACTTCTCTCTTCGAGCCAGCTAAAGCTGTTAGTGATTGTTCCTGACAATCACTTTCGGCGTTCACTTTACGAATGAAACTTTTCATTCGAAGCCTTTACAAAATACGTCCTGTATTTTCCCCTATGGGCCAGCTAAAGCTGTTAATAATTGTTCCTGACAATTATTAACAGGCACGCTACCGACCCGCGTGGCGGGCGAGACGCCCTTCGGCGTTCACTAAAAGACAGAAACTGTTCTGTCTTTTGCCTTTCAGGCACGCTACCGCCCATAGATTACGGCTTCCAAAATGCCCTTCGCAGTGCGAAATTGTTGTTTTTAATGGTCACAAATACATAACCACCATCAAGTAAGCGCGAAATTATACTTAAAAATCCACGTTAATGCTTGAGTAAAAAAGCATAAACGTTTCATGCATGTGACAAAACAATAAAAATACAACTTAAGTGATGAAAATCTCACCAATTCGGTTTGAAATAGTGCTTTAAACGATCAACAGATATTTTACGGATGGTCGATCTCCTACAAAGAATATCGTTATTCTCTGCTTTATTGGCCATTTACGTTACTTGGTCACTTTTAGATATCGCTTGTAAATTAGTCAAATCGACTAAAATGCGCTTCTGTTGCCCCATGATGTTAAATAACACATGGCAGCGTTTGTCTGGGTTATTCTCATCGAATATGGCCTCTAGGTCTTTAAAAGGGCCATCGACAAATTTAACTTTGTCACCTTTTGTTAACGATTTTTCTTCTTGTGGCACATATTCTTGGATGCGAATTTTAAGTGCTGAAATAATTCTGTCGTCGATGGGAGTCATATCTTCTCTACAACCCACTATACGGTTCGCTCCACGGGTATTGTGGATTTTGCTTACGCTAATAATTTGAGGATCAAAATAGATAAACAGGTAACTAGGAAACAAAGGTGAAGTCACCATTTGCTTTTTATTACGTACGGTTTTTAGCTGGGTGATCATCGGTAAATAACTCTCGACGTCTTGCAAAGCCAAGTTTTGCTGAGCACGAACTTCATGACGTGGTTTGCAATACAGTAAATACCAAGATTTCATTATGACTCGCTTGTTTATATTTGCTCATCAGCCTGAGCAAGTGACATCCCATTCACGGCTAGGGATATTAACAAAAATACCAACCAATTTGAATGGTTTTTTAGCTCTGAATGCCCATAAATACAGCGTTCAACCTGTTTCCAGCTACTATATAAAGTCGATAAACGAGTACTTATTTAGTCGCTTCAGGTGAGTAGTCATCTTACCGACATCAACACCTTTATGTGCTCAGCTCGGTTTGAACCTTACTGATACCAGATTGTATTGAGTTATGCTCTTTAGACTAAAGAAATAGATCACTCAGTTAATCATGAAAACTGAAAAGTTTACTTTGACACGTAAGTCACCTAGAAGGCAGCAAAAAGCCTCGATAATCGAGGCTTGATTTGTATTAAAGGCTACTTAGTTGGCTTTGGTGGGTAATCCATCATGACGGTGCTAATTGCATTATTGATTTTTTGAATGCGTTCTTCTGGAGTATTTTGTTCACGCACTGTGTCTGCAACAGTACCACGCCAGACTAACTTACTGGTTTTGTTGTCAACGAGATCAACCATTAATGTGCCTACATCGTATTCACGCACAGTCGTTTCGGTTTGAAGACTGCCACCCCATCCCCAACGAGGACCATAATATGGGTTATAGCCGTAGTGAGTGTTAAAGGTATCTATATTGATTTTTTTGTCAACTTTAGTGATGTAATTAACCAATAAATCTGCGTCTTTCTTATCTGTTTTAGTGAACCCTTTTTGACTCAATTGACTTTCAATAGCAGCGCGAACACGTTGGTCCATCAGTCCGTCTAAATGATAACCTGCAACGTCATTTTTGTTCACTACCCATGAATAGGTTTTATATTGGTCAAATGATACCGATGGATCGAAGTCTGAAGATGATTTTAAGGTACTGCATGCGCTCAGCATTAAGACTGTCGCGATAATAAGTAATTTTTTCATATTGGTCCCAAAAGCAATATATTAATATTTATTAGCTTATAGAGAGCAAAGACATTGTCAAGTTAACAAGATTTTATAAAAGCGATAACAAACGGAAATATCGATAACGCGCGGTGATAAGCGAACAGCCTAGAACGCTTCGCTGCTAGGACGCTGCGCGGCTAGATGCTATAAAATCAACAGCCTAGCCATACGCGAGTCTATCTTAGCTGCGAAGCTGTCCTAGCCGGACGTAGTCAGCTCTCTAGTGAGCCTGCGAGCTCCTAGAACCTAGCAGCGTAGCGCACTAGTTGCTAATCCAAACAGTTTGATAGGGTTGTAGTTGCATGGTTTGGGTGGTGTCTTCGATGGGTTCTCCAGTTAATAGATCGACCCAGTTTTCTGCAATAATAAGGTTAAGCTCGTTAATGGGTAAGTCGGTAACTTGATCTGATATGTTGCTAATACAAAAGATACTTTGTTTTCGATTACGACTTTGACGCCAAAAGCCAAATAATTGTAGACCCAAATGCAAAGTGAACTGGGTTGCATTGGGATGAAATGCAATTTGCTGAGTTCGAATATTAATTAAACCAGTGAGTGCTGTTAACACTTGGTTATGGTCACTGCTGGTATCATTAAGTTGCAGGGCTAATTCTTCTAACTCCCAACGATGGCGGTTAATCGCACGGTTATGTGATGTGTTTGCCAACTTTTCATAGTCGTTGCGAGTGCCCAGCAAGCTATGAATATAAATACCTGGAATACCCTCAAGCGCTAACATAATGGTATGAGCGCACACAAAACGTTGCATACCCCATTGGTCTTTGCCTTTAGTGGTGCCTTGAAGCGCATCAAATAAAGCGATGTTCATTTCGTAAGGTTTTTGTTCACCCTCTTCTGTGGTTCTTGATGATATTTGACCGCCAAATTGTTTCATCGTGTCGACTAGGGTGGTGATTTCCTCTTCGTCTAATAAACCTTCGACTGGTCTTAAGCCAACGCCATCGTGAGACGCGATAAAATTAAAGTAGGTGGTGCCATCTTGTGCAGGCGGCATACTCATAAGCCAACGCTTTAAGTACAAACAACTGCCGGTAATGAGGCTGTTAATCAACAATGGTGGCAGCGAAAAGTTATAGATACAGTGTGCTTCGTTAGCATTACCAAAATAAGTTAAATTTTGGGTATTGGGTATATTGGTTTCGGTAATGATAATGGCATCTTGCTGGCTATGTTCGATGAGTGTTCGTAACAAGCGAATGACACTATGGGTTTGTGGTAAATTAATTGACTTAGTGCCCACTATTTTCCATAAAAAAGCCACTGCATCGAGGCGAAAAATACTCACGCCAGCATCTAAATATTGACGAATAATGCGGACAATTTCGATTAATACCTGCGGATTACGAAAATCAAAATCTACCTGGTCATGACTAAAGGTGCACCATACATATTGAGTTCCGGTAGGTGTTTCTGTTGGCCGCAGAAGTGATGAGGTTCTGGGGCGTACAACCGCACTTAAGTCATCATTAGGATCCGCCGTAAAGAAGTAGTCATGTCCGAGCCCTTCACCTTTACAGAAATTCTGAAACCATAAACTCCGACTGGAACAATGATTAATCACTAAATCAGACATTAATCGTTTTTTACTCGCTATTGCACTGATGTCTGCCCACGAACCAAGCCCTTCGTTAACGCTTGAGTAGTCGATCACGGCAAATCCGTCATCTGAACTATAAGGGAAGAAGGGCAAAATATGCACTGCATTGATGCAACTTAAATAGCTGTCGATAAATTGTGCTAGCGTGGTAAGTGGTCGTTCACCTTGTTGGATCACGCTATCACCATAAGTGATCATAACAATGTCTTTCTCAGACCAATGATTTGCAAAAGGTTCTGGTACTTGGCAATATTCAGTGATCCGCATGATTTCGATGAGTTGATCAGCTAATGCTGTGGTGCTTATGTCAGGATCGACATCATTGTAAATACTGCTAAGTTGTTGCTGCAGCTTTTGCTGCAAGCCGTCCATTACTGACATAAGGTGTCCTTTAGATCGATTTTGAGGCTAACTAAACTCGGCATTATCAGCTTCAACTGCAGCTTTTAGTTGTTCAAGTACGTCAGGCATAGCGCTTACCACACGGCTCCAAGTTGGCATAAATGGGGTTTCCATTGGATTATCTAAAAAGCGTTGCCCTGCTGTGACTATATTTTGCGCAAACATTTCGACCGCTTTTTCTTCTAAATGAATGTCAGTGGTTAATCCGTTCATTAATGCATCGTTATGATAGGTTTCAACATAATCTAAGGCAATACGGTAATAAGTCGCCTTGAGGGTTCGGAACGATTCGGTGCTAAAGGTATTACCTTGAGTCGCTAATTTACGAAAGAATGCTTTAGTAATATCAATCGACATTTTAGATAAACCAGCATCTTCGTTATCTAAAGATAAGTCTTGATGTTTATGGTCGTAATTGTCGGCAATATCCACCTGACAGATACGATTATGGGCATAGTTACGCTGCATTTCTGACAATACACCGATTTCTAATCCCCAGTCACTTGGGATACGTAAGTCGTTAAGAACATCTCGTCTGAATGAAAACTCACCTGCTAATGGATAACGAAAACTGTCCATATACTCTAAGTATTCGTTATAACCAACGACTTTTTTAAGTGCTTTAATCAAGGGGGTCACTAACAGGCGTGACACTCGACCATTAATTTTGCCATTAGAAATACGTGCGTAAAAGCCTTTACTGAATTCATAATTAAACTGTGGATTAGCTACCGGATACAGTAAACGGGCGAGTAATGATTTTTCATAGGTTACGATATCGCAATCATGCAGTGCTACTGATTCAGTTTTACCAGAAGCCAATATATAGCCCATGCAATACCAAACGTTTCGTCCCTTACCCAGTTCTTTGGGGGCTAAGCCTAACGCTTGGAGTTTTGCATCCAACGCTTGTAAACGTGGGCCATCGTTCCACAAAATTCGATGATGTTGCGGTAATTCGCCAAAGAAACTGAGCGCATGTTTGTACTGTTCAAGATCTGCTCTATCTAGTCCGATGACAATTTCGTCTAAATAAGGCACTTCTTTCAATTTGCTGACGATATCTTTAAGTGCGTCGCCTTCTAACTCTGAATATAACGACGGCAAAATTAACCCTAAAGGTCGTGTTTTTGAAAACTTAACTAAATCTTGCTCAAGCTCTTCGTGGGTACGTCTGGTTAAATTATGCATTGTAGTGACAATGCCATTTTGATAAAAATCGGCCATGTTACGCCCCTTCTGATGATAGTGGGTTGTTCTGTGATTCTACGGATGACGACAGTAACGTTTTATTAATACATTCTGCCCAGCCTTTAGGGCCATATTCAGTACTTTTGATGGTTTTTTTGTTGGTCGTTAATGTAGGAAATTCATGAGTCGGTGATTTAATTTGTATGGCAATGTCAGCGGCTTCGAGCATGGCATTATCATTACCACTGTCTCCAAGAGCAACAGTGGTTACGGGAGTGCCATATTGTTTGGTATACACATCGGCTAGCCATTTCATCGCTTTGCCTTTATCTGTATCACCGCCGACATGTAAAAAACGTCCGCCCTGCAAAGTATGTGCACCAACACTGGTCATCAACTTTATAAACGCTTGTTTACTGGTTTCATCTCCTTTCCAGAGCAATGGTTCTGCATAATGTCTAACAAGTGCAAGCTTGGCATTGTCGGGGGATAAATCGGTGAGTTCACATAGCTCTTCAACCGACAAAGATGAGAAACCAACAAAATCATTCTTGAATGCTTGGGCTTGTTCATTTAACAGTTTAAGCCAATATTCTCGTGGTTGGCTAAATTCTTTGACCCAATAATATCCCTGGGTAAATGTATCTTCTGGCTGTTGCGCAAAGTAGCCAATCGGAATATAAATCACGGCACCATTTTCTGAAATAAACGGTGAGTTAAAGCCAACGGTCTGTTGTAACTTTGTCATTTCTGCAAAGGTTTTACTGGTATTGGCAATAATCGGTATCTGGCGCTCATTAAGAGCTTCAATCACTTCAATTGCATGACTAAAGCTATAGTCAAAATGATCAAGTAAGGTTCCATCTATGTCAGTGAAGATAAGTGGTCGTGTTGTCATATCATGGCCCTTTTAATCAACCCGGAGTAAAAGCGTACAATGCGAAAGAACAAACGCTTCGCTTACAGTTAGTGCGTCAAATCAACACTTCTCACTTATTATGCGCTTTAAATTTGTAATTATAGATTCAGGATATGTGCCAAGCATAAAATCTTTGCACCTTAATGGTACAAATAGTCTTTAGACACTGATATGTATAAAGTATTTTAATGGCGTTGAGTCGTCAAGTAAAAAGTACTTTAGTGCGAAAGGTGGAGGATTGTGCAACGATAACAAATGATCGCACCATATTGGTGCGATAAATAAACAAAAACAGTAAAGAGTGGTGAAGTAGCAAAAACTTGATACTAGAAAGCGACTTGACGAGATTCTATAAAAGCTTATGACAATGCAGTTCCTAGAAACGCAGCCTTCTACCTGTTAAACAAGTGAGCAGCGAAACGGAACCTAGTAACGACAGAGAAGAGTCTTAAAATTGATTTTCAAAATAACTTTCGATAATTAATACCGCAGACACTGCATCAATTTGACCTTTAGTTAAGGCTTTAAAACCTCCCAATTCAAATAAGCGAGCTTTGGCATCGGCTGTTGTTAATCGTTCGTCTTGAGTGGCAATTTTGATACCAAAACGACCATTAATTCGATTAGCAAATTTACGAGCTCGTTGAGTCATTTCTTGTTCGGTTCCGTCCATATTTAACGGTAAGCCCACCACCACAAGATCTGGCTGCCATTCTTTTAATAATTTATCGATATCATCCCAATTAGGGATCCCATCAACCGCTTTAATTGATAATAATGGTGTCGCACTAGCAGTAATGGCTTGACCTATCGCGACGCCAATACTTTTGGTGCCGTAGTCGAATCCTAAAACGGTTTGGTGTTGCATGTTTATCTCTTTGTTTAATCTTTAGAGGACGCTTTAAAAGCAACGGCCTAGAGCGCTGCGCTGCTAGGACGCTTCGCGGCTAGATACTATAAAATCTTAGCAGGACGCAGTCCGCCCTAGAAGCGAAACAACCTATTTTTAAGCATGACCGACTTGGCTGGACATTTGCCATATATCAAAACCGAGTTGTTGGGTTGCCACTTGCCACATTTGTTCGTGATCAGCGCTGAAAAGTAACTCTGGTGTGGCTTTAATAGTTAACCAAGTATTGTCTGCAATTTCTTGTTCAAGTTGATCTTTACCCCATCCTGCGTAACCAAGCGCTACAATAAAATGTTCAGGGGATTTTTTCGAACCGATAGCCGCCAATATATCTCGTGAAGACGTTAGCATAGTGTGTTCACTAATTTCGGTGCTATTGAGCCAATGCGGTTGTGGAGTGTGCAACACAAAGCCTCGTTCGGGTGCCACTGGGCCACCGATGAGTACTTGGCTATCTAAGGAGAACAAAAATTCTGGCGATAAATATAACTCCATTTGTTCAAGCAGATCTTCAACCTCTACGCCGATTGGACGGTTAACCATTAATCCCATGGCACCTTTTTTATCATGCTCACAAATATATATCACTGCACGTTCAAAAAATGTGTCATCTAATGATGGCATCGCAATTAAAAAGTGGTCTTTGAAATTATCCATATGCTCTCCTCAAGAGTGCTTTAGCGTTTTGTATTATCCACCCGCTAATTTCACTGTGAAATTCAACTTTTCTAATATGGATTTTATTTGTTCGCGATTGTCGGTTTGCACTTCAATACAGAAGTCTTTCACTGTACCACCACAACCACATTGTTTCTTTAATTTCTGCGCGAGCTCTTTTAAGGCTTTTTCATCTAATGCTAGGCCTTTAATGACACTCACGCCCTTGCCTTTTCGACCTTTACTATCTTTGTGGATCCGCACGATTCCGTCACCAGTGGGTATTTCGGTTTGTGGTTTAGGTTGATCAATACGGCCTTTATCAGTGCTGTAAACTAATGCGATATTGGGATCTATTCTCATATTATTTCTTTAGCAATAAAACATTGTTTGAGTTTAACAAATCATAAAAGCAGAGGCGAGGATAAAGCTAAAAGCCTAGTGACTAGAACGGCCTGCGGCCTCGAGGACGCTACGCGGCTAGACTCTATAAGATCAACAGCCCAGCCGCGTAGCAGCCTAGGATCTTATCAGCGAAGCTGTCCCTAACAGGACAAAGTCCGCTCTAGAAGCGTAGCGGCCTAGCAGCGAAGCGGCCTAGATTACTTAAAGAAAAGGTTTTACCAGATTTGCCATCATGTTGATGTGGTCGTCATTGTCGTTTAAACATTCGATATATCTAAAGTTTTTGCCACCAGCTTGTTCAAACACTAGGCGGTTCTCACCTTTAATTTCTTCTAAGGTTTCGAGACAATCTGCACTAAATGCTGGGCAGATAACGGCAATGTCGGTAATGCCCTTTTCTGGCAAGCTGCCTATTGTGACGTCAGTATAAGGTTGTAACCATTTTGCCTTACCAAAGCGAGACTGGAATGTTGCTACGTAGTCGTCTTCACTAAAGCCTAATTTCTCTACCACCAAGCGAGTCGTTTTCATGCAGAAGCAGTAATAAGGATCGCCTAAATGTAAATTACGTTCTGGCATACCATGAAAAGAGATCACTAATTTTTGTGGCTTACCGTGCTGGTCAAAATCTTTTTGAATTGACGCGGCAAGCGCATCAATATAGTCAATGTTGTCATGATAAGTATTGATAAAATGCAGAGCCGGAATATAACGCCATTTCATTAGTTCTTTGGCCAACGCATCAAATGCAGACGCGGTTGTCGGCGCGGCATACTGCGGATACAAAGGTAAAACAACTAAGTTGTCTATGCCTTGTTTATGCATATCTTGCAACGTGCTAGACACTGATGGTGAACCATAGCGCATCGCTAAATGTACACTGGCATCTTGCCCTTGTGCTTGCAGCAGCATAGCGAGGTTTGTTTGTTGACGTTTGCTGATAGCCAGTAAAGGAGAACCTTCGTCGGTCCATACTTCTTTATACAGCGCTGCTGATTTAGCAGGGCGAGTACGTAAAATAATGCCGTGAAGAATAATCATCCACACTAATTTTGGAATTTCTACCACTCGCGGGTCTGCCAAAAACTCAGCTAAATAGGTGCGAACAGCCGATTTGGTTGGCGCATCTGGTGTCCCTAGATTCAATAATAATATGCCAGTTTTGCCACGAGCTTTGTGGCCGGTTTCTTTATCTAGCCCTGAAAATCTAGCCAAAGTATCTTCTCCGTCATTGGTATGGATTCATAAATTAAACTCACTATGAGTTACTCGTGAGATTAAGTGAAAATTGTATCGCATTCATTTAAAACAAAAAGAGTGCTAGGTATCGATTTTATCATCAAATTAACTTAACCCGCACTGGTAAATGCTCATTTAAACTAGAGTCGTTATTTTTCAGTTAAGTCATTGAGGAAATAACCGCACTATTAAACAATTATAAAATGGATTCAATCGCTTTTTTCAGCTCATCACTTTCAGGTTTAACCCGCGAATTAAATTGCTGGACACTTTGACCATCACCAGAGACAAGATACTTATAAAAGTTCCATTTTGGTGCAGCACTTTTGTCCGCTAAGTATTTAAAGACTGAGTTAGCCTCACTGCCTTTAACGGGTGATGTTGCAACCATGGTAAACGTGACACCATAATTAATAAAACACACATCAGCCGTTTTAGCTTCGTCTTTTTCTTCTTGGAAAAAATCATCTGACGGAAACCCAATCACCACTAAACCTTTGTCGGCATATTGTTTATGCAATGCTTCGAGCGCTTCAAATTGAGGTGTAAAACCACAATGTGATGCGGTATTAACGATTAATACGGCTTTGCCTTGGGTGAGTTCACATAAATTAATGTTTTCTTTGGAGTGTAATTTGCGCGCTTCAACATTGAGATAGTCAGGACAATTTGCCGCTAAAGCCCCCACACTACTACATGCGAATAAACCAATTGCCGTTAAGTATTTAATCATTTGTATGTATCCTTTTATCAACATTTATAGGCATCGATAAAAAATAGGCATCGATAAATTAATTCATCGATGCCTATACGCAAGTAGCTTTAGTTCAGATCAAAAATGGTTAGAAATAGAAACCAATATTGATATTTAAGCGAGAATGCCATGCAGTATCACCATTATTGATACCAACGCCTGGGCCATCAACAAACCACATATTTTTACCGGCAATCCAATCTACATAAGAATAAAATTTACCAGCAGTGATGGCAACACCAGTCACATTCTGGATAGAGTCATCAAGCCCTTGACCAGACGCCATTACTTGGCTGTAATCGTTGTAAAAATTGACATTAGTGATTGGTCCCCAATCAACGTCAAACGCTTTAGCAATGTTAACGGTAGCAACATCGGCTTCAGCAGCAATTTCAAATGGATATTGGAATGCACTTAGCGCAACACGTTCACTGTTATCTATATCATAGTCATAATGAATATATTGTAATTGTAATTGCCATTGTTTCCAGTCAAGTTGCCAATGCGCTGCAGCGGCAAGACCATTGGTGTCTTCACCCACTACGGTAGCTGCATCAGCCATAAAATCTAATTGGCTGTATTGTAATGAACCACCTAACTTATGAGTGACTTCACCAGAAGTAAATTCTCGCTCAACTCGAGCGTTGATTTGACCCGCTTCTTCATATGGCGATGTCGCTGTAGTCGCTACGTCAAATGAGTAACGATCATAATTAGAACCGTCGCCAATTTCGTCATTGACAAAATAAGCTAAGTCATAGCGCCAACCATCTTGTTCATTTTTGTAATGGATACCTGCATCATAATCATCTTCAAAACCAAGATAATAGGTTGCGCCGAACCAAAATGAATGAGCAGCATAAGGCAATAAACCAAATGGGACTTGGGTTACACCCACTTGCACTGATTGAGCTTCATCAAATTGATATCCCATGTAGGCATGGTGTACTACGTCCATGTTTTCATACCAACGATACTGAGCTGAGGCAAATAAGCCATCTTTGCTCTTATAGTTGACGTCGGCGCGGAATAATTCAAACTCAAGCTTTGAGTTGTCGTCGTAGTCTTTCCAGCCGTAGTTCACCCGAACTGCACCGCCAATATCAACTTCATCGGTGACTGGTACAGCCGATGCCGAAAGCGGAAGTAAGATTAACGAAGAAAAGACGGTGATTTTTTGCCATAACTGCATGAAACATCCTTGAAAGAACAATGTTATAAAGCGTGATAAAAATGAGTAACGTATAATGAAATTATACGTATAGAGTTACTAACTAAAGATTTTAATGTATTCCCGTCAGCGTAACATCCACAACAACGGCAAGACTATTAACAATAATATTAGTCATTCTAACAAAAAAAGGCCACAAGATGTGACTTGCGGCCGTTAATAAAACGCTGTTCGATTAACAAAGTGATTTTTTCTTGATTTAAATCACATTAATCCTTATCGAAAGTAATGCCTTCCATTATCCCCGAAGAGGTTGTTTCGTTACTCAGTAATTTAATCATTAAACGTAAATCATTAGGTGAGTCGGCATGATGTAATGCATCTGCATAACTAATTTCACCCTCTACATATAAATCTAACAAAGCTTGGTCGAACGTTTGCATGCCTTGTTCACGTGACTTACCCATGGTTTCTTTGAGTAAATGCAACTCATTTTTTGCAATCAAACTGGCCACGCGAGGGGTATTAATTAACACTTCAATGGCGGCTCGACGGCCGGTTCCGTCTGATTTAGGAATAAGCTGTTGCGCGACAATGCCGCGTAAGTTCAATGACAAATCGAATAAGAGTTGATTATGCTTACTTTCTGGCACTAAATGCATAATACGATCAAGTGCTTGGTTAGCATTGTTAGCATGCAAGGTCGCCATACATAAATGACCCGTTTCAGCAAATGACAGCGCAAATTCCATGGTTTCTTGCGTGCGGATTTCACCAATCAGAATCACATCTGGCGCTTGGCGTAACGAGCTTTTCAGTGCGGCATCAAATGACTCAGTATCAATACCCACTTCGCGTTGAGTAATAATACTTTTACGATGGTTATGAACAAATTCGACGGGATCTTCGATGGTAAGGATATGTCCACGGGCATGCGCGTTTCGGTAACCCACTAGTGCAGCCAACGATGTTGACTTACCAGTACCCGTTCCGCCAACCATAATAATAAGGCCACGTTTACTCATGACCAGGTCTTTTAGAATAGCAGGCAGTTTTAAGTCATCGACTTCTGGAATTTGAGTTTCAATACGACGCATTACGCAGCCAGCTGATTCACGTTGCCAAAATGCACTGACACGAAAGCGCCCTAAATCTTTTGCCGCAAAAGCAAAGTTACATTCACTGGTGTCGTGAAACTCTTTCTTTTGCGCATCACTCATCAACGATTCAACAAACACCAACGATTGCTCTGGTGTTAATCGATTTTCAGAAAGTTGACGTAATTCACCATCAATTTTTGCACTGGGCGGAAAACCTGCGGTGACAAATAAATCAGACGCCTTTTTCTCAACCATGATATTTAAAAATGGACGAACATCCATGACCCAGTTCCTTAGAAATTAGTTTGTTTATTCGAACTTTTTTGCATTGCATCTTCGCGTGTAATTAAACCACGATTGACTAAGTTTTGCAGACATTGGTCAAGGGTTTGCATACCGTGAGACATACCCGTTTGAATGGCAGAATACATTTGCGCGACTTTATCTTCACGAATAAGATTTCGAATCGCTGGAGTACCCATCATAATTTCGTGAGCGGCAACTCGACCACCACCAATTTTTTTGATCAGTGTTTGCGAAATAACCGCTTGAAGTGATTCAGACAGCATGGTGCGAACCATACTCTTTTCACCTTCGGGAAATACATCGACCACACGGTCAATGGTTTTTGCGGCTGATGTAGTATGCAAGGTACCAAATACTAAATGGCCCGTTTCAGCGGCTGTCATGGCTAAACGAATGGTTTCAAGGTCGCGCATTTCACCCACAAGAATAACATCCGGGTCTTCACGTAATGCACTTCTCAGTGCAGCGTTAAAGCTATGGGTATGCTTATGAACTTCACGCTGGTTGATTAAGCATTGTTTGTTCTGATGAACGAATTCGATTGGGTCTTCAATGGTTAAAATATGATCGTGTCGATTTTCATTAACGTAATCTACCATTGCTGCCAAGGTGGTTGATTTACCTGAGCCTGTAGGCCCAGTAACTAAGACTAACCCACGAGGAAAGCTGGCAATTTTCTTAAAAATGTCTGGTGCGCCAAGTTGCTCAAGTGACAAAATGTCTGACGGAATAGTACGAAATACGGCGCCAGCACCACGAGACTGATTGAATGCGTTAACACGAAAACGTGCTAGGTTAGGCACTTCAAATGAAAAATCGATTTCAAGATGTTCTTCATAGTCTTTACGTTGTTTATCATTCATGATGTCATATACAAGACTATGAACGCCTTGATGATCTAATGCAGGTAAGTTAATTTTTCTCACCTCACCATCAACACGGATCATCGGGGACACGCCCGCTGAAAGATGTAGATCTGATGCTTTGTGTTTTACACTAAAGGCGAGTAATTCAGTGATTTCCATTGTAGAGACATCCATTTAGCCAACATTATGACAACAATAGCAGACAGAATATCAATCGCCCAGAGTAGAATTAATCAAGCGGCGCAAAATTGTTCACGTTCACCGAACGAGATAATCTTACTCGCTGTGAGTAAAACCAAACCCATCAGTGACATCATTGCCGCTTATCAAGCTGGACAACGTCAATTTGGTGAAAACTATGTCCAAGAAGGTGAAACTAAGATTAATGCCTTGCAGGCAGATTATCCCGATATTGAATGGCATTTCATCGGCCCATTACAATCCAATAAAACCAAAATTATCGCTGAACATTTTGATTGGATCCATACCCTAAGCCGCGACAAAATTGCTCAACGCTTGAATGAACAACGTCCGAGTAATAAGCCACCATTAAACGTGTGTATTCAGGTTAATATCAGCCAAGAAGAGTCTAAGTCGGGGGTCAATGCTGCTGATGTTGCTACGTTAGCACTTACTATTACTTCCTTGCCTCATCTTACGTTGCGCGGATTAATGGCCATTCCAACAGCCACTGATGACGTTCATATTCAGCAACAAGAATTTAGCCAATTAAAGCAACTGTTTGACCAGCTCAAACAGCAATATCCAAGTGTCGATACTCTCTCTATGGGGATGAGCGGCGACATGGACATCGCTATTGCCAACGGTTCAACCATGGTACGCATCGGCAGTGCTATTTTTGGCCAAAGATAAAATCCATGGCAAGAGCCTAGAGCGCTACGCTGCTAGGACGCTTCGCGAATAGATGCTATAAAATCAACAGCCTAGTCGACCAGCGGTTCAACCTTAGCAGCGTAGCGGCCTAG